>NZ_CAXSKS010000007.1:69268-193368 GCF_964238105.1 Coprococcus sp. HPP0074 | reverse complement strand
CTTGCTCTATGACTATCATATAATATTTATTGAAAATGGTCATGTTTATTTTGTACTATTTATATTCTACCACCATATGATGGAAACGGAAAAGATACTTCCCTATTATCAGTTCCCTAAATTTTTGTTAGAGCTACCACTCTCTCAAAATGCAAAATTACTTTATATGCTGTTATATGACAGAGCCAGAATTTCACAGAAAAACCATTGGCTCAATGAAGACGGATATGTATATTTCGTCTTTCCGATTACAGAAATTTCTTTGAAATGGGGAAAATGTTGTACTTCTGTAAAGGCTGCCATGAAGGAATTAGATGAGTATGGATTGTTGATTCGCAGTTCCGGAGGATTTTCAAAACCAAATCATTTATATATGCGAATCCCCTGTATAGAGTTGATTTCTGAACCGGTTGTAAAGCAGACAGACGAAAATACAACTTCCATTGGGATGAAAAGCTGTCCTTCATTCGGTCGGAAAACAGCCTCTTCTATGGTCGAAAACGTGCCACCTAGTAAAGTAAAAGAAAAATATAATTTTAGTAATAAGATTGGAGTAAATTACGAATATGAGGAGGGCGACAGTCTATGATAAAGCAGGAAAACACATATTTAGGTGCAGATGGATTAGCATATTGCAAGATTTGTGGAGAACCTGTAGAGGCATTTTTCCCTCCAGATAGTATTCTTGGTATGAAAAAACATTTTAGACAATGTGCATGTATCCGTCAAAAACGTGAAGCAGAAGAAAAGGCATATAAAGAAAGAGAACATTGCGAATTAGTGGAAAGAAATAGAAAAATCTGTTTTGAAGAACCACGAATGTATGATTGGAATTTTGAACTGGCAGAAAAGACTACTACCATCGAGAAGGCCAAAGAATACACAGCAAATTGGAATGCTATGAAGAAAAATCATATTGGTTTTCTCTTGTGGGGACCAATAGGAACCGGAAAGAGTTACATAGCCGGTTGCATTGCCAACGCACTTTTGAATCGGGAAATTACTGTGAAGATGACAAATTTTAATACAATTATTGATGATATGTTTTCATTAGAGGATAAAACAGAATATATCAATGCTCTGGCGCAATATGAACTTTTAATTTTGGATGATCTTGGCACAGAACGAAGTTCTGAGTATGCTCTTGGAATTGTATTCAGTGTAATTGACCGAAGATATCGCTCTGGCAGACCATTAATCGTAACTACCAATCTTCCGATAAAACAATTAAAAGAAGAAACGAATATAGAAAAAAAACGAATTTATGATCGTATTTTAGAAATGTGTGTTCCGTTATATGTTGGCGGTTCTAGCTATCGGAGTGATATTGCTCATGAAAAAATGGGAAAAATGAAAACCTTTTTTGCTACTGCCGAATCAAGTCAGACTGAAAATATTATAGAGCAGACAGGCACAAAAACAATCTGATGTTTATATCTTAGTATAGACATCAGAAATAGAAAGAGTGTGATAGCTCTGCAGAAACCTACATATTACTTGTGGCGAACAGATTATACATCTTCAGAAGACTTTGAGGCAGATAAGGAGAAATATAGGAAAATAGGTTTTCGGGTTGTCACGTTTGCGGATGGGCAGCCGGATAAAAATATACATAATGGAATAAAAGCGTTGATTCGAAACCATATAAAAGAAATCAATCAGTAATTTCTATGGGCGGGAGACATTCTCTCGCCCTTATTTACGCGAGTAACGAGCCAAAGTCAGTGCTTGTACGAGACCTTGGCGACTACCGCGATAACTTGGAAAACTCGCAAAGCATGTTTTCCATAGTTATATTACTGTTCACAGTAATATAATTCATTGTAAAATTATATGAGAATCCGTTTACGAAAAAGATTTTTCGATATATAATTATATTACATTATTCTATAAACAATATTTCAGAAAGGATGAGGACATGAATGCTGGATATGTGCGTCTTTCAAGAGATGACGATAAGCGAAATTATGTTTCTATAGAAAATCAGAAGTTAATTATCAATCAGTATGCATCTGACCATGGAATGGTTATTGACCGATGGTATGAAGATGACGGAGTATCAGGTTATATTTTTGACAGGCCGGGATTTCAACAGATGATGGCTGATTTGGATAAAGATATTGATACCGTATATGTGAAAGATTTCTCGCGTCTTGGCAGACATAATGCGAAGGTTCTTTTGCTTTTGGATGAATTTCAGGAACGGGGAAAACATCTCATTGTCATTGATGATAATTACGATTCTTTTGATTCCAGCGACGACACCATTGGAATTAAAACATGGTTCAATGAGCGTTATGTAAAAGATACCAGTAAGAAAATCAAAAGAGCGATCGGAGCTAGACAAAAAGAAGGCACTCTTATGACAAAACCACCTTTCGGATATTGTCGGGATACGAAAGACAAAAGTATCATCAAAATCGTTCCCAAAGAGGCAAAATTTATCAAAATGGTTTACGATCTATATATCTCCGGATCCGGTTATCGCAAAATAGCAAATTATTTGACCGACCAGGGTATCCCAACGCCTTCTATGGTACAGCGAGAACGAGAAATTGAAGAAGGTCGCATAAGTAAAAAGAAAGTCGCAACCATTTGGTCTGACAGCATGGTGAAAGAATTATTAGATAATGATTTTTACATTGGAACTTTTCGTTTAAGAAAACGTGCCAGAAATACAGTACATGGAAAGGATAAACGTGTTCCAAAAGAAGAACAGTGTATTTTTGAAGATCATCATCCGGCAATTATTGATAAAGCCACTTTTTCTCTTGTACAGGAATTAAAGGAAAAGCGTAATCGCACGAATTATCGTGGAAGTAGGGGGGAATGGATTGGTTCAGAAATTCCCAATCCTTTTGGAAGCTGTTTGTTTTGTAAAGATTGTGGAAGTCGTTTGACACCGATTAAGCGTCAAACATCCAGCAGAGAAAGAAAATATTATATTTGTACTACCTATAATACAAAAGGTAGGCGGTATTGTGAGAAAGCGCATCTGATTGAGGAAAATGATTTGATGGAAGATGTGCTGAATTATATTAAACTGTGCAGAGAAGCGCTTTGTGAAGTGATTTCCACATATGATATGAGGGACTTTGAGGCAGAAAAGAAAACGCTGGCAGAAAAACGACAGGACATTCAGGAAGAAATTCAAAACCGAAAAAATCAACTAAAGGTACTTTTAACACAAAAAATAAAAGATTTATCCATAGCATCTGAAAATGAGGATTTGATCTATGAAACCTATGATTCTATGCAAAAGGATTTACTGTCGCAGATTCATGGTTTGGAGATGCAGGAAAAAGAACTGAACGAAACTACTATAGAAACACCGGATGTAAAGGACAAATTGAGAAACGCATTGGATGTAGTTGATAAAATCATTGCAGGTGGAACTCTTGACCGAAGAGATATTGAACTGTTGATTGAGAGAATTGACGTAGATAAAGAGGGAATGCCAGAAATTACTTTAAAATATGGTTTGTCTGATTTAATCAATTACAGTCCTGCTGATGAGATGAATCGCCGGGAAAATACTGTAATCGCTCTTGTAATGAAGCTGATTATAGAAGATGAACGTGGATATACATCTGCAAAATACTTGTCAGAACATATCACAGCATTGGGATTTAAGAAAACGAAACAAAGTATCTTACCTTATATCAATCTGATGAAAGAATGGGGAATTTTGGAAGATACGGATAATCCGCTGAAACCTTACAATATTGTGAAAACAAAAGAAGAACTTGCGGTATTGATGCATCAATACCTGCCGGATTTACCGGTTCAAATGACTTCTGAACAATTATCGGACAAATATTTACATTATAATAATGGCGACAGGTGGTATGCCGGAGATGGTATTTGAGTATATTCTCCGCCAGAATGGCATTGACCCTGCCAAAGATCTAGAGATCAATCAGAATATTGACTTTGGCTCTACTGCAGCAGCTTTTTCTGAGGATGATTCAGATTTCACTGTAGAATTTGAACCTCATGCTACTTCTCTGGAAACTGGTGGAAAAGGACACGTGGTAGCTTCTCTCGGAACTGACAGCGGCTATGTTCCATACACTGCGTTCTGTGCCAAACAAAGCTATCTCAAAAAGAATCCTGAGACCATTCAAAAATTTACAAATGCCCTTCAAAAAGGAATGAATTTTGTGCGTGCTCACTCTCCAAAAGAAATCGCCGAAGTCATCGCTCCCCAATTCAAAGAAACGGATCTCGATACGATTACAGCAATCGTAACAAGATACTATGATCAGGATACCTGGAAAAACAATCTCGTTTTTGAGGAAGAAAGCTTTGAACTTCTTCAAGATATCCTGGAAGATTCCGGCGAACTAAAAACCCGTGTTCCTTACAAAGATCTTGTCACAACAACTTTTGCGGAAAAGGCAAAAAATTTTTAGGGTATTTCATTCTCTATTTCTTTGAAAATATGCCACAAAATCATTTTTTATAGAATTTAATTCCCTATTTTTCTTGACATCTCTCTTCTCATAAAATAGTATAAATTTATATACGTTGGGTTCAAAGGCAGCTGCTATTTGTCCATTTACTGACAAACAGCACAGTCTCTGAACCCTGCTATTTTTCTTATAACATCCATTTTTCGGATAAATAACTATTTTTAATATCTGCTTTTTATGCTGAACATTTTAAAGGAGAGATGAAAATCAAATGAGCGCTTATGAAAGTATTTCTCTTATGGAGAATCTTGTGATCACAGAAATCTACTCAATCCATTATTTTGAATATACAAAAGATTTTGTCTACGAAGGGGAGTCCCACGATTTCTGGGAACTGCTCTGTGTAGACAATGGAGTAATTGAAGTCACCGCCGGAGATCAGAATCTTGTCCTGGAGAAAGGTGAGATGATTTTTCATAAACCAAATGAATTCCATGCGCTGAGAGCAAACGGGCAGATCGCACCAAACCTAATCGTTATTTCTTTTGATTGTGATGCTTCCTGCATGGATTTTTTCCGTGATCGGATTGTCACAATCAATGCTACTGAAGGATTTTATCTTGGTCAGATTCTCACAGAAGCAAAGAAAACATTCTATACACCTTTGAACAATCCGTATATATGCAAACTAGAACGTTATCCACACACTGCATTCGGAAGTGAACAAATCATCAAGATTTCATTGGAATCTATGCTGATCAGCCTGTTTCGTCGATATTCAGAAGAAGAACCCCTCTTCGCCTATGAGCAGGCCGAACATCCGATGTTACACCGCAACCACGATATTTTTCTCAGTCAGGTAGTCCAATATTTAAATCAACATATCTCGGAGCATCTGACTGTCGCACAGATCTGCAAAGATAATATGATTGGACGTTCCCACCTGCAAAATATTTTTCATAAGAAAAAAGGATGTGGTGTCATGGAATACTTTTCCTGGCTAAAAATAGAAGCAGCGAAAAAGCTGATCCGCGAGAACCGCTACAACTATTCGCAGATTGCAAACCTGCTCGGTTACTCATCTTATCAGTATTTTTCGCTGCAATTTAAAAATTATACACGAATGACCCCTTCCCAGTATCACCGTTCCATTAAATCTTTTTCTGAGTAGCTGTGCGGATTGCCGCATTTATCCGCTCTCTGCAATCAGTCAGATAAGAAATACTTCTCGGATATTTCTTAAACGTCACTTCTTCGTCCTGTGTCCGTTCTATACATTTCAGAACTGTATTTCGGTCTGTCAGACCCTCCAACAGATACATGGCTCTCAGATCATTCATTGCCTCATCCATCAGCATCAGACGGATAGATTCTTCAGGTTTTCTGTCTGCCCCTGGATATACAAGGAACGGATCGCCCGATGGAAATGCTCCAGATGCATCCGTACAGCGGTATGGATCAATCGGATAGAGCGATTTCTCTGAATTATAGAAATTATATCCCCAGTGAAGGAATCCATCCAACTGATATTTGTACATCTGCACCCCTAAGATTCTTGTCCTATATCCAGGCTGTACAATGAAACGATTTGATACATCTTCATACTGTCCAGTACAGTAATATCCCCATAACTTTTCCGGTCGGTCTTCTAAAAATGGTTCCATATGATTCAATGCACATACCGGCTGGCTGACCAGTCCTTCCTTATAGAAATCATAATCAGACAGCGCATCAAATACGATGCATCCTTCTAAATCCTCTGCTACAACCTGCTTTGCTGCACGATAAGAATCAATCTGTGTCATCTGGGGTTCATCAGAAATATGGAAATATACTTTCTCGCGAATCCCAAGTCTGTCCATCTCTTCTTTGAGTGCCGTCAGAAATTGATGCAGGAAATTTTTATACGCCTCTCCAGAGGCATCCGTATCCCATCCAAATAACTTCACCAATTCCCCATCTTTCTCTCCTACAATCTTCGGCGCTGCAACTGCTCCCCACTGGGAGAACAAATGAGAAATCTCATAATATTCTATTCCACATCTCTGGCACATGCTCACCCACTTTTCAAAATTTGCAAATCCAAATGTGTATTGGTTTCCCTCTGCCTTTACGTCAACAAGCTGTACCGTACGTCTTTCTCCTCCCACTGCCGTATCAAGCGGCGGAGTAAATACTGGTGTCAGAAGCATGTTGCAGTTTCGTTTTACTGCTGTCTTCACAAAATTTTCTACAACTTCCCAATATTCATCTGAAAATACTTCCAGTTGATAGTAGTCTGCAAGACAGTCTGTATGAAACCATTCTGTACGCGGAACTGGAAGTTTTGGAAGCACCTGGTCAATCACTTCACAGAACACTTCCAGTTTGCCGATAAGATCTTCTCCATGCGTTAGACGAATCTCCAACGGATATTCCCCCGCCTGGATGTCTTCAGGAATCTCTACATCGATCCACAAACTTCTCCATTGTCCGCTCACCATAGGAAATCCAAGTTCAGGAATCTTGGTCAAAAGATCCGGATATAGCCCCGGTGCTGTAGTAAGGTAATCTTCATCCCTGCTCATATGACATGGATATTCACATGGTACAAGCTGTACAAGACGGACATCCACTTGATTTCTAATTGGAGATATCACTTCCACCTTTCCTCTCTCTTTTCCATTTCCCGCCCAGTAATAAGCAATCTGAAAAGATACGGTTTCCCCTTTCAATGCAGTCAGTCTTGCAAGGTTTCCCTCTCCTGATGGTTCCTTATCTGCAAACACCTTTTCCATTGCAGATACCATTTTGATTCTGAAATATTTCATTCCTTTTCCTCTCTTTCTGAGCCTCATCACTCTGAATTTTTTCGTCTATTTTATCCTTTCACTCCGCTAAGTGCAATACCTTCTACAAACTGCTTCTGCAAAAATGCATACAAGATAAACGGGAAGATAAATGACACGGTTGCTCCCGCCAAAATAAGCCCATAATTTGTCTGATACTGTGTCTTTAACAATGACAATGCAACAGTCAATGTGTACATAGAAGAATCGGTTGTGGATACAAGCGGCCACATAAAATCATTCCATGAAGTCACAAAAGTAAATACGACAAGTGACACAAGAACTGGTTTGATCAGCGGAATTACGATATTGATAAAGATCTTGTATTCCGGGCAGCCATCCACCTTTGCCGCCTCTAAAAGTTCATCCGGAACACTTTCCATAAACTGCCGGATCAAAAATACACCAAACGCATTTAAGATAATCACTACCAGCGCAAAATATGTGTTGAGAAGCCCTAATTTCTTCATAATAATAAATACCGGAATCATAGTAACCTGCCCTGGAATCATTAGTGTGAGCATATACACTTTAAAAAGAAATTCTTTTCCCCAGAAATGTTTTTTCTCAAATCCGTATGCTGCCATGGAAGCAATCACACAGTTGAAAAAGCAGGAACAACCGACAACGATTACACTATTCATTAGCGAGCGGAAAAATCCACTCTTTCCAAATACATGCTCATAGTTTGTAAAATCTGTAAAATTCACATCGCCCCACGAAATCATCAGTGTCGTAGAATGCGTAAAGGACATGATCAGCATATACAAAAACGGTGCAATGCAGATCGCCGCAAAAATTAGGATGAAGAAAAGTCCGATGACTCCAAGCGGTGTCCATGCTTTTTGTTTTTTCGTGTTTGTAGCACTCATACCTGCCATACTACTTTCCCTTCCTTTCCTTGAAAAACAGATTTTCTATAACATTAATGATCACGACGATCAAGAGTAGCAACATTGCCATCGCACATGCATATCCCATTTTGTACTGTTTAAATGCCGCATTGTAAATTCCCATAACAAGCGTGACAGTAGCACGTCCCGGACCTCCTCCGGTCATTAGGTATGCAAGGTCAAATACCTGGAAAGACCAAATGATCCCAAGTGTCACTACAAGATAAGTGATCGGTTTTAACATCGGCAGTGTAATCTTAAAAAACTGTTGAATGGATGTCGCTCCATCTACTTTTGCTGCCTCGTATAAATCTTTTGAGATTCCCATAATTCCTGCATAATAAATAACGAGAAAATATCCGACATTTTTCCAGACTGCGACAATACATATACTGATCAGTGCTGTCTTTGTACTGCCGAGCCAATTAACTGAATCTAGATGAAAAAAATTTAAGATGTTGTTTAACAACCCACCCTCTGTATTTAAAATAATCCTCCAGATGGTTCCCGCTGTAACTGCTGATGCAATTACCGGAATAAACATAACACTTCTTAAAAATCCCCCTGTCTTATTCTGCATTTTATATGCGAGAAATGCTGCAAAAACTAATGAAAGTATCGTCTGTGCCGGCACAGTCATCAATACATACAAAAGTGTGTTTTTCGCTGCATCTGCAACATAACCATCCTGAAATACCTTTTCATAATTTTCAAGTCCGACAAACTTCGGCGGGGTCATAATATTGTAGCTTGTAAAACTAAAATATCCTGACATAAAAATCGGTATAATACAAAAAGCCATGATCAAAATAAAACTTGGCAATACATATATAATTCCCTGCAATGCTTCTTTCTTTTTCCTGGACACAGGATCACTTCCTTCCTTGTAAATCAATCGGGAGAACCTTTTTAGATTCTCCCAATCGGCTTACGCTTCTAATTGAATTTTCTGATAACAGTTCTATTTTAAATTCGTATTATAATACTCTGTCGTCTGCTTCAGCACTTCCTCCGGTGTCATTTCTCCCAGCATCATAGACTGAAGATTTTTATACAGAGTGTCATAAAGGGAACTTGCCCCTTTAAATACAGGAAGTGACACAAAGTTGTCGCCATAGTCAGAGAATAATTCTGCAAAACGCTCATCTCCGGAATACGTCTCGTCCTTTGTAATTGGAGGTTGTTCAGATACTGTCTTATGGAAATCAGACATCACATCCGCACTTGTGATATACTTCATCAATTTTGCTGCAAGTTCTTTATTCTCGCATTTTTCAAACATCACAAGCGAATCCGCTGCGACAAATGTCTGTGCTTTCTCAGGACCTTCGATCAACGGCTGGAAATCCCAGTTGACTTTATCTCCAACTGTCAGCGCATTGCTGGATGCAAGTACTGCCATTGCTGCTTCTCCATTTTTAAACGGCTGCAGTACATCGTCATTTGATGTACAGGAGTCTGGAAGTATTCCCTGCTCTTTCAAGCTATATAAAAATTTTGTTGCTTCCAGTCCTTCTTTGGAATCAATTGTAAGATTTCCTTCTTCATCTACAATTTCTCCACCTGCTCCCCAAAAATATGGCCAGTAAATCTCATTTAAAGATCCATAGTGAGGATTTCCCCAATCCTGAAGAAACGGTGCCACATTTGGATTGCTTTCTTTGATTTTTTTGCATGCACTAACCAGTTCATCCCAATTTGTTGGTATTTTGTCAATTCCCGCTTCCTTCAAAAGATCCATATTTGCGACAAGAATTCTTGGATTTCCAACAACAACCGGAAGTGCATACTGTCCTTCCTGAATATTTCCAAGTTCATAATACAGATAATTTTCTTTTTCCTCATCTGTAAAATACTCATCAATATCTGTCAGTGCCCCCATATCGATATAATCATAAAACATTTCCATATACATATATCCAACATCCGGTCCATCATCTGAAGTTGTTCCTGTCAGATATTTCTCCTCATAATTATCCCACGGAATGATCTCCACCTTTACCTCACAATTATTCTCTTTTCCGAATGCTTCCATTTTTTCTCCCCAGAATTCCTCGTCGGTCACTTTCGCATCCGTCGCTGCAAACGTTGGCATCCAAAGTGTGATTTTTTCCTTTCCCCCTGATTTCTTTTCATCTCCTGAACCAGAACCGCATCCACTAAATAGTCCAACTGTCATCGCTGCCACTGCAAGCAGTGCAATTACCTTTTTTTGTTTCATAACTTATTTCCTCCTTTTGCTAAATTGTTTTGTGTAATTCGCTCATTTATTTATCTCTTAATCAAATAATATAACACTTTTGCACAATTTTCTTCCTATAATTGTCCGTGTTCTGCATACTTTTGTCCATTTTGTGAAACTATCCCTTCTCTTTCTGTTCTGTTTTCTTGGGATCTCAATTCTTTATTGCACACCAGCAGATTTCTATGGTATAATGAGATTCAAATGAAAGCTGAAAGAAGGTATCTATTATGTTAGTAGCTATCATTGGTATTTCTATTCTTGCAGCTGTCATCGCTGCAGTTGTCACAGCTTCATTTGCCGGCGTGCTCGCAGCAGAGCTTGACGATGAAGAATAAGAAATCATTAAAAATGGATGCAGACCTGCCACTTACAGATCCGCATCCATTTTCATTTATATAATTCTACATAGAAGAGACAATTATCCGCTGTACTAAACAATACTGTCATGTACAACACTTCCAAACGGCATCAGTGCTAGCTTGGCAATTTTAAAATGCTGCAATCCAAACGGGATTCCGATAATTGTAATACATAACAGACATCCCAGCAGCGCTGACTCAATTGCAAGTGGAAGTCCCGAGACAAGCAACCATATGATATTCAGCAAGAGGGAACCTGCACCTCCTCCATAAGTAATCTCCTTTCCAAACGGGAAAAACGACAATGCCGCAAACTTAAAACACTGCATCCCCACCGGGATTCCTATGATTGTGATACACCAGAGGCACCCCGTCAGAAGCCAGCTAAGCCCTAAGATCACACCTCCACAGAGAAACCAGATTACATTTCCAAGACATCCCATACTACATCCTCCTCTCCATCTTTCTGATATCGTTGATTCATCATCTGAAGGCTTAAAAGAAGCTGTCGGATCCTCTCAAGCGCTTCATCTACCTGCTTTGATGCACGCGTAATTTTTTCCTGCATAGCCCAATCTGATAAAATATTATCAAAAAATATATCTGCGAACTTTTCAAAACTTTGTATTTCCACATGAATTTCCGCATTTACGGAGATATCTGCCAGTTCTTTTTCAAACATCTTCACTTTCTTTCCGGCAAGCTCCAGTGATTCCTGTGCTTCTTCCAGTCGATTATGCTTCAGCATACTGCTCAAAGCCCCGCCTCCCAGAATATCCCATATTCCTAAATACTTCGCATCCTCTAACTTTTTCTTTGCCTCTTCCAGGCAATGGACTGCACATACTCCCGCTGCCATTGCCTCCTTTACCTCCTGCACATTTCCTTTCCTTTTTTCTTCCATAACTAAATCCTTTCTGCCCTTTTGGCTTCCACACTTTTCTCCCGGCAAAAATTCTTTTTTCTTCCAGCGGTATCCTGCCGAAACACATTTCCCGGCAGGTATATATTCCAGATGTACTTTTTCTTAAAATAGAAAAAGACTCCTACCGGGGCAATTTCTGCCTCGATAAAAGTCTTGCACATTTCATTTGATACGGATACCTCTCGATATCGGGTGACGATCTCAAACCCACCTTACGGTGTCTGGCTACTCCCTCTTATCTTGATTATGATTCTAATACGTTTCCCCGCTCTTGTCAATCTATTTTTTCTTTTCACAAATCATTTTACAAATCTTATCACAAAATGACTATTTCTGCTCAGTTTTTGCTCCGGAAACAGTAAACCCGTACTTCACAGTTCCATTTTCCCATACCGCTTCCAATTCATATACCGAATTCACCTCTGCTTCTTTCAGTTCGCCTTCACTTCCATCCATCGTGACATCCTGCTCTGTAAACTCTGCCGCTTCACCAGAGAGTGTTTCCATGCTCCACTTTTTCACAGTGACTTTTTCCGGTTTCCTTGAGAACATAAATTTCAGACTCTTATCCTCCGCATCACAGATAATCTCCGGGAGTACACCTGCCTGATACTTTTCCAAAATAGACCCTTCTTCTGCTTTTTGACTTTCTGTTGTCCCGTCATCCTCTGTGTAACTCCAGCCATAGGAAACAGGGGAAATGCTTGTCGATACGATTGCAAGCTTCTGATAATTTTCAATACTGAGCGTTGGTATTTCAGAAGGATCTGGCGCCTGGTAAAATGCATCGATCAACGGCTGGTATTTCTCAGCAATTTTCTGATCTCCCTTTTCTGTACGAATCATCTTTGTCACACCTGCATACTGTGGCGGAAGACTCTGTGTAACTGCCCCATTTCCATAAATTTCTATTGTATCTCCGGCTTGCAGATTTTCTTTGGAAATCTTTTCTCCATTTTTGTCAAATAACTTTCCATCTGGAATTTCTGCTTCAAACAATGTTTCATTTTTTATATCTGCAAAAATGTAAAATTCCTGTTCTTCCCCATAAGTGAGATAAACTCCTTCTACAGTCGGTATTTCCTCTTTTTCTTTAGTTGTATTTTCCTTTTTTCCACAACCTGTACCTAAAATCAGTACTGATGCGAGAAGCACTCCTATCATTCTGCTTTTTTTCTTCATGTCTAACGCCTCCTCTTTCTACTATATTTTTATTATCTTTCCCATTCTTTTTGAATGTATCAGCATTATACCAAAAGCTCGCAGAAAAAAACAGTGCAGAACCTTCTTTTTAAGATTTTGCACCGCTTTTCTTAAGATTTTACAAAGAATTCTATTTTCTTTTTCGGCAATCTATTTCCCTTCTGTATCTTTCAATTTACAGATTTTTTCTTTCAAATGTTCTGCTGCTCTCTTTGGATCATCGGCCTTCATGATCGCAGATACGACCGCCACACCATCCATCTTGCATCCTCTTAAAATCTCAAGATTCTCTGCATTCAATCCACCGATTGCCGTCACTGGAATCGGCACAGTTTCACAGATTGCTTTCAATGTCTCCGGCTTTGTGAGAATCGTGATCACCTTTGTCGTTGTCGGGTAAATTGCACCCACTCCGAGGTAATCTGCCCCTTCTTCCCACGCTTTTTTTGCGGCCTCCACAGTCTTTGCTGTAGCTCCGATAATTTTCTCTGGTCCAAGCAGTTTTCTAGCCACAGCTACCGGAAGATCACTGGCTCCGACATGAACCCCTGCTGCATCACATGCAATCGCCACATCCACCCTGTCATCAATAATCAGCGGAACTCCATAGCGATCGGTAATCTTCTTTACAAGAATTGCCTTCTCAAGATATTCTTTTCCGCCTGCCTCTTTTTCTCGCAGCTGTACCAGAGTCACACCGCCTTTACATGCTTCCTCCACAGTCCGAAGCAATGACTCTGTCGTATGATAAGTACTGTCTGTCACCAAATATAAGGTAAGATCTACCTGATTTCCTGTTCTCATCTGTCCACCTCTTCTATTTTCCCATTTTTTCCTTGACAGAATCTGTCACTTTTTCTATTCAAAATTCTGCTTGATTTTTTCCCGCAGTCGAAGTCGATTCCTGATTTCTTCTTCCTGCAGATCATATAGCGCATCTAAAAATGCTATCTGGAAACTTCCCGGTCCTCTGCTGTTTTCTGCTCCTAATTCCCCTGCGATTCCCATAACCGCTGCTGCTGCCAGCACTGCCTGTCCTCTGCTTTCTGCGGCTTCCGTAAGATAAGTCCCGCACAATGCCCCAAGCATACAACCGGTTCCTGTGATTGTTCCAAGCATAGCATCTCCATTTGCCAGACAGTAGCAGTGGGGTCCTTCTATGATCAGATCCTCCTGACCGGTCACGAGAAGAACTGACCTATACTCCTCCGACAGTCTGTAAAATGCAGGTAAGATTTCCTTCTCATTTTCCTCTGAAAACCGATCTCTTTCTCCTGCGTCCACTCCGGTTCCATATGTGGAAAGCCCTGCCAGTTTCCGCATCTCTGACATATTTCCTTTTAGTACGGTCGGACTTCCAATCTCTAGTAGTTCTTTGGCATAATGCAATCGAAGACTGCTGCACTGGATCCCAACAAGATCCAAAACAGTCGGAACACGATTCTTTAGTGCCTCCTGAAATGCTTTCTTCATAGAACTCATTCTCACATCGGTAATATTTCCAAGATTTAAAACAAGCACCTGCGCTGTCCTTACGATTTCTTCTACCTCCTGTGGATGCTCTGCCATGATCGGCCGACCACCGGCTGCCAGTACAATATTTGCACTGTCATGGATGGCAATCGGATTCGTGATACAATGTACAAGCGGTCTATGCTGCCTGATCTGCTCCCCCAGTACCGCGATCTTCGCCGCTATTTTTCTTAACATTTCCTTTGTCATATACTTTCGCTCCAAGACTCCATTGAATTTTTGCAAGCACTCCACTTCTGCTGAGCTGATTTAACAGAAGCCATGCCACTGCTCCTCCCATACAAGTTGCACCAAGAAACATTGGTGTATAGAAAAATGCATTCAGCCCATCTCTTCCCATCAGAAATGCCATGACCGGATAGGATACAAGTGATCCGATGATTCCTGTTCCGAAAATCTCCCCAAACACAGCACAGAAAATCTTTCCATGAGATGCACGGTAAAAAACACCGGATAAAAATGCTCCAAATACTGCTCCGGTCAGAGCAAGCGGCGGGATTCCCATGAACAGCATCCGGATAACCCCGATCATCGTCGCACAGAGCAGCGAATACCATGGTCCTAAAAACACTGCACAAACAATGTTGACAAGATGTGCCGTAGGACACATTCCCTCCACGCGCAAAATCGGTGAAATAACAACTCCCACAGCTACGAACATCGAAAGCATTACCATTCGGTTCGTGTTCATTTTTTGTTTTTTCATGATGTGATTCCTCTCTTTCTTTTGTTGGAACACACCTGACAATCATGCCTGAAAATTTTCCCAGAAAGGACATCAGTCCTTCTGAACATTTCTCTTAATACACTCCTTCGACCCGAAAAGCATGATCCATCGGACCACTTCCTTTTCCAAGATCCAACATTGCCTCCAATGCCCCGGAAATGTAATTCTTCGCATTTTCTACACTTTCTTCCATCGAAAAGCCTTTTGCAAGGTTGGAAGCAATCGCACTGGAAAGCGTACATCCAGTTCCATGGGTGTTCGGATTCTCAATCCTTCTTCCACGGAACCATCGAAATGTTCCATTTTGATATAATAGGTCATTGGCATCGTTCTTCTGATGTCCGCCCTTACACAGGACAGCACATCCATAGGCCTCACTGATCTTTTGTGCAGCTGCGATCATATCTTCCTCCGTGAAGATTTCCATCTCTGCAAGCACTTCTGCCTCTGGAATATTCGGAGTCAGAAGATCTGCCATCGGAAGCAACGTCCTTTTTAGTGTCGCAATCGCCGTATCTTCCATTAATTTTGCGCCGCTTGTCGCCACCATCACCGGATCTACGACAATCTTTTTTGCATTGTACTTTTTCAGATTCCGGGCAATGACTTCCATCAGTTCTGCCGATGATACCATACCTATTTTCACTGCATCCGGATAAATATCAGTAAAAATACACTGCAATTCTTCCTCCAGAAATTTAGGAGTTACCTCCATAATATCTATTACGCCGGTCGTATTTTGTGCAGTCAATGCGGTGATAGCACTCATCCCAAATACATGGTGTGCCATCATGGTCTTGATATCTGCCTGAATGCCGGCGCCTCCGCTGGAATCGCTTCCAGCGATTGTTAATGCTGTTCTCATTTTGTTCTCCTTTTGCATTAATTTTATATAGCGGCAGAAAGTGGTGCCCCCGGCCTGCCGCTTCTTGGGTTCCCGATAGCTATTCCGGCGACATCCGTTCTCTCTGTCGCGGTACGATCTGCACGGAATATTCTAATTTTACAGGATTCTAAAGAATTTCTGTAACAAAAAAGCTGTGATAATCCGCGCGGGTACTATCACAGCATAAACTTCTACCGGGTATTTTCCTACGTTGGCATTATCCAAATCAGGTTATGGGTCTAAGCATACAGCTTACTCTCAGCCTGCTTTTCGCAAGCTCCCCTTGTTCTTTTCCAAGTTTTATTGTAGCACAATTTTACAGCAATGCAAGACTTTTCTGATTTTCAATTCGCTCTGCAAGATCATTTAAATATACCCACCGCTCCATCTTCTCTTCCAATGTAGCTTCTGCAGCTTCTTTCTGTTCGGTGATTTCCGAAAGCTTCGCTGAATTTGTAGCATATTGCATCATCTGCTCATCCAACTCCTCGATTTTCTGCTCCAAAGATGCTATCTCATCATCGATCGTCTCATATTCTTTTTGTTCTTTATAAGTAAATTTCAACTTTTCCGGAGCATCCTTTTTCCAATTCTTTCGATCCGCCTTTTTCTTTGCGGATTCCTCAGATTCTCTGACAACAGTCCCATTCTTGCGCTCTTTCGCTTCAAGATAATCCGTGTAACCACCTTCGTACTGTACAAGCTTTCCGCCAGCCTCAAATGCAAAGATACGATCTGCAATATTATCAAGGAAATACCGATCATGAGATACTGTGATCACAATTCCCAAAAAAGAGTCTAGATAGTCCTCAAGGATGGTCAGCGTTGGAATATCAAGATCATTCGTCGGCTCATCGAGAATCAATACATTTGGAGCATCCATCAATACTTTTAAAAGATACAACCTTCTCCTCTCCCCTCCGGACAGCTTTCCGATCGGGGTATACTGCATTGCAGGAGTAAATAAGAATCGCTCCAACATCTGTGAAGCTGTAATTCTGCCATCTTTTGTCGGAACATATTCTGCCACATCTTTGATATAATCGATCACGCGCTGATTCTCATCCATCTCCGTGACTTCCTGCGCGAAATATCCAATCTTGACGGTATCGCCAATCTCCACCGTTCCCTGATCCGGTTCTTCTTTCCCGGTAATGATCTTCATCAATGTAGATTTTCCACATCCGTTTGGTCCAATGATCCCAAGCCGCTGATTTTTCAGTACAATATACTCAAAATCATCGATCAGCTTTTTCTGCCCATAACTCTTAGAAATATGGTGCAGCTCGATCGTCTTCTTTCCCATCCTCGTTTCCACAGAATCCATCTCAACCTCAGCATCTCTGACCGGAGCTTTTCCATTCTTCAGTGCCTCAAGCCGCTCCAACCTTGCTCTCTGCTTCGTTGTACGGGCACGGCATCCTCTCTTGGCCCACTCCAGTTCCATCCTGAGAACGCTCTGTCTTTTCCGCTCAGAGGCAAGTTCCATCTCCTCTCTTTGTGCTTTCAATTCCAGAAACTGTGAATAATTTGCCGTGTAGGAATATAATTTCCCATGGTCGATTTCTAAAATCTTATTTGTCACCCGATCCAGAAAATAGCGGTCATGTGTGACCATGATGATCGCACCTTTCCACTGGTTCAGATACTCTTCCAGCCAGACTGCCATCTCATTGTCAATATGGTTCGTCGGCTCGTCAAGAATCAACACATCTGCCGGATTGACAAGTGTCCGTGCAAGTGCTACGCGCTTTTTCTGGCCTCCGGACAAATGATCAATCTCTTCGTGATGATCTGTAATCCCGAGGCGGTTCAACGCATTCTTTGCTTCACTCTCTCTTCCCCAGTCTGCTCCATCGGCACCGTCTGCCACATAGGAAAGAACTGTTGCATGCTCCGGGAACTTCGGCGACTGCGGAAGATAGGTGACACGAAGTCCCTTTTGAAAAATCACTTGTCCCTGATCCGGCTCTTCCAGCCCTGCAATTATTTTCAGAAGTGTTGTCTTGCCAGTTCCATTGATTCCGATAATTCCAATTTTATCTCCCTGATGAATCCCACAGGAAATATCATCAAACACTTGCTTCTCTCCAAACACTTTACTGATATGCTCTATATTAATTATGTTCATCTGCAATTCTCCTCATCTTTATCATCTTTCCCATTATATCGATTCCAATGGATTTTCTCAAGACAGACTGGGGAAGAATTTCAGAAGTTTTTCTTTCCTCTATATATTATTCTACTCGCAACATCCGGTAACCCACCCCGATATGTGTCTGGATATACTGGGGCATATCCGGCTCGCTCTCGATCTTCTTGCGGAGTGTCGCCATATATACACGCAGCGATGCCACGTCGTTCTCCCAACTTCTACCCCATATCTCCTGCGTAATATAAGTATGTGTCAACACCTTTCCGACATGTTTTGATAGCAGGCATAATAATTTATATTCAATCGGTGTCAAGTGTAATTCCTTTCCATCCATATAAGCACATCCCGCGCCGTAGTCCAGCATCAGTTTTCCGTTTGTGAAGGTGGACTTTTCTTCCTGGGTTCCCCCTTGCATGATTGCAAGTCTTCTCTGTGTCACCCGCAGCCTTGCAAGCAATTCTTCTACGGAAAATGGTTTCGTCAAATAATCGTCTGCCCCCGCATCCAGTGCCACAATCTTATCATTATCCTCACTTCTGGCACTGATCACAATGATCGGCATATTAGACCAAGAGCGAATCTTTCGGATGATCTCTACTCCATCCATATCCGGCAATCCCAGATCCAAAAGCACAATATCCGGATTATACGAGGATGCTTCCAAAATCGCTGTCTGTCCATTTGCAGCTGTCTGATGGCGGTAACCGTGTGCCTTTAATGTTGTCGTGATCAGATTTCGTACAGATGTATCATCCTCGACAACTAAAATTAATAATTTATTCATTCAAATGTACCTCCTCTGCAGGTAATGTAAATGTGAAAATGCATCCGTGGGGATGATTGTCTTCTACCCGGATGCTTCCTTCGTGCGCCTCTATAATCGAACGACACAGCGACAACCCAAGTCCCAGACTGCGGCGACTGTCCACAATCTTATGTGTTCCAGTGTAAAACATTTCAAAAATGTGTTCTTTTGCCTCAGCACTAATTCCTGGTCCATTATCACTGACAGACACTTCCACCATATTTTCTTTTTTCTGTGAGGCAACTTCTATGACAGATCCCGCCGGCGTGTATTTCAGCGCATTGTCAATCAGATTGATAATTACCTGAAGAATCAATCTGACATCCATCTTTGCCATGAGAAATTCATCATTTTTCTTTAAATGGATCTGATATTCTGCACTTTTCCTTGGCAGATGGCGTATGGATTCCGCAGTCACTTCATCGATCAGCTCCACCGACATCTTCAAGTTCAGTCTGCCATCTTCTATCCTTGTCACAGACAAAAGATTTTCCACAAGATTGATCAGCCACATGGAGTCGTCATAAATATCTCCATATAAGCGAAGTTTCGTTTCTTTGTCAAATTTATCTTCATTCGATAAAAGATTGCTCGCATTTCCTGATATTACAGTCAATGGAGTCCGCAGATCATGAGAGATCGCACGCAAAAGATTTGCTCTAAGCTGCTCATTCTGAGCCATAACAGCAGCCTCCTCTTTCTCTCGGATACTCTGCTCATTTTCCAGCGCAAGCGCACATTCTCCGAGAATTGAAAGCACAATACTTTTCTCAAAAGTATCCATCGGACTGTTTCCAAGTGCAATCCCGATCACTCCATAAACCATGTTATTGACACGAACAGCCAGATATAAACATTTGGCATTTGGGAACATCTTTGTTGTTGCCCCTGCATGACGATTGTTCTTCATTACCCATAGACAGGCCTGCCGCTCCTCTTCGGTCGTATACGATTCTTGTTCCTCTTCTTCACCGCAATAATAAACATGCGGAGCCGAAAGAGATGCTTTCTCGACCTCATAGACTACAATATTTCGATTCAGAAGCTTGATCAGCTGCATGGCTGTGACTTCAAGAATATCTTTTTTGTCCCGCTCCTGTTGCAGCAGCTGATTCATATCAAATAAAATCTGTGTCCGAAATGCAGTCTGTGCCGCCTCTCTCGCATTATTTTTCAGCTTTACCGTCAGAGAGCTCGTAATCAATGCTGATAAAAACATAATTCCAAATGTAATAAAATATCCTGTATCATATGCTTTCAGCGTATATTTCGGAGCGGTAAACAAAAAATTAAAGATCAGCACACTGAACACCGAGAGCGTCAAGCTGTAAATCCTACTTGCTGTGATCGCCGCTGTGACAAGCACCCCTAAAATATAGACTGTCACAATATTAGACTGGCGGATTCCCAATTCCTCAAACAGAAGGCTAAGTACTGTTGTTACAGTTGCTACAACTACTGTCTTTACCCAGTCTGAGAGCATATAGTACTTCTGTTCCTGCTTTACCTTTTTCTCATGGTAGAGAGAAATACTTCTCTCCGCCCATCCTTTTTCCCTGCTCCTGCTCTCTGTCTCACTTTCTTCTGCGAGCATATCTTCTGTTTCCCACTCTCGCAGATATTTCTCCTGATTTTTTTCAAACAAACTGTCAATTTTCTTCATGCACCAGAAGCCTATGATTCCCGCTGATAAAAATACAATGATCATCCATATATTCTGCATCCTGTGACCGCCCTTCTGACTCTGCTATATTTTCTTATCTATTCCATTAAATATGGAAACACTTCTGTACATTTTTATTTTTTCCAAGAACAAGAAGTGTCTCATCTTCTTTGAAACAATAATCGGAATGAATCTCCGGATTAATCTGATCATCTTTTTTTACTGCAAGAAGTGTCACATTATATTTCCTGCGAATATCTAACTGATGGATGGTCTTTCCCACCCATGCCTTTGGTGTCTCCGTCTCATAAATAGAGTAATCCGGTGTCAATTCAATATAATCAAAAATGTGATCAGATGTATAGCGGATTGCCGTCCATGCTGCAAGCTGCTTTTCCGGATACACTACATGGTCCGCCCCATTTCTCAACAAAAACTTCGCATGAACATCTCTTGCCGCACGCGCTACAACTTTTCTGGCTCCCAAATCTTTTAAAAGACTTGTCGTTTCCAAAGAACTCTGGAATGCATCTCCGATTGCAACGATACAGACATCAAAATTTCGTACTCCCAAAGAACGTACGAATGCCTCCTCTGTGCTGTCCCCAATCTGTGCACTTGTCAAATATGGAAGTGCATCTTCCACTCTCTTTTCGTTTTTGTCTACCGCCAAAACTTGATGATTCATTTCATTTAATTTTCTGGCAACATGTCTCCCAAAACGTCCTAATCCGATTAATAATACTGATTTCATATCTCTTCTCCTAACCTATCGTTATTTTTTCCTGTGGTAATTTTGATTTCGTAAAACGGTGTCCAGATACAACCGCAAAAATCAGTGTCAACCCACCGACCCTTCCCCAGAACATGAGAAGGATTAAAATCATGTGGGAAAACAGACTCAGCTGAGGTGTTAAACCAAGGGACAACCCAACGGTCCCAATTGCCGACGATGTCTCAAACAGCGCTCCCATGAGTGGAACCTGATCGACACAACTGATCACGACTCCCCCCAGAAGAAACAAGGACATATACAAAAACAAAATGGTCGCTGCATTCTTCACTGTCTCTGACGGAATTCTTCTTCCGAAACACTGTACATCTTCTTTCCTGAAAAAAACTGCAAAAGAAGTAAGAAGCAACACAGCAAGTGTCGTCGTCTTAAATCCACCCGCCGTCGATCCCGGTGAACCGCCGATCAACATCAGCAAGATCATGATCAACTGGCTTGGCTCACTCATACGGTTCAGATCAACCGTATTAAACCCTGCCGTTCTTGGCGTTACAGACTGAAATGCAGACGCAAGAATCCTCTCTTTTTCGCTAAGGTTCGTCCACTCAGTTCTTCCAAACTCATAAAAATAAAAATACAGTGCCGGAAGCAAAATTAAAAGAATTGTCACAGTCAAAATAACCTTACTTTGCAGACGATACTTGTGAAAATGTAGTCTGTGGTGCCAAATATCATCCCAAGTCAAAAATCCAATTCCACCAATCACAATCAACGCTATGATTGCAAGGTTGATTGTAGTATTTCCGTTAAATCCGGTCAGAGAGGAGAACGGTTGGTTCACCCCCATCAAGTCAAAACCTGCATTGCAAAACGCAGATACCGAATGAAATACTGCATACCACACTCCTTTCTTCATCCCAAATTCTTCACAGAATACAGGCGCCATGAAAATTGCTCCGAGAAGCTCGATTGCCAGCATCGCCCGCAGAATAAATCCGGTCAGTCTTACAATTCCTCCTACCTGTGTCGCGGAAATTGATTCCTGCATCGTACTTCTCTGCATCAGACCGATCTTTCTCCCCGAAAGAATTGCAATGGCAGAAGCTGCTGTGATCACTCCCATTCCTCCGATTTGGATCAACACCATAATGATCAGCTGTCCCTGCATCGACCAGTAACTCGCAGTGTCATGAATCACCAATCCGGTCACACAAATTGCTGACGTTGATGTAAATAATGCATCCGAAAATGAAGTCCCTACCTTTTCTACTGTAGAGGATGGAAGCATCAGCAGAAGACAACCCATCAGATTTACAAGAATAAATCCAAAAATAATCATCTGCGGAGAAGAAAAATGTAATTTTTTTTGTATCACGTCCATAAAATATCTCCTGAAAAAAGTTATCCGATTCTTCTTCGATCTCGGTATTCTTTATATTACTTTAACACTCATTAACGCCGCATAAAGAAAAATATGCCAGTATTAAAATCGTATAAAGATTTTAATACTATTTTTATTATTTGTCATTCTTTTTCTTCGTTTCTTCTTTCCATCCGTCCACTCACCAGATTGATTCTCGCAAACACTAATGCCGCCTCATTTAGCATTGCAGTCAGAAGTCCATATTCAAATGATGGAATTTGTCGTTTTTCTTCAAGTAGAATTCCCATTACACCGTAAATTTCATCACTTGTCTGAATCGGAAGATACACTGCCTTTGCCCCCGGAAGTGTATGTGTGCAGCAGCCTGCACGCTTCTTATTTGCAATCACCCAGTCTGCCACTGCCCATTCCTGATTATCTATCATACCTCGTAACTCTTCTCTCGACTCTCCTTCTTTTGGAAACACCCACGGTCCCACCGCTTTCCCATCTTTATTCAAGAAGAATACAACCGGAAGATTCATAAGCTTTAACACCTGACCGCTCAATTCTTTTAAAATGTCCTTAATATTATCTACCCGGCGCATTCTCCTGCTATTGTCAAGGAGAAGTTCTGTCCGATACATCATCTTGGCACTTTCTCTTGCTTGTCTTCTGGCATTAGAAATGATCGCTGAAATGCTCAGAGAAAAAATCAGCATAAAAAGAAACGTCATACCGTACCCTTTCTTATAGATTTCTAGACTGTATAACGGCTCTACAAACAAAAAATCAAAAACCAACACACTGATCAGCGATACTGCTGCCGGTAGAAACCACCGTCTTGTATATAGAGAAAGAAGCAATATTCCAAGCAGATAAACCATGATAATGTCTGCATTTAAAAATCCAAGATACTGCATTCCCAGTCCGGCTGCCGTCGACAATATAAGCGACAGAAACCCTTTTATCACTTCTGCTCCACATCCTTCCCTTCTCTGAGAATCAACACCTCTCTTCTTTTTGAACTCTTCGCTCCACTTTCTCTTGTTGCTCTGTCTATCCGGAATAATGTAGATTTCTATGCCCTTTGTGTAGCTGTCAATCTGATCTGTCAGATTCCGCTTCCGCTGCCCCAGTACTGAGCGATGACTCGTTCTCCCAATGACAATCTTTGATGCTCCGCTGATTCTTGCATACTCTGCAATCTGAAACGCAACATCCTCACCGAAGACCGTTGCGATTTTAGCGCCTAGAAGCCTCGCCAGCCTGATATTTTCATCTCTTTTCTTCTTCACATGCTCATCCGCATTCTGCAGGGATGGTGTTTCTACATACAGTGCTGTAAATTTTCCCTGAAAGGCATAGGCAAGCCTCGATGCGCTGCGGATGACTTTCTCGCAACTTGGTGCCGGAGAAATACAGACAAGAATATGTTCCCCTTGATAAATTTCCCGCTTCTCATCTCCCGACACTGCCTGTTGTCCTTTCGCTGCCTCCCGGTTGACTTTATCTGCAGTCCTCCGAAGTGTGATTTCTCGAAGAGCAATCAGCTTTTCTTTCGCAAAAAAGTTATGAAGTGCCCGCTCTGCCTGTGTAGATTTATAAATTTTCCCGTCTTTGAGACGCTGGATCAGCACGTCCGGCTCAATATCAATCAGCTTAATCTGTGTTGCCCTATCAAAAATAAAATCTGGAATCCGCTCCTTGACGTGTATCCCGGAAATCTTTCCTACGATATCGTTCAAACTTTCCAGGTGCTGTATATTAACGGTCGTATAGACATCAATTCCTGCGTTTAAAATCTCTTCAATGTCTTCATACCGTTTCTGATGGCACATGCCCGGCGCATTTGTGTGAGCTAATTCATCAATCAAAACTACTTCCGGATTTCTCTTTAAAATTCCGTTTAAATCTACCTCTCTCAGTTTGATTCCTTTATAATCGACAAGAAGGGGTGGAATTTTTTCCAGCCCCTCTTCTTTGCTCCTTGTCTCTGCACGCTCATGCGGTTCAATATATCCGGCAACCACATCCACACCGCTTTTCTTCAGATCATGCGCCGCTTCCAGCATGGCGTAAGTCTTTCCGACTCCCGCCGCATAACCTAAAAATATACACATCTGTCCTGTTTCTTTTTTATTCATCCAATGTAACTCCCATCTTCTCGGCAATCTCGATGTTACACTTCAACACATTTACCTTCTCTTCTCCGAAGATTCCGAGAAACTTATGTTCTGTATTCTCTTCTACGATTGTTTCCACTTCTTCCTCAGAAAGTCCACTGTTTGCAACTACAATCGGAATCTGGACTTTAGCGGATGCTGGACTAATATGAGGATCTAACCCGGAACCGGAAGCGGTCAGAAGATCTGCTGGTACCTCTCCTTCCAATTCTTTTCCTGTAGCATTCTCATACTTCTTTTGAAATGCTTCCATATCTTTTTCCACGCGCGTCTGAAGTTCTTCCGTCGTGCTTCCATAGTTGTAAGAACCGGAAGCCGGTCCTGTGTAAGTGCCGTCCTCTTTTTCTTTCTCTGAATATACATTATAATTTACCGAAGAAACTCTTCCCTGAAAATACTGTTCCCCTTCAAACTCCTGTCCAATCAATTCTGAACCGACTTTCTTTCCGTTTATTTCTATCATACTTCCATTTGCCTGTTTTTTAAAGAGTAATTGGCCTGCTCCCGTCATCACAAGCGGATAAACAACTCCGCACAGCACGATCAGTACCAGTGTGATGCCAAATGCTTTTTTTAAATAAGATGTAAAATTTTTCATCTTTCTCTTCTCCTTTTTTCTGTCTCTATAATCCTAATAGTGCGAGCAAAGGTGTCACTACAATATCAATCAGCTTGATACCGATAAATGGAACGATGATTCCACCAAGTCCATAGATTCCCATGTTCTTTAAAAGCATTTTTTCAGAACGCATCGGTTTATATTTGACACCTTTCATTGCAATCGGGATCAGACACGGAATGATGATCGCATTGAAGATCAAAGCAGAGAGGATTGCGCTGAATGGTGTGGACAGTTTCATAATATTTAATACCTGCATCTGCGGGATGACAAGTGTAAACATTGCCGGAATGATCGCAAAATATTTTGCTGCATCGTTTGCAATACTGAATGTTGTCAGGGATCCTCTCGTAATCAGAAGCTGTTTTCCAATCTCCACGACTTCCAGAATCTTAGTCGGATCGGAATCCAGATCGACCATGTTGGCTGCTTCTTTCGCTGCGGAAGTTCCACTGTTCATCGCCAGTCCGACATCCGCCTGTGCAAGCGCCGGTGCATCATTTGTCCCATCTCCAGTCATCGCAACAATCTTTCCTTCTCCCTGCTCTTTCTTAATCTCATCAATCTTATCTTCCGGCTTACACTCTGCGATAAATCCGTCCACACCTGCTTCTTTTGCGATGGTTGCCGCTGTCAGCGGGTTATCCCCGGTGCACATGATCGTTTTGATACCAATCTCTCTTAACCGTTCAAATCGTTCCACAAGCCCCGGTTTTACGGTATCTTTCAGGTAAATCACACCGTAGATGACATTCTCCACACAGACAACAAGTGGTGTTCCTCCAAGACTTGAGATATCTGTCACGATTTTTTCCAGATCAGAAGGAATCTTTCCTCCTTTGGCAGCAACATATTTTTTGATTGCGTCAAAGGCACCTTTCCGGATTTGTGTGCCATCTTCCAGATTGACACCGCTCATCTTTGACTGAGCAGTGAATTCCACAAACTCTACCTGATCTGCCACAGACTCTTCCATTCTTGTTCCCATTGTCTTTCCAAGCTCTACTACAGATTTTCCTTCCGGTGTTGCATCACTTAAGGAAGTCATTACTGCATAATCAATCAGATCTTCCTTTTTTATCCCTTCCACCGGAATAAAATCGGCTGCCAGTCTGTTTCCATATGTAATCGTACCGGTCTTATCAAGAATCATCGTATCGACATCACCACATGCTTCCACTGCCTTTCCAGACAATGCAATGACATTATATCTTGTTACACGGTCCATTCCCGCAATACCGATTGCCGAAAGCAATCCCCCGATCGTAGTCGGGATCAGGCAGACAAGCAATGCGATCAGTGTTGCCACTGGAATCTCAACTCCAGAATAATCTGCGAAACAATAAAGCGTCACAACAACGATCAAGAAAATAACCGTCAGACTGATCAACAGAATGTTCAGCGCAATCTCATTTGGTGTCTTCTTTCTGGAAGCGCCCTCAACAAGTGAAATCATTTTGTCAAGAAAAGAATGCCCCGGATCTGAAGTGATTCTTACTTTCAGCCAGTCGCTGACTACTGTCGTTCCTCCTGTTACCGATGAGAAATCTCCTCCTGCTTCTCTTGTGACCGGGGCAGACTCTCCGGTGATCGCAGACTCATCGACAGATGCGATTCCTTCGATCACTTCTCCGTCCCCCGGTATCATCTCATTTGTCCGTACGATGACGATATCACCTTTTTTCAACTCTGATGCACTGATTTTCTTCTCGCTGCCATCTTTCATCAGAAGAACGGCAGTCGTATCTTTCTTTGTCTTCTTTAATGTTTCTGCCTGTGCCTTTCCCCGTCCTTCTGCGACAGATTCCGCAAAGTTCGCAAACAGGATTGTGACAAACAAGATCACGGTGACAATTCCATTATAGACTCTTAAATTTGCCTCATCCCCGAAGATTGTCGGGAAAACTGTCAGCACCAGTGTAATAAAAAATCCAATTTCCACAACGAACATGACCGGATTTTTTATCATATATCTCGGATCTAATTTCTGAAACGATCCGATGACAGCAGATTTCATAATATCCTTTGTAATAAATTTTGTTTTTTTACTTTGTTCTTCCATTTCCGTCAAGATCCTTTCACCCTATTATGGCATCCACAGCACAAGATGTTCCGCAATCGGTCCAAGTGCCAGTGCCGGGAAAAATGTAAGTGCTGCAAAAATATACACAACAAACACAAGAATAAATACGAACAGTACGTTGTCTGTGCGGAGTGTTCCGACTGTCTCATTGACTCTTCGCTTCGCAAGAAAACTTCCGGCGATTGCAAGCTGCGCGATCATCGCAATATATCTTCCGAAAAACATCGCAAGTCCCGTCGTAATGTTCCAAAAATAAGTATTATCTGCAAGTCCCTCAAAACCAGAACCATTGTTCGCTGCTGAAGAAGCATATTCATACAATACTTGCGACAATCCGTGAAATCCCGGATTTGTAATTCCTTCCTGCCCTGCACTTGTCATCACTGCCAGTGCGGAGAAACCGAGAATCAGAAGCGGATGAATGATCAGCACAATCGCAACCAGCTTCATCTCTTTTCCCCCAATCTTCTTATTCAGGTATTCCGGCGTCCGACCAATCATCAGACCGCATAAAAATACAGCAAGAATCACATACATGATCATATTCATCAATCCGACACCCTTGCCGCCAAACACACAGTTTAACATCATATGAAGCATCGGGATCATTCCTCCGAGCGGGGTCAGTGAATCGTGCATATTGTTGACAGTTCCAGTCGTAAAGGAAGTGGTCGTTGTAGTGAAAAGTGCTGATTGCGCAACTCCAAAACGAACCTCTTTTCCTTCCATATTCCCAACCGTCTGATCCAGTCCCGCTTCTGCAAGCAAAGGATTGCCAGACTTCTCCGCCAAATAACATACGGTAAGTCCTACAAGGAATAAGATAGACATTGCTGCAAAAATCGTTCTTCCCTGAGAACCAAAGCAAGTCACATTTCTTTTGATCTTTGCGACTGCGTTTCCTGTTTTCTCCTTTTTCCTCTCTGCGGCCATTTTACCAAAAGTAATGACACAGGCACCCGGTAAAAGCATCATCGAATATAGTTCAATGAGGTTGGAAATGATAGTCGGATTTTCAAATGGAGTGGAAGAGTTTGCTCCGAAGAATCCTCCGCCATTTGTTCCGAGATGTTTGATACTCTCAAGCGCCGCTACCGGCCCCATTGCAATATCCTGAAGTCTTCCCTCTATCGTCTCCACAGTTGCAGTTCCTGCCAGTGTCTGCGGTACTCCCTGCCAGATCAGAAGGATTCCAATCACAATCGAAAACGGAAGTAAAATTCTTGTAGTGATGCGGATCACATCTTCATAGAAGTTCCCGACACCTTTGCTATTTCCAGTAATTCCTCTGCAAAATGCCATACAGGCTGCATATCCGGTTGCGGCCGACGTAAACATCATAAAGGTAATGACTACCATCTGACTTAAATAAGAAAGGCCGGATTCCCCGGCATAATGCTGAAGGTTTGTATTCGTCATAAAACTGATAATTGTGTTAAATGACAGTGTCGGTTCCATTCCTTCAATCTGATTTGGATTTGCCAGCAGTATTCCCTGCACTCTTAGAATGAAATACCCTGCAAATACCATCACCGCATTTGTCATCAAAAGACTGATCGCGTATTGTTTCCACGTCATTCCCTCGCCTTTGATTCTGCACACTTTATACATCATCCGGTCTATTCTGTTAAATACCGGATCTGCAAATGTCTTTCGGTTGGTGGCGATATGATACATGTAATTTCCGACTGGAATCACCAATGCAATATAAATCGCCAGTGTGATAATAATCTGCAACATTTATTTTTCCTCCACATGATAGTATTTTTCTTTTTTTCTTTCTTTGGCTGTCCCGACCTGCTTTTCGCACCAGTCCGCCAGCAGCTTCATACTTCCAAAACAGATCAGCAACAACAAAATCATAAAAATATCTGTTATCATTATTCATACCTTCCTTCTCCATTTGTTTCCATATCAAATTAGCATAACGAAAATTAAGCCGGTGTTATAAATCTTCACTTTTCCATTAAAATCCTATAAAATTTGATATCAAAAAAAGCAACTACCCTATTGGATAATTGCTTTTTCTAAAACTTCTATTATAACTTTTTAATGCCGGAAGCCCTCTTCCCATTTTATATCCACCCAAAGACTATACCAAATGGCAGCATCACCACAGTTGTAGTGAGTGTAAGTGCTCCGACAAGTAAAGCCGGTGCTCCTAAAAATGCAAGCGCACATGTCGCAACTGGATATTTATCTGAAAAATGATCAAACTCTTCTTTGCATTTCTTTTTCATCGTCGTCACCCGACTGATTATCTGCTTCATCATTCATTCCCTCCTTATGCTTTCCACAGATTATCATGTCAGGAATTAAAATACTTCTAAAAAGAAGTGCGTAAAGTTAAAATCAAATAAGGATTGTTTTTTACAGGCAAGATGTCTGTTAGGAAATCTCCTCCATCTCTGTTCGTCTCCACTCAATCCGCGCAACAAACAGATCTCCGTTTACCTCGATTGTAAGTTTCCCTTTCTGAAGTTCCACAAAGCTTTTGACAATCGCAAGTCCCAGCCCGGATCCTTCTGTGTTTCTTGAAACATCCCCGCGAACAAATCGCTCTGTAATATCTCCCGGATTAAAATTTAATTCTCCTTTGGAGATATTTTTCATTGTGATCGTAACTATATCCTCGTTATCTGACACATCGATATACACCCTCGTACCTTCCAGTGAATATTTCAAAATATTGATCAACAGATTTTCAAAGATCCTATAGGTCTTCTGACTATCTAAAGTAAGATACACCTTTTCCTCCTGAAAGTTCCACCGGAAATCAAGCTCGGATTTCTCCACCCGTTCACTCAGTTCTAACCTCACCTGTTTTAAAAGTGAAATAATGTCTACTTTTGCCAATTCAAGCTTCACATTTTTGCTTGTCGCCTTGCTGACCTCAAATAAATCCTCAATCAGTACTTTGAGCCGCATAGATTTTCGCTCCAACACGTTGATATAGTTTTCTCGCTCTTCGTCCGTGATTCCTTCTTCTTTCAGCAGATTCACATAAGTGATGATTGCGGTCAGCGGTGTTTTCAGATCGTGGGAAACATTGGTGATCAGCTCCGTCTTCATCTTCTGACTTTTGACCTCTTCGTCTACCGCTGACTTAAATCCGCTCTGGATCTGGAGTAACTGCTTTCTGACTGGATCAAAAATTCCGAAATCCTGTTCCATAGACATATCAAGGTTGCCGGATGCAATCTTCTCTGTCGCCTGAAGCATCCGCTGATAATCCTGTTTGATCTTATAATACTTTTTGCAGATAGTCCGGAATAAGACCACTGAGTAGATCAGCACTCCCGCAATTCCAAAGAACCATCCCATACAAAACAGTGATACGATCACAAACTGTGCTGCAACAAACCGGAAGATTACTTTATTGGATTGTTCCTGCAAATCAATCCGAAAGAATATATCAACTCGCTTTGCCAGTCCGCTCCATTTCTTTTTCAGAAAAGAACATGCTTTTTCCAGTTTCGCACGATGTTTTTTCAGAAACGGAATCAAAAATATCCTTTCTCTGACTGCTTGTTTCCATCCGATACTGATTAGATTTCGGATGCTTCCTGTCACCCAGTAAATCAGACTGAAGTATATGATCCAGACAATCAGATTCCATGCCATGACCATACTTTCTGCATCTCCATTGCTCAATCCGAGCTGTACCAGTCTATCCTGAATATCTCCTCTCATTGTGCTGATGACCAGACTGGTAACTGCCTCCCACAAGATCAGCAGTCCTATGACAGTAATTCCAATGATTTCTACCGGCATCTGGAACCCTCTCTCGTTTCCGGTATTTAATTTTTTCACAAACGGAAGAAGTATCGCCGCACCGATCAGAACAAAAATCGAAATTCTGATCATATCCGCCATTCCGCTTCTATAATAAACGGCATAAAACGGATTCCCGATATAGGACTGATATGCCTCCCCCTGTTCCTTAGTCATACCATATAAAAATGTACAGTCCGCCGGAGTTCCCATCTCTTCTGCTGTCTCTACATCTTCATATTGATCTTCGTATTGATAATACAGTCCTTCCGACAGACGCACTTTCATTTTCTGGGCATAAGTTCCATAGCATTCTGTCACTTCTGCATTTCCAAGATGATCGTATTCCATCTGTACGATCCAGTCATATTTTTTTAGATGATCTTGTGCAAGAAGTTGTTTTAAAGACTCCCCGTTCTTTAGAATCGTTTTTCCATTTTTATTTAACACTTCATATTGAAGATATGGACGGATTTCCCGGAAAGAATTTCCCGATGGATCCAGCTCCCGCGTATTCGCCCCACTGATTTCTTCATATAAAACTTGATTTCCATTGTAAAGCATTTCCGCGAATTCCCGTGTCGTATAATATTTTCTGCTCTCTTTCTCACTCTGCTCTCGTATATGCGGATAGGCGGACAAAATCACCATCGCCGGAACTATGCAGAGCAGCGTCCATAAAAAATATTTGATCTTACATTTGTTTTTCCATCTTGTAGCCAATTCCCCACACCACCTTTACATACTTTGGTTCTTTTGGATTAATCTCAATCTTTTCCCGGATATTCCGGATATGTACCATGATCGTCTCCGTGTTGACCGCTTTTTCATTCCAGACTCTCTCATAGATCTCCTCTGCGGAAAAGACTCTTCCCGGATGTTTGATCAAAAGCAGCAAAATCTTAAATTCAATCGGCGTCATCTTGACCTGTCTTCCGTCCACAAGCACTTCCACACGGTCTTCATTGACCTCCAGCCCTCCGATCATATAGGATCTTTCCTTTTCTTCTTTTTTGTTGAGAGCCTCCTGAAATCGATTGTATCTGCGAAGCTGAGAGTTCACCCGCGCCATCAGTTCCATCGGGGTAAATGGCTTTGTGACATAATCATCTGCGCCGATATTAAGCCCCATTACTTTATCCACCTCCTCTGATTTTGCCGATAACATAATGACCGGAAATTCATATTTTTCCCTAAGTCTCATCGTCATCGTGATCCCGTCCATCACCGGCATCATAATGTCAACGATTGCCAGATCGATCTTTTCCCGCTCAATAATTGCTAAGTCCTCCTTCCCATTCTCTGCCTGAAAGACTGTGTACCCCTGGCTGCGCAGATAAATCTCCACACCCTCCCTAATCTCTTTATCATCTTCTACAATTACTATCTGATTCTTCATATCCCCTGCTCCCTTTCGTTCCTTTTCGTATACTTTCTATAATAGAATAAAATCTTCCATAAACAGTTTCAGTATACTACTTTTCCTTTGCAAAACCTAGTATAAAGCAGAGTTCTAAATATCCCACGGACAAAATTCTAAAGATTTTCTAAAGGTTTTCATAGAAATTTCCCGAGTATTAAAAAAATACACCCTGCCGAAAATTTCCGACAAGGCGTATCTTTATAATGTCTGTTTTGGATTCATCTTTGCATGTTCTTCCTGCAACTCATGATACAGTTCCAAAGATGTCCATTTCTGATTGTACTCCGTCACAATCGCTTTCAGATTAACTTTCGCGATTCCCGCTTTTCGAAACTCCTTTAATAGCAAGTCGATCCTGCTGCTTGTAAATCCTTTCATCACAAGCATTTCCTCTGGAAATCCTTCCCCCTCATAAATGTCCCCGGACGATGGTATCTCCTTATTTCCCGCCAAAAATCCAATCGGCTCCAAATACTGCTCCTTTGACACTTTTTTTATCTTTACCTTCATTTTTAAAAGCACCATCTTAATCTTACGCGCCTTCTCGCCCTCATCAAAATTATACAATAACACGGTCTCAAAATTCATCTCGTTTCCTCCATTTCTTCCAGGCAGATATTGTTCCCTCTGCTCTTCTACAATGATACTTCTTCGTTCCTCAAATTGCAAAGCATCCGCTCAAGATAACTGTAAAGCATCTTCTGCTCCTCCTCTGAAAATCCATTCGTCAGACGCTTCTCCAACTCTTGAAAGACAATCGAAACTTCCTTTGCCTTCTCGCTTCCAGTCGGTGTCAATGAGATGAGAAAACATCTCCTGCACTCCTCATCGGTCTTTCTTTCTACATATCCTAGTTGGACAAGCTTATCTAGATTTCTTGACAACGTCGTCTGGTCTACATGACACATCTGCGCCAGTTCTTTCTGCGTAATTTCTGTCTTTTTCAACAACGCCTTCAGCACTCCCGGCTGTCCCGGTGTCAGCCCCAGCTTTTCAAATTTCGGTCTTAACGTCTGTCTGCGCTCCATATCAAGGCAGAACAAAAGGTCTCTGATCATCGCCGTTTTTTCCATATATGTTTTTCCTCTTTTCTTTCCTGTTTATTCCAATTCAAACTGTCCCGTATATAACTGGTAATACCTTCCTCTCTGCTCCAACAACTCCTCGTGGTCTCCCCGCTCGATAATTTCCCCATGATCTAACACCATGATCGCATTGGAATTTCTAACCGTAGAGAGCCTGTGAGCAATGACAAATACTGTACGTCCCTTCATCAGAGAATCCATTCCTTTCTCGATCAATCGCTCCGTTCTTGTATCGATAGAACTTGTCGCCTCATCAAGAATCAGCACCGGAGGATCTGCAACTGCCGCCCTTGCAATTGCAAGCAGCTGTCTCTGCCCCTGTGACAGATTTGCACCGTCACTTTCGATCATCGTATCGTATCCGTTTGGGAGGCGCCGGATAAAAGAATCTGCATTGGCCAGTTTCGCTGCCTGCTCCACTTCCTCCTGACTTGCATCCAGATTTCCATAGCGGATATTTTCTGCAATCGTCCCCGTAAATAAATGAGTGTCCTGAAGTACCAGTCCAAGAGATCTTCTAAGATCTGCCTTCTTGATTTTTTTCACATCAATCCCATCATAAGTAATACATCCGCCCTGCACATCATAAAAACGGTTGATCAGATTAATGATCGTCGTCTTTCCTGCGCCAGTCGAACCGACAAAGGCAATTTTCTGACCTGGCTTGGCATAGAGACTGATCTTCTTTAAGATCTGTTTCTTTTCTGTATATCCAAACTCTACCTCATGAAAGCGTACATCTCCACATAGCGGGACCACTGTCCCATCCTCCGTATCTTTCCATGCCCATTTTCCACTTCTCTCTCTGCATTCCTCCAAAGAGCCATCTTCTTTTTTCCGAACTCTGCACAGTGTGACAGTTCCCTCGTCCCACTCCAGTTCTTCGTCCATCATATCGAAAATCCTCTCTGCTCCGGACAATGCTGCCAGCAGGAAATTGACCTGCATTGTAAACTGATTGACCGGCATCGCACTCTGCCTGACGTAAACCAGATACGATGCAAGGCTTCCGAGATCCATCATCCCTTGGATCACAAACAACCCACCTACACATGCAGAAACCGCATAATTGACATAGGAGAGGCTGACGATTGTAGGAATCAGCATTCCGGAATACTGAAATGCACTTGTGGAAGCTTTCCGGAGATTTTCATTTCTTTTGGAAAATTCTTTAAAATCCACCTCTTCATGGTTAAACACTTTTTCGACCTTCTGTCCATCCACCATCTCCTCGATAAATCCGTTGACCTCACCTAAATATTTCTGCTGGCTGTTAAAATACCGCTTTCCCCTTGCACCGCTATACTTTATGAATAAAAACATCAAAAGCATGAACACCAACACAATCAGTGACAACTTAAAATTCAGAAGAATGATACAGATAATTGTTCCGGCAATCGTAAAAAAACTCTGGATCAAAGTTGTGAAACTGTTGTTTAACGCTTCTGAGATCGTATCTACATCATTCGTAAATCGACTCATAAGCTCCCCATGTGTATGTCCATCAAAATATGACAATGGAAGCCCCTGAGTGTGACGAAACAAATCTTCTCTGATCTCACTTACCACCTGCTGTCCCGTACGCGCCATAATCTGTCCATAGCCATAAGTTGCAAGTACTCCTACCGCATACATCACTCCCATAAAGAAAAGCATTCTCGCAAGTCCTTCCACATCCCCCGGAAGAATATAGCGATTGACAACCGGCTTTAAAAGATATGTCCCAAGAATGCTCGCCACACTGCTGACAGTAACAAGGATGGCTACAATGGCCACGGCAATCTTATGTACACCGAGATACCCAAGTAATCTTTTCAATGTTTTCTTTGTGTCTTTTGGTTTTTTATAGTTCATCGTCCTTGCCATTACAGTCCACATCCTTCCTGCTGAGAGTAATAAATCTCTTGATAAATCTCATTTCGCTGCAACAGTTCCTCATGTGTTCCACAATCATTCAGCTTTCCATCTTCCATGATCAGAATCTGATCCGCATGCATCACCGAAGTAATTCTCTGTGCAATAATAATTTTTGTCGTATCAGCGAGACTGTTCTGCAACGCCTCCCTGATCTTCGCCTCGGTTGCTGTGTCCACCGCACTTGTAGAATCATCCAGAATCAAAATGCGCGGCCGCTTCAGCAATGCTCTGGCAATGCACAGTCGTTGTTTCTGTCCACCGGACAGATTCACGCCACCTTGTTCCACCTGTGAAGAAAGTCCATCTTTCATCTGTAAAAGAAATTCATCTGCACATGCCATACGACATGCTTTCATCAACTCTTCCTCACTTGCATCTTCTTTTCCCCAGCGCAGATTGTCCGCAATCGTACCCGTAAACAACGTATTTTTCTGAAGTACCATAGCGACCGCCTCACGCAGATGCTTCAGCGGATATTGTTTAACCGGTATTTGATCGATCAAAATCTCTCCTTCTGTCACGTCATACAACCTTGGGATCAGCTGTACAAGTGTAGACTTTGCAGATCCGGTCCCTCCAATGATTCCTACCGTCTGCCCCGGTTCAATATGAAAAGATACATTCGAAAGCACATATTTTTTTCCTTCTTTTTTATATTTAAAAGAAACATTCCGAAATTCAATCTCTCCGGCTTTGATCTCACCTGTCGCTTCCGGATCCTCTTTCAGATCAATCTCTTCATCAAGTACATCCAAAATCCGCTTTCCAGAAGCCATCGCTCTTGTCAGCATCAGAAACACATTTGAGATCATCATCAGCGAGTTTAAAATTTGAAGAACATAGCTTAAAAAACCTGTCAGTTCTCCGACCTGCATCTCCCCGGCAAAGATCAGTTTTCCTCCGAACCATAAAATGCATATGATCGTTGTATACATGACAAGCTGCATGGCAGGCATATTTAGCACAGCTGTTCGAAAAGATTTCTCAGAAATACTTTTTAGTTCCTGATTGACCTGCGCAAATTTCACTTTCTCATAATCTTCCCGGACATATGCCTTCACAACACGGATTGCCGTCAGATTTTCCTGAATCATCCGGTTTACAAGGTCTATTGCCGACTGCATCCTCGTATACAGTGGTCTGACTTTTCGGATCACAAGCCAAAGGCAGATTCCAAGTGTAGGCGCCGCGACAAAGAATACAAGCGCCAGCTTCGCATTCAATAAGAAAGACAAGATCATTCCGGTCACCATCATTAATGGAGCCCGGATCAGCGGACGGATTCCGTTTGAAACAGCATTTTGGATCAATGTCACATCACTTGTCAATCTCGTTACAAGCGAAGAAGTGGAAAACTTATCCGTATTTGAGAAAGAAAATTCTTGTATTTTACGATATTCCGCCTTCCTGAGTTCTGCTCCAAGCCCCTGCCCACAAAGTGCCGCAAACCTGGCATACCCGATCCCGAGAACTAGAGAAATCCCGGCACAGAATACCATCTGCAATCCTCTCTCCAGAATATATGCCTGATCTCCATTCGCCACGCCAACATCAATGATATCTGCCATGATCATCGGAATGATCAGCTCAAAAAGCGTTTCAAATGCCACGCAAAGGCAGCTTAGCACCGCATACATCTTATACTTTTCCATGTACACATAAAACCGTTTTAGCATTCCATCAAACCCCTTCCTTTTTCTCTAACACTTCTGCAATCTTCTCTTCCTGCGTATACCTCTATACATATACAACTGTCACAGTTACAATATTTTCATATACATTAGTTGTATATACAACAATCATCTTTATCATAAACATATTTTTTTCCATTGTCAATGAAAAGCACCAATAAACTCTTTCCTCTTGCAATATGAAAGGCTGCGGAAGTATTCTCTCACCTCCGCAGCCTCTCCTGCATTTTCTAAAACATCGCTGTTCTTTTTTCTCTGTACTAATGAATCTCCAAAAGCTTCTGCTTTAGTTCCCCTTCCATACGATTTAACTCCACCTCTGCTGCACGACGTTTTTCCTTTCCCTCTGTCTGGATTTTCATCACTTCATCCAGCGTAGCGATCAACGACTCATTTGTCGCCTTCAGTGTTTCCATATCCACAATGCCTCGCTCCGTCTCTTTTGCGGTCTCAATCGTTGCCATTTTCAATGTCTCTGCGTTTTTGCGGAGCAGGGCATTTGTCATGTCGGTCACTTCCCGCTGTGCTTTCGCGGCCTTCGCAGAATTTTCCACACCGATTGCCAGTACCATCTGACTCTTCCAAAGCGGAATCGTATTGACGATCGTCGACTGAATCTTCTCTGACATTAATGTATCATTGCTCTGCACAAGACGAATTTGCGGAGCCATCTGAAGCGAAACCGCCCTTGTCAGTTCTAAATCATGGATCTTCTTCTCAAACCGATTACAAAGAGACGAAAGATCACTTACCGCCTGTGCATCTTCCGGCAAGCCGCTTCCCTTTGCCTTTGCTTCAAGCTGTGCCATCTCTGTAGTGCGCACTTCTTCCAGCTTTCGTTTTCCTGCAGCAATATACATCGACAATTCTTTAAAATAAGTGACATTTAATTCATACATTTTGTCAAGCATTGCAATATCTTTCAATAACTGAATCTGATGGCTCTCAAGTGCATCACAGATTCGCTCGACATTTCCTTCCGCCTTCTCATACTTTGCTTTCATATTTGCCAGCTTATTCCCACTTTTCTTAAAGAAGCTAAAAAAGCCCTTATCTTCCTCTTCTTCCTCTAGAGTTCTCAACTCCGATACGACACTTGCCAGCATTTCCCCTACTTCTCCGAGGTCTTTTGTGCGCACATTCTCCAGCGCCGTCTCTGAAAAATCCGCCATCTTCTTCTGCGCCCCTGCACCGTACTGTAAAATCATATTGGAACTGTGCAGATCAATCTTCGCCGCAAATTCTTCCACCATGCGTCTCTCTTCCGGAGAGAGATTCACTTCCTCTTCTTTCACAAGTGGCTCCGGTTCCTTCTCTGCCACCGCCGCCTTCTCTTCTCCGAATGGGTCCAACGTCAATGTCGGCGCTTTCTGCATCATCTCATCTAAATCCTGTGCCATCTTGATTCCTCCTATCCTCATCTGCCATTTTCTGACACACTTCTAAAAATCACTCTCTTTGTAGCCTTCCCTCGCAAACATTGCTTCCAGCACAGAGATATCTGCTGACACATCAAATGCCGTATCCTGAAACAAGTCATCCAAAAGCTTCTCAAATGCGACAATGATCGTATCCATCGTGCGCTCAATCTCTGTCATTGCTGTTGTAACATTCTCACCTTTGACCGGAAGTCCGTCAAACTCCCGATAAGTATTGACCAGCTTCAATGTTGTCGGCAAATAATATTCCATAAATTTTTTCATCTCTCCCGCCTGCTCCGGATGACGGATCACGGACTCAAAAATCTTACTGATGATCAGTTCCAATTTATCTAATTTCGCCGAAATCACCTCTCCCGGAATTGCATCATTTGCCTCTCGAAGTGACGTAATATATCGTCCACCTTCCTGAACCATCTCCTGAATTTCCGGAGAAATCTCCTGGGCTTCCTTTTTCTCCTCTCTCCGCTGCTCTTTCTTCTGCTCTGCCTGTCTCTGTTTTGCCGCCTTCTGCTCTTCTTCTCGCTGTTTCCACGACTGCTGTGCCTGTAAATACTGTTGATACGACTTATCATCCAACATCAGACAAGTCCCCTGCTCATCAATATGCCCTTGAGGAAATGCTCCCCGTCGGATCATCTTCTTTAACTCCCTCAACATCTCTTTCTCCGAAAGATTCATCTTCGCCGCCAGTTCCTCAATCTGACAGAACGCTCGTCCATTTAATATTTCCACACAGCGAAGCACTTTTTTATATCCTTTTCTGTTGGAAAGCCCTTTCCATAAAAGTATCAGCGACAAAATAAAAATCGGAAGCTGAACAATTAAGGAAATACCTAGCAGATGCAGGTGCCCGGTAAACAGAGAAGAAATCAGCAAAATCAGCTCCAACAAGCCTCCCAAACCAAGTCCCAACGAGCCAAACACGATCAGCAAAATCCCAGATACTTTCCCAACTGGCTGAACCCTCTTCTCATACGTCGCTGCCGGCTGACTTTGACCAGCACCACCTGCATACTTCTTTCTCCCATATGCCTGCTCTGCGCTTCCTGACCGTGCTGTGCTTCCATAAGTTCGGTCTGCGCTTTCTGACTGGGTTGTTCTTTCATAAGTACGCTTCTGACCTCCCATATTCTGTTGCCACTTGGACTGGTCTGCACGGTCGTATTTGCTATGAGGATCTACATGCGGAAGGAAATCCGTATCTCTGTATCCCCCAAACTGCCGTCGTGCTTCCTCCAGTGCCTGGTTCACTGTCCTTCCGATATCCTGATTCAACTTACTGAAGTTCATCGACCGCATCGCATCGTCGACCATCTTGCTGACCTGCTCACCTATATTCGAAAAATCTCTGTTATCCATAACTCTATCGCAGCCTTTCTCTTTTTGCGCTCTGATTTTCTTCTATTATATAAAAAACCAAATTTTTTTACAATGAACTTTTTCTAAAAATCATTCCTGGAAAGGAAGATACAGTCTCCCTTCAACCATTCTTTGCTTTGCTTCTTTGGAATCCATCATATATTTTTCCTCCTCACCTTCTATATTTACAATTCAATGCTTAAAAGCTCTTCGTCTGATTTTTGCGTCCATTTTTGCTTTTTCTATCTTACTATAGATTACATGAAAATAAAAAAAGGAGCAATCCCTTTTCCTGTGAATCGCTCCTACAATCTTTGTTTTTCTAAATACTTTTTATAAATTTTCTTTAAAAAATGTTTCCATTGCCGCTGCTGCCTCAGCTTCATCGGCTCCTTCTACCCGAATTACAACTTCTTCTCCCTGCTTTGCCGCAAGCCCCATCACACCGAAAATACGCTTCGCATCTGCTGCTTTTCCTGCTTTCTCAATTTTGATATCCGATGCAAATTTTGCCGCCTCTTTGACAAGAAGACCCGCCGGTCTGGCATGAATTCCCTGGCTATCTGTGATTGTGTACTTAAATTCTTTCATTTTCTTTTCCTCTTTTCTTTCTTTTTCTCTTTATTTTCATCCGCTCTACCTTTTTTTCGGAAGCGGTTTTTTCAGGATCACAATACCTGCCATCGCAATAACAGAACCTAATGCCAACGCGATCAAAAACATCGGTGCATGATCCATGATTCCTACTACAAATATTCCTCCGTGCGGCGCTCTTGATCCACATTCAAAAAACATGGAAAGTGCCCCTGAAACCGCAGAACCCAGCATACACGGTGGAATGATGCGGAGTGGGTCTGATGCTGCAAACGGAATTGCTCCTTCTGTAATAAAAGAGAGTCCCATAATATAATTTGTGATCGTCGTCTGTTGTTCGCTCTTCGTAAAGCGGTTTTTAAAAAATGTTGTCGCCAGCGCGATTGCAATCGGCGGTACCATCCCTCCGATCATGACCGATGCCATAATCTCATACTGTCCACTTGCAATCGATGCTGTTCCAAATACATATGCTGCCTTGTTAAACGGTCCTCCAAAATCAACTGCCATCATTCCTCCAAGCACCGCTCCTAACAGAAGTCTGCTTCCTTCTCCCATACCTGCAAGCATATCATTCAGCCAGGTATTAAACACTCCCACAGGTGGATTTACGATAAACACCATGATTGCTCCCATAAGAAGAATTCCAAAAAATGGATACAACAGCACCGGCTTAGTTCCCTCCAGCGCATGCGGCAGACGCTCAAATACCTTTTTCAAAAGCAACATCAAATATCCTGCCACAAATCCCGCGATCAATGCCCCGAAAAATCCAGACGAAATCCACTGGTCTTCCGGAAGAAATACTGATGTTCCCGCTTTTGCAAGTAATCCTCCGACAATCCCCGGCATCAAAGCCGGACGATCCGCAATGCTCATTGCAATGTATCCCGCAAGAATCGGGAACATCATCCCAAACGCGGTGTCTCCGACTGTCTTTAAAAATCTGGAAAATGTATTTCCGGTTCCAAAAATATCCGTTCCTGCATTCGCACCGTCAAACAGAAATGCCAAAGCGATTAAAATTCCTCCGCCGATTACAAACGGCAACATATGGGAAACTCCGTTCATTAAGTTCTTATAAATCTTTCTTCCGAATGACTCTTTCTCTCCACCAAATGCTTCCACTTCTTCTTTCCGGTCGCTGTGATACACAGAAATTGTTCCACTTTCCGCCTCCTCAATCAGCTCTTTTGCCCTGTGGATTCCATTTGCAACTTTTGTCACGATGACTGGCTTTCCATCAAATCTTGCCATTCTGACATCTTTGTCCGCTGCTACGATAATACAGTCACATGATGCAATTTCCTCTGGTGTCAGTACATTTTTATCTCCACCAGAACCATTTGTCTCTACCTTAATGGTATATCCAAGTTCCTTTGCTGTCCGCTCAAGACTTTCTGCCGCCATATAAGTATGAGCAATTCCAGTAGGACAGGCTGTCACTGCAAGAATCTGGTAACGTCCCTCTGACGACTGATGCTTTTCCTTCTCCTGCTCTTCTTTCGCATTTGTTTCTTCCGAAGCATCTTCCTCCCCAAATTTTTCTTTCTCCGCCTCATCTACGTATGCGAGGAACTGTTCCACCGATTCTGCATGAATCAGATTCTCCCGAAAAGCTTCATCCATAAGAAGCATGGACAGTCTTCCAAGTACTTCCAAATGAATATTATCCTTCGTATCTGGAGCTGCGATCAAAAAAATCAGATTCGCAGGAAGTCCGTCCAGCGAATCATAATCCACACCGTTTTTTACAACCATTGCAGCAAGTCCTGCTTCCTTTACTACCGGTGTTTTCGCATGCGGAATCGCAATTCCTTCCCCGATTCCTGTTGTTCCTTCTTCTTCCCGCTTCTTTACACAGGATTTGTAGATTTCTTCATCTGAAATATTTCCGGATTCTACCATCAGTGAAACCATATGGTCAATTGTCTCTTCTTTGGAAGTCACTTGTCCATCAAGATCAATGCTACATCTCTTTAATAAATCTGTAATCTTCATATCTTTCCTCCTACAATCCGTATTCCTCCGGTGGTTGCTGCAAAAGCTTTACAATCTCGTCTTTTCCCGCAAGCCAGGATAAAAATGCACTTGCACTTCCCGCCGCAATTCCAAGCTGAAGCGCTTTCTCATAATTATTTGTATTAAGGTAACCTGTCAGAAATCCCGCAACCATGGAATCTCCTGCTCCGACAGAATTAACTACATTCCCTTTCGGCGGCATCTTTCTGTAAACCTTTCCGTCTTCCGTCAAAAGAAGTGCCCCATCTCCTGCCATCGATATCAGCACATTGACTGCCCCCATTTCCTGCAGCTTTCTCGCATAGACAATGATGTCTTCCTCCTGTTTCAGTGTCACTCCAAACAATTCTTCTAGTTCATGATTGTTTGGCTTGATCAAAAATGGGTGATACTTCAGCACATTCAAAAGCAGATCTTTTGTAGCATCTACTACGATGTGGATTTTTCTTCCTGCAAGCCGCTCCATAATTCTCTCATAAATATCTTCCGGAAGTGTATTGGGGATGCTTCCTGCAAGTACAAGAATATCTCCTTCCTGAATCTGCTCCAGCTTTTCAAACAATTCCCGGATTGCCTCCGCTGTAATTTCCGGCCCCTGTCCGTTAATCTCACTCTCTTCACTTGCATTAATTTTTACATTGATCCTCGTCATTCCCTCTTTCAGTCTGATAAAATCTGTCGTACATCCAAAATCGGTCAACATCTTCTCCAGTGCATCTCCGGTAAATCCTGCTATAAATCCAAGCGCCCTGCTTTTCATACCAAGATTTGCCAATACTACAGACACATTGTTTCCTTTGCCGCCGGGATATATCGCCTCACAAGACGTCCGATTGACTTCCCCCAGTGTCAGATTTTCTATCTGGACGACATAATCTAACGAAGGATTAAAGGTTACTGTATAGATCATCTATTTCACCTCCACAATGTTTTTATACTTTTTCCATCTGGCATCCTGCAAATCTGTTGTAAGCACTGTCGCTTCATGAAATGTTCCAAACCGCACCGCGGAAATCTTTCCAATCTTTGTACTGTCTGCCAGCACATAACACTCTCTACATTGCTTCATTGCTTGTTCCTTTACAAAAGCTTCATGAATGTCCGGTGTCGTAAAACCAGCCTCCTCATGAATTCCGTTCGTTCCAAAAAATCCCTTTGTAAAATGGTAGCGTTTCAAACTCTCCATCGTTTCACCGCCAACAACAGCCTCTGTCGCTGCCTTTAATTCTCCACCTAGCAGGAACACCTTATATCCTTTCTCTGCGAGTGTGCGGGCATGCACAATTCCATTTGTCACAAAAACAGCTCCTTGCTCGCAAATCCAGTCGATCAGACATCCTGTCGTTGTCCCCGCATCCACATATACAAAATCATTCTTTTTAATCCGTTCTGCGGCATACTTTGCAATCCTTTGCTTTTCTTCCATATTCATGTCTTTTCGAACGGATACCGCCTCATCTTTCGTCGTATACCCCATCTGAAGCGCCGTCGCACCCCCATGTACTTTTACAAGCTGGTGTCGTTTATGTAATTCTGTCAGATCTCTGCGGATCGTCGATTCGGAAGAATCTAGTAACTCTGTCAACTCCTGGACCGTCATCGTCTTTCTCTCATTGACCAGCCTGATAATTTCATGAAACCGTTCTTCTGCCAGCATCTCGCTACCTCTCTTTCCTTTTTGTTGATTCCATATTACAATCATTTTCAATCATAGTCAATCAAAATCAATCAAAAAACTTCACCAAATTTCCTGTTTTCGTTTTAGACATTTTTACTAAAAGATCATTTTCTAAGCAATTGTAAAAAAGATTGTTTCTGACAAAAATAAATAGTATAATAGGCACATAACAAACTGATGCGCGCATCACACGATAAAGGAGGAACCTCTATGTCCAAAAAATCTAAAGCGGCAGGAGATGCCGATAAAATACACGAAGTAAAACAAACTGCGGAACAGGATCCAGCCGTTTCCAGTGCACTTTTTTGTGGGACGGACTTTGATATCTGTGAACCAGTCCCTTCCACCAGTTCAAAGGAAGCCGACATCCTTCCATTTTCAGATGTCTCTTCCGAAACAGAAAAAACGTCTGAAACAAACAATTATGCAGACCTTTCCGGGACAGGTAACACCTCTTCCGAAAACAAGGCGATTGCCTCTGAACCAGTCTCTTCTGGTGCTTCCAAACAATCAAACACTGTAGCATCAGATTCTTCCTATGAAGAAGAACCCCTTCAGAGCGATACCAGACACGAGCGACGCTCCTTCTTCTCCAAAACAGCAAGAAAATCTGCTCCTTCGCTGGAAGAACAGATTCTCGCCCGGATAAACGATGCAGATCTGATGCGCTATCTTGAGATGGAACATGAAAAACTTCATCTGCTTCAGTCGCGGAAAGAATCGCGTGAAAAGCGGCTGTTTACAATCCTTCAGCTGCTCTTGTCACTCGCTGCTGTTGTCACTGTAGTCTTTCTTCTGAGAGATAACCCAACTGTGCTCGTCAATATTTTATATATCACTGGAATCATTGTCGTTCTCTGGCTAGTGAAAAACCCTCTCGAGAAAGACCGTAAGAAAAAAGATTGATTTCGGAAAGGCAGTATTTCCGAACATACAAAAAGAACGAAGCCCCTCAGGACTGTCTTAAAAAGTCAGTTTTTTCTTCTCACTTTTTAGGACGATTCCTTTTGGCTTCGTTCTTTTTTCTCAAAAATTCTCTTTCCATCTCTCTTCTCAAATTTGTTTTTATGACAGATCACACTAAAGCTTCTCTATAAAAAACTTTTGGATTGCTTCTGCCGCTTCCTCTTCATCTTCGCCTTGCACAGTAACGTAGAGTCTGTCTCCCTTGCGTGCGATCAGACTGATGATCCCCAATAAACTTTTCCCACTCACCATCCGCACTTCTTTCTTCTCCACTTCAATCTCAGAACGAAACTCTTCTGTCATGTCTACAAACTCAACCGCCTCCTTCATATGAAGTCCCTCTTCTTTTTGAATTACATATTCCAGTTTTTTCATTAGCTTCTACAACCTCCTCTCCCCACAAGATATTTTTATGTCGTAATTATATAAAAATAGTTTTGTAAAATCAATATATTTTATTCACTTTTTCTAATCAGCTTTTTCTAATCAGCTCTCTTTTTTCCTATTCAAACAGAGGTGTGGATAGATATCTCTCCCCTGTATCCGGAAGTAAGACTACGATTGTCTTCCCTTCATATGCTTCCTCTTTTGCGATTCGGATTGCCGCACACAGAGCTGCTCCAGAAGAAATACCAACAAGAATCCCCTCTTCTTTTGCAAGAAGTTTTGCCGCCTCATATGCCTCTTTAGTTTCCACAGCCACAATCCTGTCATAGATTTCTGTGTCAAGAATCTCCGGCACAAAGCCCGCACCAATCCCCTGAATTCCATGTACGCCAGCCTGCTCGCCTGACAATACCGCTGATGTGCGAGGCTCCACAGCTACTACCTCGATTGTTTGGCTCTTTTCTTTCAAATATTTTCCTGTTCCGGTAATAGTTCCACCTGTCCCTACTCCCGCAACAAACGCATCTACGTTTCCTTCCGTATCTTCCCAGATTTCCGGACCTGTCATACGGTAATGTGCATCTGCATTGGCTGGATTGACAAACTGTCCAAGCACAACTGCTCCTTCTATTTCTCTCTCCAGTTCTGCTGCTTTTTCTATCGCACCTTTCATTCCTTTTTTTCCTTCTGTCAGTACAATTTCTGCCCCGTAACCCTGCAGAAGTTTTCTCCGTTCAACACTCATCGTCTCCGGCATTGTAAAGACCGCACGATACCCTCTTGCAGCCGCAATCGCTGCCAATCCAATTCCTGTATTTCCACTTGTCGGCTCAATGATGACAGCTCCTTCTTTTAAAATCCCTCGTTCTTCTGCATCCAGAATCATTGCTAGTGCTGCTCGATCCTTCACGCTTCCTGCCGGATTAAAGTATTCCAGCTTCACCAGTATCCTTGCCTGCAATCCCAGATTTTCTTCTATCTTCTTCACCTCCAACAAGGGAGTTCTTCCAATTAACTCTGTCATCGTTGTATAAATTTTCGCCATGTTGTTCCATCCTTTCTGTCTCATTCTATTTTACATACTGCGAATATGTTTCGCAGTTAGTTTTAACTCACTTCCATCCTATTATAGCATGCATCTGTTTCCTTGTGAACTCCCTTTCTCACGACTGACCTCCTTCCTGCACTTTTACCTGCCTCCTCCTACCTTTTTATTTATATATTTTGCTATTTTTGTGATGTTCTTTTCTTGTTTTTTTATATATTTTGTTGACATTCTACCATCATTATGCTATTCTCAAGAAGTGTTCAGCACGTCTGGACAACAGATTTATTTTTTATGGAGGTAACACAATGAACAAAGGTACTGTAAAATGGTTTAGCAACCAAAAAGGGTATGGATTCATTTCTGACGAAGCTGGAAACGATGTATTCGTACATTACTCTGGTCTGAACATGGAAGGATTCAAGACTCTGGAAGAAGGTCAGGCAGTGGAATTCGAAGTGACAGAAGGCGCTAAAGGACCTCAGGCAATCAATGTCGTAAAACTTTAATCAGAATCTTTACTGTGCCTTTTATTTATATATATTAATTTCGATATTTCATAATTAAAAAGCAGTACTTGTATTACGTGATTAAAATAGAGCTGATGGCAGATTTGGGAAGTTCCCTCTGCCGCCAGCTCTTTTCTTTTTGAGTTCTTTGCTAAAGTTGATCAAAACTATTTTACATCAACTTCTTTAACAATCTTAAATGTCCTTTATACGGTGGATATCGAACCGGAAGATCTAGCCACAGGGCCTTTTTCAAAATGCTCTTTCTATGGGTAAATGTATCAAACCCTGCTTTTCCATGGTAGGATCCCATTCCACTTTCCCCGACACCTCCAAATGGCATATGCGAAGTAGCCAAATGGACAACTGTATCATTGACACATCCCCCGCCATAGGAAATCTGTCCGAGTACCTTTTTTTCTGTCCTGCGGCTTCTTGTAAAGAGATACAATGCCAAAGGTTTTGGCCGACTGTTGATCTGTGCGATTGCTTCATCCAAATCTTCATACACAAGTACCGGAAGAATCGGACCGAAAATTTCTTCCTGCATCACTGGACTGTCCCAGGATACCCGTGTCAGAATTGTTGGTTCAATCTTTCCTGACTTTCTAGACCATTCTCCTCCAACAACAGTATGCCGCTGATCAATATATCCACAGAGTCGATCAAAATGCTTTTCATTGATGATCTTCGGGTACTCTCTGTTTTTACATGGTTGCATTCCATACAACTTCTCAGTCATCCGCTTCAGATAAGTGAGCAACTTTTTTCTTACACTTTTGTGTACAAGCACATAATCCGGTGCCACACAAGTCTGACCTGCATTCAGAAATTTTCCCCACACAATCCTTTTTGCTGCCAGTTTCAGATTGGCTGTCTCATCAACAATACACGGACTTTTTCCACCAAGTTCCAGACTGACCGGAGTCAGATGCTCTGCTGCTTTCTTCATCACATACTTTCCAACTTCCATGCTTCCTGTAAAAAAGATATAGTCAAATCTTTCGTTCAACAAACTCTCATTCTCTTGTCTTCCACCTTCTATGCAGCAGACATATCCCGGTACAAAAAGTTCCTCCGTCATCTCCTGCATCAGCCTGGAGACATTTGGGGAATAGGCGGATGGCTTTAATACTGCACAGTTTCCCGCGCCAATTGCTGCAACAAGCGGTGCAATAGTCAGTTGAAACGGATAATTCCACGGAGACATAATCAGCACAACCCCATATGGTTCTGCATAAATCCGCGATTTTGATGGAAATTGTGTGATAGGTGTCGGAACCTGCTTTGTCGCAGCCCACCCACGCAAATGCTTCATTGCATACCGGATTTCTTCTTTCACAATCCCTATTTCTGTCGCATAGGCTTCAAAAGGCGCCTTGTTCAAATCTTCCCACAGCGCCTTCTCTATTGCCTCCTCATGCGCTTCTATCCACTGATACAGCTTTCTCAATTGAATCAGCCGAAAAGAAACATCCTTTGTCACCTGTGTCTGAAAATATTCCCTCTGTCCCTTTAATACCTTCTGATAGTCTGTCATATCTTCTGCCTTTCTGTATGGATCATTCATACTTTACAGAGCGTCTCCCACGCTTCCGTCTGTAACCTTTCTTTTTCGCTATCATTATAAGAAAAATGTGCTGCTTTTACAACACCATCCGGCATAGAATCTTCAATGCTTTTCTCACTCCTATCCTCGCCGCCTTCTTCCAGCACAAGCAATTCTTCCAATCTGGCCTTCGGCGCAAAATAAGTAAAAAATACGCTCTTGTTCCATGTTTTCTTTTCCACTTGTTTCATCATACAACTCTCCCTTTTCTCTTTCTTTTTACTTTTTCTTTTGTTCTGCTGTTTGGAATAACGGCGGGAAAGATCATCCAGCCGGGAAAACAAGAATGTTTTCATGATTCATTTTCTCTTTTGAAATTCTACTTGAAATGGTAAGCGGCGAAAAAAACCGCTTACCGATATTTCTTATCATAGCACACTTCCCCTAAAAGGGAAAGTCCCTATTTGTTTAATCTTTTACAGATCAAACAGTGACAGCTGATTCGTTTCCGGCAAATCGCCAAACATCCCAAGATCCGCCATAAAGTCAATGACAGTTTTACTAACCTTCGTCCGCTGTCTAAAATCGTCTCTCGAAAGATATGGTCCATCTTCTGCTGCCATCTCCACTGCTTCCGCCGCCTTATCGCCCATTCCTTCGATGCTGGAGAGCGGCGGCATCAATTTGCCGTCAATGATCTGAAATTTTGTCGCCTTCGCCCGATAAATGTCAAGCGGAAGAAATTCATACCCTCTCGCATACATCTCCTGCACGATCCGCATATCTTTGAGTGTATCCTGATCCTTTTTACTCAGAGAATCCGAACGGTTCTTGTAGTCCCTGAGATAAAACTCCAGTTTTTCCTTGCCCTGACACATCAATTCATAGGAAAATGCAGATGCACGGATACTAAAATATGCCGCATAATATGCCAGCGGATAATTGACTTTGCAGTAGGCAATCCGGTATGCCATCATGACATAGGCCGCTGCATGGGCTTTCGGGAACATATATTTGATCTTCTTACATGACCAGATATACCAGTCGGGAACGCCCGCCGCCTTCATCGCATCTTCCCATTCCGTCTTCAGCCCTTTTCCCTTACGGACACTCTCCATGATCGTAAAGGACAGCTCACTTTCCATTCCGGTATTGATCAGATACGTCATAATGTCATCACGAGTACAGATAGCTGTAGAAATCGTCGCTTTTCCCTCCTGGATCAACGTCTGTGCATTATTCAGCCATACATCCGTACCATGTGACAAACCAGAGATACGGATTAGGTCAGACAACGTCTTTGGCTTTGTATCCACAACCATCTGGATAACGAAATCAGTCCCAAACTCCGGGATTCCAAGACATCCCACCGGACATCCTCCGATATCCGAAGGCTTGATCCCAAGAGACCCTGTATCCGCAAAAAGCTGCATCACTCCCGGGTCATCTAAAGGAATCTCTGTCGCCTTAAACGGTTTTCCGGTCAGCTGCTCCACAAGTTCCTCCAGCATCTTGATCATCGTCGGATCATCGTGCCCGAGAATATCAAGCTTCAGCAAGTTATGGTCGATCGAATGATAGTCAAAATGTGTCGTGATAATGTCTGTCGTCATATCATTCGCCGGATGCTGCACCGGTGTGAAGGAATTGATATTCTCCCCGTGAGGCAGTACGATGATTCCTCCCGGATGCTGCCCGGTGCTCCGCCGGATCCCGGTACACCCTTCCACGATCCGCTCAATCTCACACTTTCGCTTTCTGCTTCCATGCTCCTCATAATAATTTTTTACAAATCCGAACGCCGTTTTCTCCGCCAACGTTCCGATCGTCCCGGCGCGGTACGTCTGCCCTTCGCCGAAGATGACCTCGGTATACTTATGTGCATTACTCTGATAATCTCCCGAGAAATTCAAGTCGATATCGGGCTCTTTATTTCCCTTAAATCCAAGGAACGTCTCAAACGGAATATCAAATCCATCTTTGACAAGCGGTTGTCCACAGTTCGGGCATACTTTATCCGGCATATCCCATCCACATCCTCCGGCAAATGCACGCACTTCCTCCGACTCAAAATCACTGTAATGACAGTTGGTACAGTAATAATGCGGGCTGAGCGGGTTTACCTCGGTAATTCCCGCCATCGTCGCCACGAAAGAAGAACCGACAGAACCTCTGGAGCCAACAAGATATCCATCCTCGTTTGATTTCCACACCAGCTTCTGCGCAATAATGTACATCACGGCAAATCCATTGGAAATAATGGAGTTCAATTCCCTCTCAAGACGTTCTACAACGATCTCCGGAAGTTCTTCCCCGTACATACTATGCGCCTTATCATAACAGATATTCCTCAGTGTCTGGTCCGAATCTTCAATGACCGGAGGACACTTATCGGGCCTCACCGGGGAAATCCGCTCGATGGAATCGGCGATCTTATTTGTATTCGTGATCACGACTTCCTCCGCCTTCTTAGATCCGAGATAAGAAAATTCTTCCAGCATCTCCTCCGTTGTCCGAAGATACAGCGGCGGCTGGCTGTCCGCATCAGAAAATCCTTTTCCGGTCATAATGATCCTTCGATAAACCTCACTGTCCGGATCCATAAAATGCACATCACAGGTTGCGACAACTGGCTTTTGAAATTTCTCTCCAAGCTGTACGATCCTCCTGTTCATGTTCTTTAGATCTTCCTCACTCTTAATATTTCTCTGCTTCTCACTGGCGATCATAAATGCGTTGTTGCCGATCGGCTGGATTTCCAGATAATCGTAATAATCTACGATCTTTGCGATTGTCTCTTCCGATTTCCCATCCAAAAGCGCCCGATATAATTCGCCCGCCTCGCAGGCACTTCCAAGGATCAGCCCTTCCCGGTACTTGTTGAATTCGCTTTTTGGAATTCGCGGACGTCTCGCAAAATATTTTAAGTGCGAGAGGGAAACAAGTGTATACAGATTCACTCTTCCCACTTCATTCTTTGCAAGAATGATCGCATGGTAAGTCGGCATTTTCTTGATCGCATCCGGGTTCATATCCCCAAATGCATTGACTTCTTTTAAAGTCGTCATCCCTCGTTCCTTTAACATCTCAATAAATTTCACATAGATTTCCGCCGTCGCTGCCGCATCGTCCACAGCACGGTGATGATTTTCCAGGGAAATGTTTAATGCCTTCGCCACAATATTCAACTTATATTTGGACAAGGTTGGAAGCAGTACACGGGCAAGTCCCACAGTGTCCACCGAGGTAAATGTCCGGCTTCTTCCAAGTCTGACACAGTTCTGCTCAATAAATCCCACATCAAATCCTGCATTGTGCGCCACAAGCGCAGACTCACCGACAAAATCAAGAAATGCCGGAAGTGCCTCCTCAATCTTTGGAGCCTCCAGTACCATGTCATCTGTAATGTGCGTGAGCTGCTGAATCTCAAACGGGATTGGGACCTCCGGATTGACAAACGTACTGAATCGATCCACGATCGCCCCGTCCGTGATTTTAACCGCCCCGATCTCTATGATCCGGTCTTCCGCCGCGCTGAATCCGGTTGTCTCAATATCAAATACAACAAACGTGTCATCCAGTGTCTGTCCCTGTTCGTTGACAGCGATCTCTGTCAAGTCGTCTACAAGATATGCTTCCACCCCATATATGATCTTAAATGGATCCTCCTTGTCAAGTCGTTCCACATAATGATTGGCATCCGGGAAGGCCTGCACTACGCCATGGTCCGTAATGGCGATCGCCTGATGTCCCCAGTCATGTGCCCTCGCTACAAGCGCCTGCGCCTCAGATACTCCGTCCATATCACTCATTTTCGTGTGGCAATGAAGCTCCACACGCTTCTCTGGGCTGGTATCCTTCCTCGTTGTCGTAAAGTCACTGATCTTACGGATACCCACAACGGAACCGATCGTCAGCTCTCCATCAAACTTATCAATCGTCGTCACTCCTTTGATCTTCAAAAAAGCGCCTTTTTTGATTCCTGCGAGAATCTCAGGAAGCTGTTCATTTCTCGTGAACATCTTTACCATGATCGTATCCGTGAAATCTGTGATTGCAAACATGACGATTGTCTTCTCATTTCGGATTTCTCTCGTCTCCAGCTTCAAAATCTTTCCGCGGATCGTAATCTCTCCCATCTCTCCGACCACATCGGAAAGCGGAATTGCCTCATCCTCAAAATCCCTTCCATATAGTACATCCGGATTGTCAGACCGCTTCGGAGAGCGGTAAAATTCCTTTTTCTGAAATTCCCTCTTTGGAAATTCCTTTTTCTTCGGTTCTGCAGGTGCTTTCTCCTGTTTCGGAACACTTTCCTTCTTCTTTACTCCTTCTGTCTTTTCCTTCTTCTGAGCGATCTTTTCCTCATGAAGGCTTGCATTCTGCTCCAGAATTGCATCTACTTCCTGCTGAATCCGAATTTCTCCGTGTTTCTTATTCTTACTTTCTTGCGGCTCCCGATACAATACTTTAATCTTCGTCGGAACCTGACACCGCTCGTTAAAAATCCGGTCAATGGTTCCTACAATCGCATCTTTTTTCCCTTCTGCCACAATGGAATCTGTCATCTCAATACAAAGAGTCTGCGTGTCCTCAAATGTACACACTGCATTTTGAAACATATTGTACTCTAACATACTCTGTCGCTGAAGTTCATATAAAATACTATCCCGATACTCTCGCAGAAGATTTTCCGGTGTATAAAGCTCCGAAAGCTGATAGGTCTCTACCACCTCAACCTGAATCTGTGTATGTCCGAATAATTGTTCCCGGATCATCTCTTCCATCTTGCAGACAGACCGCTTTGCAATCAGATGGGTGCTGCATATATGTACCCGTATAAAATCTCTCAGAGAAGTGGTCGTGACTTTCATCACTTCCACTTCTCTGAAAAGATTCTCATATTCTTTATTTACTTTTAATGTCGGAAATACATCAAAAAATAATTTTCCCATGTATCATCTGCCATCCTTCTATTCGTTCCAATTCAAAAGTTCTTCTCTTAATACAGACAAGAGCTGCTCTTCTTTGACCTTTTTGATAATTTCACCCTTTTTGATCAGAAGTCCTTCCCCGATTCCTCCTGCGATTCCGATATCTGCTTCTTTCGCTTCTCCTGGACCATTTACTACACAACCCATCACAGCCACCTTAATATCAAGCGGAATATCTGCCACCATATTTTCCACTTGATTCGCAAGTCCGATCAAGTCAATCTTCGTTCTTCCGCAAGTCGGACAAGATACAACTTCAATACCGCCTTTTCGAAGTCCCAGTGTCTTTAAGATTAATTTTGCAGACTTGATTTCTTCCAGCGGATCTCCGGTCAGCGACACACGGATCGTATCTCCGATCCCCTGATATAAAATGATTCCAAGCCCGACCGAAGACTTAATATTGCCTGACAATACCGTTCCGGACTCTGTGATACCAACGTGCAGCGGATACGGACACTGCTTTGCGATCAGCTCATGTGCTTTCACACACATCAAGACATCTGAAGATTTAATACTGACAACAAGATTATCATATCCCATCTCCTCGATCAAGCGCACTTTGTCCATTGCACTTTCCACGATTCCTTCCGCAGTCACACCGCCATATTTTTCTAAAAGCGGTTTCTCCAAAGAGCCACTGTTCACTCCAACGCGAATTGGGATATTGTATTCCTTTGCCTTATCGACAACCGCCTGCACTCTGCTTCTGTCACCGATATTCCCCGGGTTGATCCGGATTTTATCCGCACCGTTTTCGATCGCAGCGATGGCAAGTCGGTAATCAAAATGAATATCCGCCACAAGCGGGATGTGGATCCGCTTCTTAATCTCCCGGATTGCCTCTGCCGCCTCCATCGTCGGCACTGCACAGCGGATGATCTGACATCCTGCCACCTCTAATGCAAGGATTTGCTGCACAGTCGCTTCCACATCTTCTGTCTTTGTATTTGTCATCGATTGAATAGCAACCGGATTGCCTCCTCCGATCTTTACGGTTCCAATCTGAATCACTTTTGTATCTTCTCTTGTCATGGTCGTTACTCCTTTCCGTCCCATTTGAAAACCCTCTATGAAAATTGCTGCATTCTCTTAGAGGGCATGTTCTTCTGCACTATTTTTTATCAAAAACCAACTGATCTCCGTACTCCCGCTCGGTAAGTGTCAGCTGATTGTTCTGTACACTGTAATCGTATGTGGCTGTGATCTCACTCAATGCTGTTTCCAGCATATCGGCAGTATATTTTCCTTCCGATTTTTCTTCTGCTTCCAGAAGAGCTTCCTCATCTGCCTTAAATGTCACCGTCTTGCTATCCTTATCCAAAAGGTACTCCATGCCGATCGTCATCTTCTCGTCTTCGAAAATTTCTTCCCAGTCAACCAGAAGTGTTCCATTTCCCTTGATCGTCAGCACAAGCTGCTGCTCGGTGCTTTTCCATGTCCCTTCCAGCGGATTCCCGGTAAACATCTTAAACAAGAAAAATGCCCCAATCAAAATAATTAGTACACTCGCCGTGGATATGACAATCCTCCATGCCATACTACGTTTCTCTTCATTGCTCTTTGCGATAAACATGCTACCCCTTCCTTCCCTGCAAGTCATTGAAGTATCTCCTACTGTCATCTGAATTTCTCATCACTTCCCACAATAGAAAAATTGCTTCTCGCCCTTGTTGTAAGTAAATTATAAGTTGTTTCAGAAAGAGTGTCAACGGATAATGCGAAAGCCTTTTATTTCCTCTTCATACTTCTGATCTTTTCCTTTTCTTCTTTCCCCACCCGGAGTGATTCTGTGATTTTCTGCAATGCTTTGTTGTAAGTAAAATCATCCAGCTTATTTTTCATGAGATACTGCATCGTCAGTTTCGGATGCTGCACATAATAAACCGATACTGCCCATGCCACTGCCATTTTCACATAGTAATCTTCCAGTGTGATCTCATCAAAATATCGAAATGCTTCCCACAGATAGCTTTCTTCTCCAAAATGATCTAGCCCCATGACCACGCCGAATCTGACTGTGTAAACCTGATCTGACTGCATGCACTGTTTTACAAATGTCCACATCTTTTCTTTCTCATGCTTTGCAGGTTTTAAGGTGCTGCAAAAGCTGTCACAGACCGACCAGTTATCAATCTGTGGAAGAAAATCACAAATCCATCTATGCCGTTCTTTCCACTCCATCTTCGCATATCCGATCACAAGTCCCCGAAGCATCGTCTCCTCGAATGTCTTCTCCACTTCAGATTTCTCTTCCAAATACGCTCTCCAGTCTCCCTTTACGATCTCTTTTGCAAGTTTCCTGAGATGCGGAAGTCTCACACCGCGAATCCGCTCTGCTTTTACATTCGGGATCAACCGGGCAGAAAACTGCTGATAGGAAGGTTCTGATAATTCCTCGATTCTTTTTCTGACTTCTTCAGCCGTCATCATCTTTTTCTCCTTCCTACGATTTTTCATTCCCTTTTTCCAGTGCTGCCAGAAGTGCAAGGAACCGCTCGCCATATTTCTCATATTTCTTTTCTCCGACACCGGTCACCTGAAGCATTTCTTCTTTTGTCTTCGGATGAAGTATACACATATGTGCCAGTGTTTTATCGGAAAATACAATATACGGCGGAACCCTCTCTTCTTTTGCAATTGCAAGCCGCAATTCCCGAAGCTGTGCAAACAGTGACGGATCTGCTCCGCCTGTAAATTCGGAGGACTTGCGCATCTTTTTTTCTTTCTTTTCCACCTTGCGCTCTTTTGCCGCTTTCATAAAGACTTGTTCATTTTCTTCCAAAAGTTGTCTGGATTTTTCATTCAGATGAAGTACCGGATACTCTTCTTTTGTCAGCAACAGATATTCATTTAAAATCAAATGATTCATGATCTGCCGCAGACGAAAGACCGGAATTGCTTCCATCGTTCCGTATGTTTCATTTTCATCCATGTGATATTTTAAAATCTTTGCAGACTTTCCTCCATGAACGGTTTCTATGATCACGTTGATCCCATACCGCTGTCCACTTGTCCGCACACAGCTTACCATCGCCTTTGCCGGAGCGGTCACATCGATTTCCTCAAACTGGGTCAGACAGTTTGAACAATTCCCACAGTAATTTGCCCCATATTCTCCGAAATAACGCAGCATATACTCCCGAAGACACTCGTTTGTAAAACAGTAATAGGTCATCTTCTGAAGCCGGTCCCGCTCCCGTTCCCGGATCAGTTCTGCCGTCTCCGGATCAAATTCTGACTGCTCCCCTGCTTGCTCGATAAAAAACTGATTTGTGATCACATCCTGTCCGGAATAGAGCAAAATACATTCGGATGGCATCCCATCTCTTCCGGCTCTACCCGCCTCCTGATAGTAGCTTTCCATGTTTTTCGGCATATTATAATGGATCACAAAACGGACATTCGACTTATCAATCCCCATCCCAAATGCATTGGTCGCCACCATGATCTGCTTCCGGTCATAAATAAAGTCCTCCTAGTTTCGTCTCCGCTCCTCGTCACCAAGTCCTGCGTGATACCGTGTCACTTCTAACCCTTCTTTGATTAACTTCTCACAGACTTCCTCAACAACCTTCCTTGTCAGACAGTAAATGATGCCGCATTCTCCTTCATGCTCTCTCAGATAAGCTGTCACTGCCGCAAACTTATCTCTTGGATGCTCTACACAGAATCTAAGATTTACCCGGTCAAATCCAGTCGTGATCATTGCGGGATCCCGCAGGTTCAGCAGTGCGATAATATCTTCTTTTACTTCCGCTGTCGCCGTCGCCGTAAAGGCACTCAGAACCGGTCGTGTGCCAAGATAGTTGAAAAATTCCGCAATCTTCAAATAACTCGGTCTAAAATCCTGTCCCCACTGCGATACGCAGTGCGCCTCATCCACACTCACCATCGAAATCTCTGCCTCTCTTGCAAATCCCAGAAAACTCTCTGTCAGAAGCCGTTCCGGTGCCACATAGATAATCTTATACCGCCCTTCTTTCGCATAGCGAAGTGCAGTCAGATACTGTCCCTGTGTCAGGGAACTATTCAAAAAAGCTGCGTGAACACCTGCCTGATTCAATGCGGCGACTTGATCTTTCATCAGAGAAATGAGTGGTGAAATGACTAATGTGATTCCCGGCATCAGAAGTGCCGGAATCTGATAGCAGAGTGATTTCCCTGCCCCGGTTGGCATAATTCCAAATACATCCCGGCCGTTCGTCATCTGTTCGATCAGAAATTCCTGCCCCTCACGAAAGGAATCGTATCCGAAATAGTGCTTTAAAATATGTAATGCTTCTTCTTTTTTGTACAAAATCAATTTCTCCCTTCCAGGCTCTTTACATTTTCTATCATTATGATATGATACAAGGCGAAAATAATCAATGTTTTTAAGGAGAACGATCTATGAATCCAATGCAATTACTACAGATTAGAAATCTTTGGAACGGCTTCACCTCCAGACATCCAAAATTTCCGAAATTTATGAATGCCGTCTATCAGAATGGACTTTGCGAAGGAACCGTAATGGAAATCCAGATCCGCACACCTGACGGGAAAGAGTTTGCCTCCAATTTGAAAGTGACAAAAGAAGATCTGGAACTTGTTCAGCAAATGAGGTCGATGCGTTAAATCGACCTCATTTTTCACTAAAATCCCATCTCTTCATAGTCCTCTTTCATAAACCGGTGATAGATCACATGACTTCCTTCAAATTTGACACAATAATAATATGCATCCGGTTTCTGATCTGCAAAATAGATCAGCACATCGAATTCACTGTCCTTGATCTGCTCCACAACGGTATGATTGGAATACCTTTCACAGATTTCCAACAATTTTTCCAAAGTACATCCATGTACAGACACTGCTGTGATCCACTCCTTTAAAAATGGATTGTCCGGCACCTGCTCATGTACATAGACTGCCCCTTCTGGCGGAACACAGAGACAGAAACGGTCTTTTTTGTGAGATACTGTAACATTTCCCAAATGTTCTGTATGCCCTCCAAACCATTCCAGCTCCTGCTGCAGTTTTTCTATAGAAAGCTCTTTTCCCAACAACCGAAGTAAGGAATCCACCGGATAATACAGACGAATCGTCTCCTTCTGATACCCAAGCTTCATCTGCTCCTCTTTGATCAAGTCAATTAGGTTTTGTTCCAGTTTTTGATATTCCTGCTCCATATTTTTTATCCCCCTTTCTTTTCTTACCGGTATTCTTATAGTCTATATTGCCCCGAAAATGCTATTTGACCTTTCGTCCGGAAACATACTTTTCTGTAATGTGTCGGTCATCAGACAGATAGATCATGCGCTCCAGGCGGTCCCGCACGGTCAGTTCCTGCGGATGTGCAATGTTACTGTCGTCTAAAATCAGTGCATCAAACTCGTATCCTTCTTCAAAACTTCCAACCTTTCCAAAAAACGCCCCGCCGCCTTTTGTTCCAAGATAGAATGCCTCCTCCACAGTCAGCGGCTTCTGTGTATCATCCACAAGTCTCCAGCGCATTTTAGAACATTGGATCGCATCTGCCATCGCCCGGAAGATCGACGTACTGTATCCTGCTGCCATATCACTTCCAAGCCCGGTCGGGATTCCCTCTGATAAAAATCTTCTCACTGGTGCAATCCCTGAAGAAAGATTCATATTGGACTGCGGACAGTGCGCCACATATACCTGATTGTTCTTCATTTTTTCAATCTCATCTTCTTCCATCCAGATACAGTGTGCCATAATAGTAGGGCAGTCCCCGCCAAATAGTCCAAACTGTTCATATGCCTCGCTGTAATTTAACACATTCGGACAAAGCTCTTTCACCCACGCGATCTCACCTGGATTTTCAGATAAGTGAGACTGTACCGGCAGTTTTTTTTCTCTCTGTAGCTCTGCCAGCCCTCGCATCAGCTCATCTGTGCAGGAAGGGATAAACCGAGGTGTCAAAATCGGTCTGACATGTCGGAAACGTCCGTCCGTCTCTGCAAGCCATCTTTTCGTTTCTTCCAGCGATTTTTCTGCACTTTTTTCTTCCAGATCCTTCCCTCCGTTTCGATCCATATTCACCTTTCCCACATAGGCCGACAACCCGGATTTTTCCAGAAGTTCCATCAGAATCTTAGTTCCGTCCACATGCATTGTCGCAAAAATGACCGCTCTTGTCACATCACTTTTCTTCAGTTCTTCCACATACATCGTATATGCCCGTTTCGCATACACTTCATTGGAATACTTTGCTTCCTCAGGAAACGTATGTGTATTAAGCCACTCTAACAGCTCCAGATCCATACCAAGTCCTCGAAATGCATACTGCGGCGCATGCGCATGAAGATCCACCATCCCCGGAACAATCAGGGCATCCCCACAATCCTTCACCGGAAGCCCCTGATATTTCTCAGGGATTTCCGAAAATACCCCCGCACTCTTTCCATCTACACAAATAACATACTGTTGCTCGGCTACCCGCAGTCTGTCCATCGTCTCACTATAACAAATATTCCCTTTTAAAATAAAATCGGTCTTCATTTTGTTTCTTCCTCACTTTCCCAAACATTGTTGCCCGAAGTCTGTCACTCCATTCCGACAACTCCTATCTTTTTACGCAGAAAATGGGGCGATACAAAAAGTACACTGCCTCCTTGCATCTCCCCACTTATAGTCAACTATTCCGGTAGTTTGTAGAAACGTCCAACCAATCTTGAACATATATAAGTTCTGCCTATTGCTCCTTTATTATAAAAGATTCTGTTCCGGAAGTCAATTCGCCACAAAAACTTGTTTTCCTCTTCATAATATCTTGCCAAATTTTAGACCTTTAAAAATTTCATAAAATATTCCCTTGTCTTTTTCTTCTCACTTTTCTAGAATTCCTCTGCTTTTTTTGAAATTTCCTGCCTGAACCGGCAGACTGAATATGGACAATCCTGATACTGACTTTCTTTTCTTGTTTGAAAAACAGTATCAGGATTTTTTGATTTTTATCTTGTGAAATGCATTAGATATGCTTTAGATTTTACTCTTTCTGACCGCATTGCCTACCTTTTACAGACTCTGCTTCTGCGAGAAATGCTTCCATAGTATCTGACTTTGCCGCAAGCACCAGCCAGTTTCTCAATACTTCCAGATTTTGCTCTGTCTCAATCTGTTTTCGGAACATATCAGGAATCCTGCCTTTGCACTCCAAAATCGTACACAGCGAAAGTCTTGCACCTTCCGCTCTTCCTTCTTCTCTTCCCTCAATTCTCCCTTCTTTTCTTTCGTCTTTCAGCATCTCTTCCAAAATCATAAAACGCTCCTCCATCTCCCGGTCTCTCTTGATTTCTCGAATTGTTCTCTGCAGTTTTTCTACATAGTCATCGTGAAAATTTTGTTCGCTCTCCTGCAGTCCTGCTTTTACAAATCTTAAAAAGGTAACAAGTTCTTTTGGAACTTCGTCTTCATTGGTTTTCCTCCATTATGCAGAGGAATTCTATGAGAAAATTATAACATGTCCATTCTGCTTTCTGCAATCTCTATTCAGCCTTTACAGTTCCTTTTTCAATGTTTTCTTCCACAATTGCTTTCACGCATTCCCACACTGTTTTTGATGTCTCTTCCATTTTTTCATTCCGTTTGTAGATCTGTGACCGTTTCACCCCATGTTCTGCCCAACTTTTTCCACCAGATGCGTGGTTTAAAAGAAGTGGCTGGAAATTGTCAAGAAGGTGTGCATACTTTGCATCGCCCGTCTCGTATGCCTCAAATTCTTCCCAGAGTTCCCGAAAATAAGCGCCCTGATCTGCCGGTAGGATTCCGAAGATCCGATCTGCCGCCTTTTCTTCACGCGCTCTCTTTGTTGCTGCTCCGGCGCTGTCATATGCGTAAGTATCTCCTGCGTCAATTTCTACGAGATCATGGATCAGTACCATCGTCATAACTTTCAAAAGATCCACCTCTTCCTCTGCATGCTCCTGCAAAAGTACTGCCATCAGCGCAATGTGCCAGGAGTGTTCAGCATCATTTTCTTTTCTCTCACCATCGGCAAGATAGGTCTGCCGGAATATATTTTTTACTTTGTCTATCTCCATCAAAAATGCAATCTGCTGTTGTAATCTTTCATGCTTTTCCATCATTGGATCCTTCCTTTCCTTCTCGTGATCATACTTGTTATTACTATATCACACTCTCCCTTTTTTCACATCCCCAAATCACAGCAATCAAACCATCAAGCCATTTCAAAAAGCAAAACAAATCTGACTTTCTTCACCTCAAAAATATGTTCTCCCCACACTTGACAAAATGCCATAATATTTTTCAAAAACTCCTTACAAATCGTCAGTATTCCCCCTGACTCCCGGCAAAAAAGAAAACTGTCATGTATTTTATCCAACTGTTGTGTCCTTTCTTTCAACAATCAGATACCTGCCATGACAGTTTTCTTACGATTTTTTATTGTCTGTTATGAGTCTTTTTGTTTTCCGCTCTGTTTTTATGCATTTTTCTTCACGCGTTTTCTACAGCTTGTGTTCCTTCAGCCATTCGCTTGCATGTCCTGCAATCTCGCGGATACATCCGTCTTCTACCGGAGAGGCGAGTCCTACACCTGCTACCAGCCCGAGGAATGTATCTGTTCCGCCGCGCTGTACAAACATTTTATATTTTTCCCACGCCTGTTCCCAGTCTTTTTCAATCTCAAGCCAGAACTGTAATGCAACGGTCTGTGCAAGGCAGTAATCAATATAATAGAATGGTGTCAGATAAATATGGTTCTGTCTTTGCCATCCTGCACCTCTTCCATAGAATGGCATTCCTTCCAGATCAAGATATGGACGATACATCTTTTCTAATTTGAGCCATGCTTCGTTTCTCTCCGCTGGTGTCATTTCCGGATGTTCATATACAACCTGCTGGAAATGGTCGACAAGACATCCATATGGAATGAAGTTTAAAGTTCCCTCTAAATGAGACACTTCGTATTTCTTTGTCTGATGTTTAAAGAATAATTCATACCATGGTGTCGCAAAGAATTCCATCGACATGGAATGTGTCTCTGCCGCTTCCATCGACGGGAGATGCATATCGATCAGCTCGATATTTTTCTCTGCCATATATTCTGCAAATGCATGGCCTGCTTCATGTGTCAATACATCGACATCTCCGGCTGTTCCGTTGAAGTTTGAGAAGATAAATGGGCATCCATATCCCGGAATATCTGCACAGTAGCCACCGGTAGCCTTTCCTGGTTTTGCAACAACATCAAATAATTCTCTGTCAAACATCATTTTGATGAAATCCGCTGTCTCCGGCGACATCTCTGTATACATCTTTCTTCCGGCTTCCATGATCTCATCATAAGTTCCCTGCGGAATCGCATTTCCATCCGGGAACTGCAGGCTGTCATCGTAGATTTTCAGATCCTCTACTCCAATTCTTTCTGCCTGATTTTTCTTGATCTCACATACGATCGGGACAAGATCTCTTACGACCTGCTGACGGAAGTCTGCAATTGCCTCCGGCGCATAGCAGTTTCTCTGGCGACGGACATAGCCAAGTTCTACGAAATTTTTCATTCCAAGACGGTGTGCCTGCTCGGTACGGTTCTTAACAAGCTTGTCAAAAATTTCATCCAACTCTCCTTGATGTTCATCAAAGAATTTTCCTGTAGCCTCATACGCTGCTTTTCTTACTTCTCTGTCCTGACTCTGCATATAAGGTCCTAACTGAGACAGATTGTATTTTTCTCCGTTGAACTCAATCTGTGCACTTGCAAGCAGTGACTGGTACTGTGTCTGCAGTGTACTTTCTTCCTGTAACAATTCCGTAATCTCCGGAGAAAATCCTTTCATAGAAAGTTCTAGATTGATAAATAACACTTTCCCCAGCTTTTCTTCCAGTTCTTTTCTGAACGGAGATGCTAACAATACTTTGTTATACTTCTGCATCTCCTCTTCCAGCATTGGTCCGATATGATCATTGTATTCTCTTTCCTTTGCGTAAAATTCATCTTTTGTATTAATCGTATAACGAATATACACGAGGGAGTCTGCAGTAGCGATTTCTTTCTTGACATCATTCATCTCATAGACTGCCTGCACCTGTTCTTCCACAGACTGTGCATGTTTCAATTTCTCTGTGATCTCCTGAATCTTCTTCTTTGTCTCCTCAAGATCAATTCTTTTGTAAATAAATTCACTGAACTTCATCACTTTTACCCCTTTCTGGACCCTTATTTTATAAAAGAGCATACCGGATTTTCTCCGCTTAAATGGAACTATTTTCCTAGTCTCTATAAAATCATTGCCTTTTTTTATTATACTATACTTCTTCTCTCTTTTCCAGCAGAACAATCTCTTTCTCGGATCCGGCTCTGTTGTCAAAATTGCAGATCACCTTCCACTCTTTATTGGGATTGTAATCGTCACCTGCGCTCCTCCCATTGCATCCGAATTTTCTAAACATAAACGCCCTCCTTGCTGCTCAACAAACCTGCTTGCAATTGCCAAACCCATACCATAATGATTGCGCTGTCCGCGACTTTTATCTCCCCTGTAAAACTGTTCCGTTCCCCTAAACAGCTCCTCTTCTGAAAATCCAGGCCCATCATCTTCCGTGACAAATATTGTTTGTTCTTCCTCTATGCAGACCGTAAGCCGGATCCTTCCCCCTTCCTTTCCATATTCGACACTGTTTGCAATGATATTCATCCATGCCCGGTAAATAGATTCTTCTTCCATATCCAACACAAAGTTTTCCAAACAATTTTCAGGAATTTCTCTCACACTGACTGTCATCTGCCTAGTCTTTGCAAGTGTGTCTGCCTGCTTTTTTATTTTTTCTGTAAATCGTAATAGATCTGTCTTTGTTTTTGCCGTCGTCTGATTTCTTTCTGAAAGCAGCATCTCCTGAAGTACTTGAAGATAATTTTCTATTGTTTTCGTCTCTTCGCGAATTTCTTCGGCATACTCTTTTACTTCCGCAAGTTCCTCCGCTTCCAGTGTCAATTCTGCATTCCCCCGGAGAATGGTCAGTGGCGTCTTAATATCATGTGCAAGCGCCGCCATCTGCTCCTTTCGCATCTGCTCCATATTCCACTGTCTGTGCAGCGATTGTTTGAGTGCTTCCCTCATCTGATCCATGGATTGTAACACTGCATCGATTTCCAGTACTTTTGAAGATTTTCTTTCAAAATTAAGTTCCTGTTGACTGATATTTTCAGTCACCTGCTCCAACGAAGAAATTTCCCGCGAAATAATCCTTCCAAACCTTTTTGCCAGCCATATGAGATACAAGAAAAATAAAATGACTGTCACTCCTATCAAGGTCCAGTCTGCCGCCGGAAAATACTGTCGTAAAAACTTGTTCGTATAGCTGGAAACCATGCGGTACTTCACAATGCATACTTCTCTTTCCCTGTCAAAACTTCGAAAATAATACCCCTCTTTTCCTCTCTCTCCTTCTCTATAAATCTCCCACGCGTCTTCCCGCTCTTCTTTTTCAAATGTTCCATAAAGGTATGTTCCCTCTCGATCATACACTCCGTACCGACATGTCTCCGGAATCAGATCTTCCGTCACCCGCTCTGCTGACTGAATCTGTCTGGCACGTCCTGTAAGCATTCCTTCCGCATAATTTGCCGGAAGAATCCATCCTGTCTCTATCCCTGCGGAAAACAGCAACAGTGCAGCTGTCAAAATCACCACTGCACCAATCATAACCCAGACTGCATACCGGATAAAAAAGGTATGCAGTCGTATTTTCCTTTTTAATTCCATCGATACCCCATCCCCCAGACGGTCTCAATTGGCTCCGCCTGTACTTTTATTAATTTCGCTCGGATATTTTTAATATGTTCTGTGATCGCTGAGGCGTCACTTTCTCCTTCATAGCCAAATACTGCCTCATAGATCTGTTCCCGCGACAGTGTCTGTCCGTGATGAAGCGCCAGATATTCACAAATCTGATACTCGCTTTTTGTCAGCGGAACTTTCTGATCTTTTGCCATCACTTTTTTTGCCTGCATATAAAAATGAAGCCCGGATACCGCGAACACCTGCTTCTTCTCCCGCAGTTCTCTTCGCAGGTGCGCCTGCACCCTCGCCCGAAGTTCTCCAAGTCCGAACGGTTTGCAAATATAATCATCTGCTCCGGAACCAAGTCCTGCCATCAGATCTTCCTCGAGTGTCTTTGCTGTCAGAAATACAATTGGGCAATCCACAGTTTCTCGAATCTCCCTGCACAAAGTAAAGCCATCGATGCCAGGCATCATCACATCCAATAAAATCAAGTCATATCGGGACAACTCCATCTGTCTTACCACTTCCCCATCCTGGACAGTCTGTACGATATGCCCATCTTTTTCCAGTGCTTTCCTTATGATCTGGAGAATCTTTGCCTCATCATCCACTGCAAGAATCTTTGCCATTTTTATTCCACTTCCTTCTTTCCTTCATAGTATGAAAACCAGACAAAAAACGCCGTTAGAAAAGCAACTGTCATTCCTGCGCTCATCCACACCCCGGTTCTTAGATCTGACGTTATTTCCATTATGAATTTCTCCTTATAATATATCATATATCTCAACAGTTGTGTTCCCCAGGCAAACGGACAATACATCCAAATTCCCTCTCCCATTCCGGTAAGAAACAGCGCCGAAAGCATACTCTCCACAATCCCTGCCCCTATAACAACTCCCTTATGCCACTTTAGACTCAGAAAAAAATGGATGACATAAATAGCAATCTGCGTTCCAAGAAGTATAAAAACTGACTCCACAGTAAAAAGTAGTAACTCGCCACTGAAAGATTCTCCAGAATACAGATAGATCCCTACCAGATAACTTCCAAGCGCCAGCAGTGTTCCCATTGCTCCAAGCAGCAGCAATGCCACCAATTTCACGCCCCCTGCACGGCACTTTCCTGCTACTCCTCCCAAGAGCACCTGCATATTTCCGGCATCCACTTCCATCTCTGTTCCAAGCGCGCACACAATTCCGCTCAGTGTCGGAAATGCAAGACTTAAAATTTCCAGAAACTCCCCGATACTCTTTACATTCATATGCAACGCCCCAAGTCCCTTATAATACCAGAGAACAATTCCTGTTCCAACTATCGGTACCAGTATATGCATCCAGAAAAGTGTAGTCCGTTTCATTTTTACAAATTCTGCACGCAGCATTTACTTCATCCCCTTTCTCTCATAGACCCGGATACTAATTTCTGTGACAACAACAAAGCATAGGCAAGTGACCACAAGTCCCGGCAAAATACTTTCCCATGACAGAAGTTGCGGGGAAAATGTGATGTTTCCCGGCTCTGCCGGAAGCCCATTTGGCAATATTTTTAGTACCGGACACATCAGACGCGCCGGAACTGCATATGGAATCAGCCACATCCTTTCGGTTGCAAAATTAGCACTCAAGATAATATTTGCTACCATATTGATCAAAATTGTGGCTACAGTTCCGCATTTCTGCTCCAGAAGAAGGCAAAGTGGAATCTGCCATGCGTATGTCAGAAACAGTAACACTCCTGCAAACAGCGCATGAAAAATCGTAATGGTATCTGAATATTTCGCCTGGAATATCTGTCCTGCCACAAACGTCAAAATACACTGTACTATGCATGCCAAAAACAACCACAGACTGCAATAAAAAATCTTGATCAGCCTTACCCTTTTTAGTGACACCGGAAGTGTAAACACCGCCTTTTCGCCAAGCTTTCTATCTTTCTCTCCGCAGCTGCAGGAAACAATGGAAAGCATTGCCGGAAGCAAAAACATATACCACCAATTAAAACTAGTCAAAACTACATACGCTGGAGACAACTTAATGCCAAGCAGCAATGTCAAAAGCGGCGCCACAAGAAACGCTTTCCCCAAGAAAGTATGTCGGTACTTCATCTGTTCTGCACAAAGATCATTCCACATCTCTACTACTCCTTTCTGCCTGCCCCGGCAATCTCCATAAACAGACTCTCCAGCTTTTCCTCATGAGGCATTTCTCCCTGATAGCCTAACACTCCATCGGCAATAATTCCGATATCATCCGCCACCTGAGACACTTCACTTAAAATATGACTTGACACAATGACAGTAATTCCTTTTTGTGGAAATTCCTGAATCATCTGTCTAAGATCCTGGATTCCGATTGGATCCAGACCGTTGGTCGGTTCATCTAGGATCAAAAGTTTCGGATGATTTAAAAGAGCGATCGCAAGCCCAAGTCTCTGCTTCATTCCCATAGAAAATTTCCCTGCACGTTTCTTTCCAGTCTGTGTCAGTCCGACGGTCTCCAGCACCTCATCAATCCTTTCCTCGGGAAGACCGAGCATCCGTGTACGCACTTTCAGATTTTCCCTCGCAGACAAGTTTCCATAGATTGCCGGCGATTCGATCAGAGAACCAATCTTATTTAATGACTTCCTGCTCCATACTTCGCCATCCACCAGAATACTCCCCTGAGTCGGACGGACGATTCCCGCAATCATTTTCAGCAGTGTCGATTTTCCTGCCCCATTTGCACCAAGCAGGCCATAGACGGTATTCTCCCGCACCTGAATAGAGACTGCATTGACTGCTTTCTGCTCTCTGTAAATTTTGCTAAGTTCCCTTGTTTCTAATATATTTTTCTGCATTTTTTTACCTCCTGCAATGAATTTATCTTCATTGTAGAAGCTAATTCTAAGGAAATAATAAGGATTTTCTATTTTTTATTCCAGCAACTAGTCGTCATCCAAATATAAAACTAAATTAACTAGTACCAATTCGTTGTCAAAAATGCTATAATATTAAAAACTTTTCACCGATAGAATGTGCAACTTTTCCAAATCAAACAAGCATCTCTATCGTATATTTCTTCTGATCACTCATACAAATCTATTACTGAAAGGAGTTTATAGACATGTTTAAAATTTTTAAGAAACACCCGAAAACTTTATGGATCTCTATGCAGGATGTTCTTGCCATCATAAAAAGTGACTATGACAAATCCTGGCCATTTGAGATTATAGAATTCCGCTATGGGGGCACAACACACCGCATGGGCGCCTATGTAGAAGAGTTAGACGAAAAATTTTATAATAAGATTAAACAAGAAGAAATCCATTTCGTGTTTGATGAACAAACTTACACTTCCTTCGAGGAATTCGTAAAGTCTGTTCATATAAATGGAATCCCGATCACCGATGTGCTCGGTCCAATTGAAGTCCTGCAGGCAGGGATCGTCAACGGAGAAGCGATGTTGAGTTCTCCATGGGGCGAAAAAAGACTTAGTGCGCATGCGATTGAAAAAGAATAATTTTCTGCTTGACAAACATTCCTCTATCGTTTATTTTAAACTTGAACAAGGTTCATTTTAGAAGGAGGTTTTTATGAATCCAACAGTTACTTCAAAAGAAGAAATCATTGCCGCCTGCCAGAAGATTGCAAAAGAGCGGGGACTGGAAGCAATCAGCATGCGCTCGGTTGCCTCTGAATGTGGCATGGCAGTTGGTTCCGTCTACAATTATTTTTCCTCTAAATCAGAACTTCTCTGTGCAGCGATTGAGAATATCTGGAAAGATATTTTCCACATGTCTGCAAGCCAGTGTGCTTTTTCCGATTTTGTAGAATGTCTTAACTGGCTTTTTGACAGTGTACAGAGAGGAAGTCAGATGTATCCTGAATTTTTCTCCCGGCATGCAATGGTTTTTGCTTCTGAAGATCAGAAAGCCGGACATCAGATGATGCAGAAATATTTCCGCCATTTAGAGGAAAACCTTCTGAACGTACTGCGCAGAGATCCAAATGTCCGGGAGGATGCATTTGACGAAGTGCTTACTCCTGAATTATTTATCAGCTATGTACTGGAATTATTCGTCTCCTCTGTATTTCATTTTCAGAAAGACTACCGCGGAATCCTTGAGATTGTCCGCCGCTGTCTCTATGCCCCTGCTCACTAACTGCTATGTTTTTGTGCAGCGGGAACTGCAAATGGAAAGAGTGAGAGTTTACTATACATGAAACTGAACATCGTTCATCATTTTCTTTCACAGGAGGTATGCTTATGAAAATTAAAAAACGAAATCTGCTGCTTCTCGCAGCAATCGTCTGGATGATTGCCGGATTTAACATCCTGCGCATCGGAATAGAGACTTATGTAGCTTACAAAAGCGTGATCAACTTTATACTTTCGCTTCTTGTATTTCTTTTCTTCTGGTTCATGATCTTTTGCAAACTGACTGTAAAGCACACAGACCGTATTCAGAATTATCAGGAAGAGCGACAGTTTTTTCTTAACTTTTTTGATCTGAAGTCATTTCTGATCATGGCTTTTATGATCACATTTGGGATCACGATCCGCACATTCCACTTATTGCCGGACAGATTTATCGCTGTGTTTTATACCGGGCTGGGCGCGGCGCTGTTTCTTGCAGGGATCACTTTTGGTCGGAACTACATTTTTTTCAAAAAAACAGAAACTGCAAATTAGCTTTTTCACATATTATTTTTCTATTAGGAGGTTCTATTTTATATGAGCACAGAAAAGCACACACACATTACCACAGTGAAAACATTAATGACCGCTTCTATCATCTATTTTTTCTGCTCCATGGCAGGAGGGGTTTTCTACCGAGAATTTACAAAACTCTTTGATTTCACCGGGAAAACAACTCTTGGCGTGATACACGGACATCTGCTCGTTCTCGGAACATTTTTCTTTCTTCTTCTTGCAGTGCTCTGCAAATTTACTGCACTTGGAGACCAAAAACTGTTCCAAAAATTTTTTCTCATCTATAACATTGCATTCCCTTTGATGGCTGTCACGCTTCTCATACGCGGAATCGTGCAAGTAACAGGCTATCCAATGACACGCATGTTAAACGGTATGCTCTCTGGATTTGCAGGACTTTCCCACATTTTCCTTGCAGTAGCACTTTTTCTGTTACTGCTCGCTGTAAAAAGAGAACTTTGTAACGAAAGCGCCAAATAATTTCTTGCGAAAGTTCTCCTTGACAAATGTAACTTTTTCTCTTATCCTTTAGCAAGGGAATGAAGTTCTCCCTTAGTAAATACTAAAACCGCCAGGTGGAGCGTGCCTCCCCTGATTGCTGATGACTTCTGCTTTTTGCAGGACTCATCAGCTTTTTTATTACATCATTTTCTATCGGAAAGGAGAAAAACAAATGTTATTTAGTATTTCTGTTCTATTGCTGCTAGGCATGTCACTCGGTGCCCTCTGCAAAAAGCTACACCTTCCGGCGCTGACCGGAATGCTGATCACCGGAATCTTTCTCGGTCCTTATGCACTTGATCTGATTGATGCTTCCATTTTATCCGTATCCGCTGATCTTCGCAGGATTGCTCTGATCATTATTTTAATCCGGGCAGGATTGTCATTGAATCTGGATGATTTAAAAAAAGTCGGACGTCCCGCAATTTTAATGTGCTTTGTGCCTGCCTGCTTTGAGATGGCAGGAATGATATTGCTTGCCCCAAAACTGCTTGGCATCTCACTGCTTGATGCAGCGATTCTTAGCTCTGTCATTGCCGCTGTTTCCCCTGCTGTCATCGTTCCGAACATGGTGAAACTTATGGAGGAAGGCTATGGCACAAAAAAAGGAATCCCTCAACTGATCTTAGCCGGGGCTTCCGTCGATGATGTATTTGTAATCGTTGTGTTTACCGCCTTTACCAGTCTTGCTGCCGGAGACTCTGTGTCCATCAGAAGTTTTGTCAATATTCCAATATCCATTTTTCTCGGAATAATATCAGGGCTTGGAATCGGACTGCTCCTTTCAGTTTTCTTTCACCGAATTCACATGCGAGATACTGCAAAAGTAATCATTTTCCTCTGTATCTCTTTTTTGCTTGTCACACTGGAAGATCACTGTGCAAATGTAATTCCTTTTGCTTCCCTGATTGCGGTAATGACAATCGGTGTCTCCCTGCAGCAGAAAAATCAGGCACTTTCCCTCCGGCTCTCCTTAAAATTTAATAAACTATGGGTTGGAGCAGAGATTATACTCTTTGTCCTTGTCGGTGCAACTGTCGATCTTCGCTATCTGAAGTCAGCCGGAGGAACCGCTGTTCTTCTGCTCCTCCTTGTTCTTCTCTTTCGGATGTCAGGTGTCTTTCTCTGTCTTGCAGGAACAGATCTTACAAAAAAAGAACGACTTTTCTGCATGATAGCCTACACTCCAAAGGCAACCGTCCAGGCAGCTATCGGTGGAATCCCTCTCGCTCTTGGACTTTCCTGCGGAAATCTCGTCCTCACCGTTGCCGTTGTCTCCATACTACTGACAGCACCGCTTGGAGCCTTCTGTATCGAAAACAGTTATCAAAAACTTTTGACCCATTAATCTTTCATTATTGAAACGACAAAAGTCCGGAAAACCTGATATCAATTCCAGGTTTCCGGACTTTTATATAAAATATTATTCGAGCTCAAATGCTCCTGTATATAACTGATAATATTTTCCTTTTTGTGCGATCAATGTCTCATGGTCTCCTCTTTCGATAATATTTCCATGCTCTAATACCATGATCACATCCGAATTCCGCACAGTGGAGAGACGGTGCGCAATGACAAATACCGTTCTTCCTTCCATCAGCGCATCCATTCCGCGCTGTACGATTGCCTCTGTACGTGTATCAATCGAAGAAGTCGCCTCATCCATAATCATTACCGGAGGATCTGCGACTGCCGCGCGTGCAATTGCAATGAGCTGCCGCTGTCCCTGAGAAAGGCTCGCCCCGTTTTCCGTAAGCGGTGTATGATACCCTTCTGGAAGACGCGTGATAAAATCATGCGCACCAGCAAGTTTTGCAGCCGCAATACACTCTTCTTCTGTCGCATCTAGCTTTCCATAACGGATATTGTCCATAACAGTTCCGGTAAAAAGATTTGTCTCCTGCAAAATCACCCCAAGTGAACGGCGCAAATCTGCTTTTTTAATCTTATTGATGTTGATTCCATCATAACGAATCTTTCCATCTGCAATATCATAAAAACGGTTGATCAGATTTGTGATCGTTGTCTTTCCTGCTCCAGTAGAACCTACAAATGCCACTTTTTGTCCCGGCTCTGCATAAAGTGTGATATTATGAAGTACTGTCTTTTCCGGTACATATCCAAAGTCCACATCAAACATCCGGACATCTCCCGTTAACTTTGTATAAGTCACGGTTCCATCTTGGTGTGGATGCTTCCATGCCCACAGTCCAGTATGTTCTTCACACTCTATAATCTCTCCATGCTCTTCTCTTGCATTGACCAATGTCACATAACCTTCATCAACTTCTGGCTCTTCATCGATCAATGTAAAAATACGGTCTGCACCTGCAAGTCCCATTACAACTGAATTGACCTGATTTGACACCTGGCTGATATTTCCCGCAAACTGCTTTGTCATATTTAAAAACGGAACAACAATGCTGATTCCGATCGCCATACCGGAAATACTCAGGTTTGGAGCTTTAGAAAGAAGCAAAATTCCTCCAGTCAACGCAACAGCAACATACAAAATATTTCCAATATTTCCCAGTACCGGCATCAGAATATTTGCAAACTTATTGGCATTTTCCGCATCGTGAAACAATTCCTCATTGAGACGATCAAAATCTGCCTCGCTTTCTCTCTCATGGCAGAAAACCTGTACAACTTTCTGTCCATTCATAATCTCTTCTACAAAACCTTCCACTTTTCCCAGTGCGACTTGCTGGCGCACAAAATATTTTGCAGAATTTCCCCCAACTTTCTTCGTTACAAAAAACATCAGGATCACGCCGCATACAACAACAATCGTCATCCACACACTGAAGTACAGCATAATTGAGAATACGGTCAGCACTGTAATAGAAGAGATCAAAAGCTGCGGAATACTCTGCGATACCATCTGACGCAGTGTATCAATGTCGTTTGTGTAATAGCTCATGATATCTCCATGATTATGTGTATCAAAATATCTGACTGGAAGATCCTGCATTCCATTGAACATTTTTACACGAAGCTTTTTCAAAAATCCCTGCGTGATTCCCGCCATCATCTGGGTATAAGTGATCGCGGACAAAATGGACAAGATATAAAATACAAGAAGCAGCCCTACATAATAGAAAACTTTTCCGGAAACAGCATCCCAGTCTCCGCTCTTCCAGCTTGTCTCTACGATCGCGATGACATTCTGCATGAAAATAGCTGGAATGGAAGAGACAACTGCACTGAAAATAATACAGAACAGTACGATCGGCATCTTAACCGGATAAAACTCAAACAATGTCTTGATCAGACGTCCCAGTGTTCCTTTTTTTGCTCTGCTTGGTCCCTTATTTTTCATCGTCATCACCTGCCTTATTCTGAGATGTATATACTTCTCTGTAAATCTCATTGTGTTTCAGAAGTTCCTCATGTGTTCCGACTGCATTGATCGTACCGCCGTCCATGACAATGATCCGGTCTGCATCCTGCACGGAGGAGGTTCTCTGAGCAATGATGATCTTTGTCGTCTCCGGAATGAATTCGCGGAATGACTGGCGGATCAATGCATCCGTCTTCGTATCTACTGCACTCGTCGAATCATCCAGAATCAGAATCTTCGGTTTCTTTAGAAGCGCTCTTGCAATACAGAGACGCTGTTTCTGTCCACCGGACACGTTCGTTCCTCCCTGCTCGATATGGGTATCATATCCTGCCGGGAACTGTCTGATAAATTCATCTGCCTGTGCCAGTTTACATGCCTCGATCAGTTCCTCGTCCGTTGCTTCCTTATTTCCCCACCGAAGATTTTCCTTAATCGTACCGGAGAATAGAATATTTTTCTGCAATACAACAGATACCTGATTTCTCAAAGTCTCCAGATCATACTCCTTGACATCGCGGCCACCGACTTTAACACATCCCTCCGTCACATCATACAAACGGGAGATTAACTGGATCAAAGAAGATTTCGAAGACCCGGTTCCTCCAATGACACCGATCGTCTCACCAGATTTGATATGCAGATCGATATTGGCAAGCGCCATCTTCTCTGCATTTTTTGAATATTTGAAATTTACCTTATCAAAATCGATCGAACCATCTCTGACTTCATAAACTGGATGCTCCGGATTCTTGATCGTGCTCTCTTCGGAAAGTACTTCCACGATACGTTTCGCAGACTCGCTTGCCATTGTGATCATAACAAAAACCATAGAAATCATCATCAGACTGCTCAGAATCTGGAAACTATATGTAAGCAGTGCAGAAAACTGTCCTACATCCAGGTCAAGCCCTCTTGATGAGATGATCACATAAGACCCGAAAGAAAGTACAAAGATCATTACTGCATACATGCAAAACTGCATCAGTGGATTGTTGAATGCCAAAATTTTCTCTGCTCTTGTAAAATCCTGACAGATATCATCTGCTGCCGCCCCGAATTTTTCTTTTTCATATTCTTCACGGACATAAGATTTCACAACACGGATTCCCTTTACATTCTCCTGAATAGAATTGTTCAGGCGATCATATTTCTTAAAGACTTTCCGAAACAGCGGCATCGTCAGACGGATGATCAGCGCCAGTCCCACACCAAGTACCGGAACAAGAATCACAAAGATCCATGCCATCTTTCCTCCCATAATAAATGCCATTGTAAAGGAAAAAATCAACATCAGCGGACATCGAATTGCAATTCGGATAATCATCATATACGCCATCTGCACATTCATCACGTCTGTCGTAAGTCTCGTCACTAAAGACGAGGTAGAAAACCGATCGATATTCTTAAACGAATACGTCTGAATTTTGTAGAACATATCTTTTCTTAAGTTTTTGGCAAATCCGCAGGAGCCGGTCGCTGCCGCTGTCCCTGCCATCACACCAAATACCAGCGAAACTGCTGCCATCACAAGCAGGATCGATCCATATGTTGCAATCACGGAAAAACTGCATCCAGCCTTAATTTCATTCACAAGCTGGGCGATGATGAACGGAATGATACATTCCATAACTACTTCCAGTGATACATAAATCGGTGCTTTGATCGAAGCTGCCTTATACTCTCTGATACATTTTGAAAGTTCTTTTATCACTTCACATTCCTCCTGTTTCCTAATTTTCGTAAAAACAAGGTATCTCAACTTCAATTGTTAGATACCTTACTTTCTTATTATAACACTATAAAATTTAATTTGCAAGGTTCCTAACATTATTTTCTTGCATCTTTTTTGCCTTCGATTCCAAAAAAAAGAAGGCCTGCATCCTCGCAATCATTCCCCTCCAGCAGATACGTTTCTTTCCACTTTCCTGCTATCTGAAAATTGCATGCGGTTCTGCATGACCTCTCTTTACTTTTTTATTCTCCTCCGAGCTTATTGGCAATCAGCCATCCAAGTCCGAATGTGATTACTCCGGCTCCGATCGTAAATACGGAAACACCTGACCAATTCGTCTTCATCAGAATCGCAATCGGTGATGCGACGATCAGACCGATAATTCCATAATAAGCATGAATCTCTGCTTTTGAAAAAATGAATTCAATCAATTTTGCAATCACACCGATTCCGATCAGCACACCAACTCCAAACGGCGCAAGTACACCAACTCCCTGCATCAGTCCTGCCATATCGAATTTCACAAGTGAATCTACAAATAAATTAATCGTCTTTAAAATTACATCATAATATCCAAGCAGCATCAGCATCATCGAACCACTGACTCCCGGCACAACCATCGTTGCCGCCGCAACAACCCCTACAAAGAATAACTTAATTACATTGACAAGCCCAAATGTGACATCCGCTGTCTTTCCTCCGGTCTCTCCAAGCATCGCCATCAGAATCACGATTGCAAAAAAGACAAGAAATGGAATTATTTTCCCGATTGTGACTGAATGTCCTTTCACCTTCTTTACAATAAATGGAAGACTTCCAATGATCAGACCGCAAAACGCAAAGTTCGTCGGGATTGGATATGTATCAAGTAAGAATTCAAACAATTTCGACAATACGACAATTGCAATTCCTGCCCCAGCAAAAATTGGGATCAGAAGCTTCATACTTTGTTTAAACTCGCTCTTCAAGTGGGTAATTGAATGAATCAGCTTGTCATACAGTCCCATAGCGACCATCATTGTTCCACCGCTGACTCCCGGAATGATATTCGCAATTCCGACAACCATTCCCTGCAATATTTGTTTCAGCATACATTAATCTCCTTTCCATGCACTCTGCTAAAAAATTTAGCATAAATCCTCTCTTTTTTCAATCTTTCTCTTTTGATTTACAAAAATTTTATTTCTTTTACGGACTTTCGCGTGCTTCTCTAGGCTTATCTCTGAAAATACTGCTTTGCAAGTTCCTGAAATCTCGGCAGCGCACCAATAATTGTCTCATATGCCACGCAGTAAGCAATCCGCACATAACCTGGACACCCAAAAGAACTTCCTGGCACAAGAAGGATATTGTATCCCTTTGCCGCCTCACAGAACGCTTTCTCATCTTCGATTGGAGATTTCACAAACAGATAGAAAGCTCCCTGCGGCTTTATACAGCTGAATCCACACTGTCTCAGCCCTTCATAAAGTGTTTCCCGGTTTCTATTGTAATAGGTAAGATCTGTTTTTTCTCTAATACATTTAGCAACCACCTTCTGAAGCAACGTCGGTGCATTGACAAATCCTAAAATCCGATTTGCCACACCCGCTGCCGCAATCACATCACAACTGTCTGCCACTTCTGAAGGAATCACAAGATACCCAATCCGCTCTCCCGGAAGGGACAGAGACTTACTATAAGAATATGCCACAATCGTATTTTTATAATATTTTGTCAGATACGGTACTTCCACTCCATCAAAAGCAAGTTCCCGGTAGGGTTCATCGGAAATCAAATAGATCTCAGTCCCATATTCTTTTTGCTTCTCCTCCAAAATTCGTGCCATTTCCCGGATTGTCTTCTCCGAATACACAACACCGGTCGGATTGTTCGGCGTATTCACGATAACCGCCTTCGTCTTCGGAGTAATTTTCTCTGCAAATTCAGTAAGCTTTGGCTGGAAAGTTTCTGTGTCCGGTGAGATCTCCACAAGTACACCATCCACATTGGATGTGTAACTTCTATACTCACCGAAATACGGTGCAAAAACAATCACTTCCTCCTGCGGGTTGATAAGCGTCTTTAAAATCACATTCAAGCCTCCCGCTGCACCGACTGTCATGAGAATATTTTCTGCAGAAAACTCCGTCTGAAATCGCTCATTCAATGACTCTGCCACTGCCTGGCGTACCTCTTCATATCCTGCATTGCTATTCGTATAGCCATGAAGTTCCAGCGGTGCCTCTTCCTTTACAATGGAAATAAGTGCTTCCTTTACCGCCTCCGGTGCTTCCACATTTGGATTGCCGAGACTGAAGTCAAATACATTTTCTCTCCCGTACAGCTTTGCAAGACGGTTGCCTTCCTCAAACATCGCGCGGATGGCAGAACTATTGGCCACCATCCCTTTCATCTTCTCTGCGATCATACTGTTGCCTCCCTCTTTGTCACAGTTCCTTTTTCCACAAGAAATACCGGGCGGTACGACAGTTTTGCTTTGCGAAGTCCCTCTGCCCCAGTGTCTTCCTCACGGTTAATGTATTTATATTTCATACACTCGTGTTCCACAAACTGCTGATTGATCATCGGATAAGCACCTTGGATCTCTGCAAATGCTTTTTCAATATGGACTACAAATGTATCGTCACTGACTTCCTCTCCAAGGGTAAATGCAGCAACCTTTCCATTCACTCTCAGAAGCCCCCCGGTCAGCTCCAGTTCTTCATAGAGCCGCAGAGAATTGAGTGTTACACACATCTCTGCATTTTTCTCTTCATCTGCCTCACATCCATTTTCAATCCGCCATTGCAGTGCCATCTGAAAGCACTCTTCGATATTTTCTTTTGTAATCTTTTCATACGACCAATCTTCATTTACTTGTTTGAATTTATTGATATGATTTCGCTTACCGTGAAGCTTTTTGCCAGAAAGTGTCGCCAGTTTCTCAGACTCGTAGACATAATCTGCACTGTCTCTGTCGTATTCGATTTGAAACTGTCCCGGATACCACTCTTCCAGCTGTGCAAAGTTCTCTTCTGTGACACAGTACATCGTAAACGGATACCCCTGTTCCCTGCTGTACTCCATCAACACTTCGATCGTCCGCTTGACATCCTTTGGATCTCCCACCGGATAGGCAAAGGACAATCCATTTTCCTTTGACCGAAAGACAACCGTATTTTCTACCATCGCATAGCCTACCTGATAAAACTTCGCCCACAGGTACACGTTAACAAACGTGCGCTCACAGCTTCGCGATGGATACTTTCTAAAGTAAGATGTCAAAAGTTCCTTATCCTCCAAAGTCGGTCTTCGAAAGTCTATCGTTATCATTTTATTCTACCTCTTCTCAAATTTTGCTTTTCTCTGTTTTCCTGCTGCCATTGCCTTCTTCGCGCTTCTTTAAAAGTACTTTTTCAGGCAGTGTATCTATTTCTAGCACTCGATCCCTTTTCGGAACTGCATCTGATAAAGGTCGGCATACACGCCGTCTTTCTCGAGCAGCTGCTCGTGAGTTCCTTCTTCCTCGATACCATTCTCAGTCAGCACAAGAATCCGCTTTGCATTTCGAATCGTAGAGAGTCTGTGCGCGATCACAAATGTCGTACGGTTCTTTGCCAGACGTTCTAAGGACTGCTGCACAACTTTCTCACTCTCATTATCCAGCGCTGATGTAGCCTCATCAAAAATCAGAATCGGCGGATTCTTTAAGAATACCCGTGCAATAGACAGACGCTGCTTTTGTCCTCCGGAGAGTTTCACACCGCGCTGACCGATATCTGTATCATATCCTTCCGGAAAACTCATGATAAATTCATGGGCATTTGCATTTCTCGCTGCCATAACCACTTCCTCATCTGTCGCATCCGGCTTTCCATAACGGATATTTTCCATAATCGTCCCTGCAAACAGGTAAACATCCTGCTGCACAATTCCAATATTATTTCTCAGGTCATCTAACTTCATATCCCGGATATCAATGCCATCAATCCGGATAGCACCCTCTGACACCTCATAAAAACGTGGGATCAGGCTGCAGATTGTAGTCTTTCCGACACCTGATGGACCGACTAATGCCATATAATCTCCTGCCTCCACATCCAGATTGATGTGATCCAGTACATTTTCCGTACTGCCCTCATAATGAAAAGATACATTTTCAAACTCAATCTTTCCTTCCAGATGCTCCACACTGACTGCATCTTCTTTGTCCTTGATATCCGGTGCGATCGACAAGATTTCAAGAAATCTCTCAAAACCTGAATATCCATTCTGGAACTGCTCTGTGAAATTGACAAGTTTCTTCACCGGTTCTGTAAAGTTATTGATATACAAAAGAAATGTGATCAGGTCAGTCACCGCCACTGTTCCCGCTGCCATAAACCGCACTCCGGCGATCAAAACAACAACAGTAACAAGTGTTGTCAAAGCGCCAAGCCCAGAATTGTATGCTCCCATATAGCGGTAGCTGATCTTCTTTGCTGCAACAAAGCGGTCATTTCCATCCTGAAACTTCTTCATCTCAATCTTTTCATTTGCAAACGATTTCACAACACGGATCCCTGAAAGGCTGTCCTCAATCTGGCTGTTAATATCTGCAATTTTCTCTCGATTTCTCTTAAACGCCCGCTTCATCTTCCGGTTATAATATCCCGCATACAGAATCATGACCGGAATAAATGCAAACGCGACAAGTGTCAGCTTCGCATTGATACTAAATAAGATTGCAAAAGATCCAACGAGCTTGATAATAGAAATCACGATATCTTCCGGTCCGTGATGCAAAAGCTCTGTGATATCAAACAAATCGCTCGTAATACGAGACAACAGCCCTCCAACCTTCTGATTATCATAGAACGCAAAGGTCAATTTCTGGTAATGTCCAAAAATATCCCTCCGCATATCCGCTTCCATCTTTGCACCCATCAAATGTCCATAATATCCGATAAAATAATTACAGCCAAATTCCAAAATAACGAGTCCAAACATCAGGACACCGATCCACGTAATCGTATGCAACACATCCTCTGCCGGGAAATATACGACCTCATTTGTAATATAACGGACGATCAACGGCAGGATCAATGTGACTGCCGCTCCCAGAATTGCAAAAAACATATCACTGAAAAACAATCCTTTGTACGGCTTATAATATGCCGCAAGTTTCTTTAACTTCTCTCCCATCTTTTCTTTCCTCCATCCTTCTCTTCCAAAAATGTTCCTTTTTCTTTTGCAAAATGAAAAAGTTCCCGCTTCACATCTGCGATTGTTCTCTGTTTTAGCAGATCTTTACAGCATGCATTTAAATCCCCATAAATCCCCGCCATCACATCTGCCATCCCCGATGCCACACAACACTTTTTCTCGGGAGACCCGCTCCGCCACGAAGTCGACACAAAAGAAATCTGAAGTGCCTCCGCTACCATGGCAAGTGTCACTTCTTCTGCTTCCCGAAAGAAGAGATATCCTCCCTCCGTCCCTTCTTTTGTACGGATCAAATCAGCCCTTTTCAATTTTGCCATCACCTTCCGGATCCGAGCCGGGTTGGTGCACACATTCTTTGCCAACTCTTCACTGGAGATCACGATTCCCTTATGTTCCAGAAACACAAGTGCATGGACCGCGATTGCAAATTCACTTGTCATTTTTGTGTTCCCCCCTGCTTCTGTGTCTGTTCAATAATATTTCGCATCACATCTTCACTTAACTGACCACTGACATATCCATATACATTTCCATCCTTATCGATCATAAAAGTAGTCGGAAATGCACTGATTCCATAACTTGAGAAAATCTCCCCGGTCGTATCCATCACAACTGGATACGTGTATCCATTTTCTTCCAAAAACGCCTTGATCTCTTCCTCAGAAGCTTCCCCTCCAAGATCCGGTGCCGCAATTCCCAGAATCACCACATCACTGTCTTCTTGTGCTTCATATTCTTCATGCAACTTCTGGATCTCCGGCATCTCATTCCGGCATGGTCCGCACCAAGTCGCCCAGAAATTCAAAAAAATGGTCTTTCCTTTATATTCTGATAATGTATGCGTATTCCCATACTGATCTTGTAGTGTAAAGTCGATGGAAGGAACGGTCTCTCGTTGATCGTTTTCCTTCTTTTCTTCCTGTTTGCTTTCTCCGGCACTTTTTTCTTCTCCCCGGAAGTATTATCCTGCCCGGTATTTTTCTGTTGGGCTGCTGACTGATTTTTCTGTTTTTTTGCATTTTCTGTTTCATTTCCTGCTATGGAAACTTTTGATAAGTATCCGGTGACTGCATTCATCTTCCCTGTAAACATGAAGAGTCCCATCAAAACCATCAGTATCCCGCCTACTTTTACCGTATATTTTACAACATTCATATGCTTTTTTAACAGCTCCAGAAGGCTTGTCGTAAACAGCCCCAGTACAAGAAATGGGAGCACAAATCCAAGTGTATATACGCCGATCAATGCAAACCCCATCCACTTTGTCCCGGCGGATGCCGCCATCAAAAGCACACTCGTCAACGCCGGACCTACACACGGGGTCCACGCAAAACTAAACGTAAATCCCATCAGCAGCGCGGTCAGCGGGGACATTGCAAGCACATCAAGATGAAATGGCAGTCTGCGCTCTTTTCCAAGTAATCTGCTCGGACCAAAGACACCAAGCTGATAGAAACCAAATGCAATCACTAAAATTCCACCGATTCTTGCAAACAACATCTGATTTTTCTGCAAAAAGCTCCCAAGTGCAGATGCGCCAAGTCCCAGAATGAAAAATGCAAAGCTAACTCCTACCACAAAACAAACCGTATGGATCATCACTTTTCGTCTCTCATAGTGAACCTTTCCATCCTCCCCAATCTCACCCGTTCCGCCTGACAGATACCCCATATACAGCGGAATCAGCGGCAGAACACAAGGAGAAAAGAAACTAAACACCCCCTGTAAAAATACTGTCAATACCGGAATGCTGATGTCCAGCGAAAATCCCATAAAACCACCTCTTTCCTTATTTTCTTTTTACATTTTTTGACAGAGATCCGTTTCCTTTTTTGTCTGTGCAAAATTTTCCTGTGGATATCTGTACAAATTGTAACTTTTTTCATTACATTATTTAACTGTAACTTTATCAAATACATTTTTTGTTGTCAAGAAGCATTTTTTCCAAATCGAACATTCTGTTTTCCTATTTTCCATACAAACTTCCAGAGCTCCGTAAGCAGTTCCCTATAGGAAAAAGACACCCCTTGGCATTTCCTGGAGTGTCTTTTTCTATTGCAAAGCTATTGTCATTCTCTGATTTCTCTTAGACAAATTTTCTTCTATTTTGCTTTTTCTCTTTATTTTTCTTCTGATTCTTTCTGCCCTTCAATATCCTTTTTCTCGTCTGTGTCATTTTCTCCTGCCACATCATATGCCGGACCGATCAAAAGAAGTTTATCTACATTCATCTCTTCTGCCGGGCAGAGATCTGTGCGTGCCTTCATTGTAATGACTGCAAGTTCATCACTTCCACTATACAGCGGCTGATCTCCGCGATTTGCAAATGCAAGATTGACATAAGCGGTTCCATCACTGTATACCTTATTGACCGTCAGATTTTCCATCGCTCCTACCGCCTTCGTTCCGACAGCTGATACAAATTCCAGATGTGAAGGATCATAATCGATGACAGCTCCAAATGCATTGACATGTTTCGCATCTTCTGCAAGTACCGTAAAGGTCACTGTCTCACCGGCTCTGATACATGATTTTTCTGCACAAAGTGTTGCCTGCCCGGATACTTCTCCGCTCTGTTTTGTGCCTCCATCGAGTTGGAACATTGTAAATGCATAATCATAAACATCATAGATGCCGTTCATATTGATATCTCCACTTCGCTTCTGGATTTGATCCACAAAGTTGGAACCATCCTTGACAGAAGTTCCAAGGTAATTTTTCATATTGGTATAATCACCCTCTGAAACCGTCTCATTCTTATTAGTACTTCCGACTGCAAATGGCTTGGATCCATCTTTTTTGTATACCGGAAGTTCATGGGATGCAAAGTAATTGCGCCGCGATTTCATAATCTGAAGTTTCAGATAACGTGCACTGACTCCGGTGAGCGGAACTGTCTTTGCATTTTCTTCTACTTCCAGATCCGTGTTATATACCCACTCTTCCTCTTTTGTTCCATCCCATTCCAGTTTCCAATGTTTTCCATCTAAACTGGAGTAGACATTCATACGCTCTACGGTACCACTTCCATAACTGTCGCGTGGATAATACTCAAATTTATCCAGTTCGTAAGCTGCACCAAAATCATAGATGAACGGAGTCTTGTCACCGACAACATCCCCCACTGCGAAGAATAATCCACGGAAGCTGTGGTCTGTCGCATACTTCAGTGCTCCTGCCTCATCTCCTCCGGTCCATGAAATCGTTCCAAGTGCACCAATCTCATTTCTCCACGGATCCAGCAGAGAACTGGTCACAAGCTGCTCACTCCATGCAGAATACCCTTCCGCATTTCTCGCCCGCACGCAATAAGTATGCTCAGAATGATAGTCGAGATCATCATGGATATAAGAAAGTGCATCTCCCATGGCATAAAGATTTCCATCCACGAGCATCTCATATTCAGATGCTCCTTTGCTTTCTGTCCAGCATAATCCGATGCTTGTAGAAGTTTTCGCTTCTTCTGCTGCCGTCAGCTGCGGTACAGAAAGAGCACCATTTTCTTTTTCCGCCATCCGGCAAACGGTATTTTCAAATCCCAGAATCTCTACGATCTGTTTTTCTTTCTGGCTGTCCACTGTTGCGAGTTTTACATACAGCTTCGGCTCTGCCTGAACCTTTTCTACCATTGCGCGTAAAATCTTTTCTTCCTCAGAAGCGTAGGTACGGATCATTGGATGTTCGTCATAGAAGAAAATCCCCTCTCCTTTCTTTGGCTCACTTTGCTCAAAGATTTCCAGATTTTCTGCTTCTGTCAGATGCAACTTTTCTTCTCCATTCCATGCTGTTACTGCCTCCGGACGGTTTGACAAATGTACGATAAATGTGCTGCTACGCTTTTCCTCATATCCTTCATAAGTACCTTCGGAGCATTCTGCTGTCAGAATCGCCTTTCCTTCCTTCACACTGGAAGTATAGGTCGTTGAAACATGACTTCCATACGAAACATGGTCAATGGTTCCGTATTTCTCATCCTCCTCCGTCTGATTATGGATATATTTTCCATCATCCTCGTAAGTTGTATAAAAGCTGTCTCCATCCGGCCAGAATTCTATCATCCGCTTTGTCCGGTCAATGGCATCCGGCGTATTGTTTGCCTCATACATTGGAAGAATCGTTCCATTTTTTACAAACACCGGCAGTTTCCAAAGCGGCGCCGCAAAATTATTAAGCACTTGTCCGCCCAGATATTTTTCTCCGGTCAGATAATCAATCCACACTTCGTCTGGATCCGGAAGGTAAATGTGGTTTCTCACATCATTTCCCTCTTCATCTGCAGCTGTATTTTTATAAACTGGCGCAACTAAAATATTTGCTCCAAGCAAAAACTGGTACTGCATATTTCTGCTGTATGCATACGCATCTTCCGGATATTCCAAAAACATTGCACGCACGATCGGAAGTCCCGTGTCATCATTTCCCGTATCCATATTTGACGCAGAGACAGCTGTCGTATAAATATATGGCATCAACTGTGACTTGATTTTCATATACATTCGGTTAATCCCCGTATACGGATCCCCAAATGTGTACGGTGCTTTCATGTAAGTGCCCCATCCGTCCATATTTAACATCTGAGGTGTGAACGATTTCCACTGATAGTCACGCGCAGCAATCAGTGCCTTTCCTCCGAAGATTCCATCCATATCACTACCAATATTTGGATTTCCGCTCAGAGAGCTTCCGATATAAGTCGGGATATGGAAACGGATATATTCCCAGTTTCCTCCGGTCTGGTCACCGCTCCACACACTGTTAAAACGCTGTGAACCTGCCCATCCGTCCAAAGAGATAATATTCGGGCGAAACTGCTCTGCTGTCGTGATAATGTCATAGGCCGTCTTCACTCCATTTAACTGGAAAGAGTATCCCGGTCCTACCCATGCAACATCGGTCTTCAATGTGGTCGCCCCTCCGACAGATACTTCCTTCCGGAAATCCCGAAGCAGGTGCCAATATGTCTGATTGTCTGAGTCCGGTACCAGATTACTCTCTGTCCAAAGTCCGGCTGCAACCCCTTTGCTGTTTGCATACTCTCTGAACTTCGCAAGATTTTCTACATTGGCATCTACCGCTGCGATTCGTTCTGGAGAACTGCTTCCATCCTCATTGACTCCCCCTTGTACATAATAGCCATTCTGTCCATATCCCCCACCATATCCATCATTTGGGAGGAAATATCCAAGCGGCATATCGTATCTGACGTACTGATCCAATACAGCTCTCGCTGAATATTCATATGGCGCATCTACATTTTCAGGGTAATGCTCTGCTGCCACTTTTGGTCCTTCTCCATTTAAGGATTCTGAATGTTGTCCTTCTGACAAACGATATCCGGTCGCCATACCACTTTCATATTTTGTCATCCCTGCGGCGGTGCTTTCGGCGATTCCTTTAATGTTCCATTCCTTCTCTCCACCTTCGTCAGACCACGCATCGCGATTATAACAATTTAGATGTCCTTCGTAAAATCCATATTCCGGCAAAAGTAGCGGATTTCCAGTTACATGATAGTAGGCTTTTAAGATTTCCTGCGTAATCCGGCTTCCATTTTCTCCATCAGACAGAAAATAGTAAGCACTAAACTTCGCTTCTTTATGCGCAGCGCGCACAACCGCAGTCTCACTTTCTCCAAAGTCATAACTTCCATCGGCAAATGTATTTCTCAGAACCCCATAGCCTTCCGTCGTAAAATAAAACGGATTCGGTGATGCAACACCTCCGTCCATCCATGCGCTTTCATTGACAATCTGAATAGTCTTTCCAGTATGTACAAACCGTCCATTCTGTGTACCACCACCGTAGAAATTTTCTTTTTCTCCTCTGACAAGTGTCTGAACTGTCTCCTCACCGATCGTGAGACCTTTGGCTTCCTCAAGAACGGTCTTGCCGCTGACAGAAATTTTCATCTTTGCCGTTGCTTTATCAAAACTTACTTTTGTCTTTCCACAGCAGAGATTGATCGTCTGATTTTCCTCGTAGATTTCTACTTCCGGTTTTGTATAAAAATCTGACTCGTCCGGACACTGCTGAATCTTTGCTGTATGCTCCTTCTCTCTCGGAGCCGCATAACTCTCAAATGCTCCGCTCGGATCTACATCATAGCGGAAAATAGTTTCTTCCAGAAAAATAAGCTTTCCCTTAATATTTTCCTCAAATGTGAGCCAGACGATATGACCTTCCTCTCCCTTTTCCACCGCTTTTACACCTGTTAACGGACCACAAAATCCCCCGTTCTTTTCTCCTGCTTCCAGATGCGGCGCCATCTTCTGATTATTCTCGCTCATAGTGTTCCTCCTGTTGTGCAAACTTCTTGCTTTTGTCGGGCTTATTATATAATACATCCGGCTTTTTTACTATATATCTGGCTTTATATACAAACAGATAGGACATTTTGACAATACAGCTTTTCTTCTGTTTGGCAAACTTATAGATTTCATCCATTAAATAAACCTCAACCTTGTACGCCTTGTCCTCTGGACGTTCGGCTGCATCTTTGCTGAAAACTAGACACCATTTATTCCCCATATAAAAACATTTCTGCGATGCAGATATCATCATACTTTGTTCCGCTCCTGCTGTCTTTGATCGTCACGATACAAGAATCAACAGAAATACTTTGTCCAAAATCAATGTAAATCATAGAATCCATTGGTGCAGAAAAATTCGGAACATACGATTCCAATCTTTTTGTCCAGATTCGATCTCCTGCTTTGATTTCCAGTTCCAATGGAATTCCATTTTTTGTATAGATATCCTCTGAACTTAAGTACCCTGGAAGAACAGCAATTCCTCTCACACTCTGTTTTTCTTCTGAGTCAAATAAAAGATATTCTCCGATTCCAACGCCATCCACTCCCTCTATCCAGCAGGTAGCCGGATTTCTGTCCAAAAGAGCTGCTGTACTATGATCATATCCCTCTTCCTGCAGTGTAGAACTTGCAGAAACACGAAATGCTAAAGGATTCTTCTGTCCCTCTGCTTTATCCTGATTTGTACTTTTCTCTGTCCAAGTGTTCACAGACTGTAATGTATAACCACCCCACATGCTTTGCGAATTTTCTATCAGAGTAACATCAAACACTGCTGAGTACGGTTGTGCCTCCTGCATTTCCGGCGTATAATGAACTTCTCCATAGACTTCTATTTCATCCTCTGATATCTTTTTTAGTTGCATGATCTGAGGAGTATCATTTCCATAGGCCGAAGTTGGCGTTACCCCTTCCAGCACAACCATTCCATCTGAAATTTCCACATGCTCTTCGTTGAAAGCTCCTGTCCCGATAGAATTCTCCAAATATTCCCTGACAGTCTCTTCCGGAATCTCCCATCCCATCTGCCCGAGCTTGGCAGACTCTCCATCCACAAAAGGAATCTCAAACCATATCGACCGTATCAAAAATGAATACGCAAACTCTTCATTGACCACAACTCCCTCTGAGAAATTTTTCCCATTTCCTCCTGCATCCAGTTTACAAAGCAGGCTCAGAAAATCAGTGATCTCATTCTGCACATCGGCATCCAGTGTGATGATCTGTGGATATGTCTCATCTTTCTCCTTTGTTTCGTTGGAAACCTTTTCTTCTTCCTCTTTTTTAACGCTCTCCTTCTTTTTTCTTGCTTCCTTCTTTTCTTCTGCTTCTTGCGCCTGTCTCTCCTTTTTCTCAGAAGCCACACCTGCCTTATACATGGCAAATGCTCCTCCTCCGCATAACAGAAGAATACCCGTTGAAATAGCAACTGCCCAGATTTTCTTTCTGATTGATTTCTTATGAGTCTTCTCCTTCTTTGAACCCCTGCTTTCCGTTGCTTTCATCTCATTGCTGACACCGCTTTCTGCCCCGCAATACGGGCAAAATCTCACACCCTCTTTGATCTCTTTCCCACATTTTTTACAGAACATCTTCCCTCTCCTTTGTTTTGATTTCTTTTTTCTTTCTTCCAACAGTAAAACTCTATATAAAAAAAGAGAACTACCCTTCAACGTTCTATCTCCTGCTGACTGGTATTTCTCTTTTATTTTTTATTTTGTAACAGTTTTCTCTTCTTTGACCACTTTTTGTAGACAAGAACAATTATTCATTCATATTACTCAGTTTTGCCGCCTGATCTGCTGCGATCAAACTGTCAATCACTTCATCTAAATCTCCGTTCAAAATGCTGTCCAGCTTATGCAGTGTCAATTTAATTCTATGGTCTGTCACACGTCCCTGTGGGAAATTGTAAGTACGGATCTTCTCCGAACGATCTCCTGTTCCAATCTGGCTTCTTCTTGCCTCTGCCTCTGCGGACTGCTGTTTTTCTAACTCTAATTCATACAGTTTTGAACGCAGTAAGCGGAATGCTTTCTCTTTGTTCTGAAGCTGTGATTTCTCTGTCTGGCTGTAAATCACAATTCCTGTCGGATAATGTGTAAGACGAACTGCAGAGTCTGTTGTATTGACACACTGCCCACCATTTCCAGATGCTCTCATTACATCGATACGAATATCTTTCTCTTCGATCACAACATCCACTTCCTCCGCTTCCGGCATCACCGCAACAGTGATTGTGGATGTGTGGATACGTCCACCGGACTCTGTCTCCGGCACACGCTGTACACGGTGTACTCCACTTTCGTATTTCATCCGAGAGTAAACGCCCTGTCCACTTACCATGAATACGACTTCCTTAAATCCACCGATTCCATTTTCATTGACAGAGATCATCTCTGTCTTCCATCTCTTGCTCTCTGCATAATGCACATACATACGATATACTTCTGCCGCAAACAAAGCCGACTCATCTCCACCGGCTCCGGCACGAATCTCTACCATAATATTCTTATCGTCGTTCGGGTCTTTTGGAAGAAGAAGAATCTTCAATTCATGCTCTAATTCCTCCACACGTTTTTTCGAGGAGCTGAGCTCTTCTTTTGCAAGTTCTCTCATCTCTTCATCAGATTCGATTTCAAGCATTTCCTCACTATCTGCGATAGACTGTTTTGCTTTTTTATATTCTGTATATGCCTCCACGATCGGAGCTAAATCAGCCTGCTCTTTCATCAGCTTCCGAAACCGTTCCTGGTCATTTGCAACATCCGGTTCCTGAAGTTCGCCCATGATTTCCTCATAGCGGATCAACAGATCTTCTAATTTATCAAACATATCTATTCCTCCATTTCTCTCATCTATTGTACATGCCGGATACCACACGGTCAAGTCCCGCCAGATCCTTTTTTACCGTTACCTCTGTAAACCCGGCTTTCTCCATCATCTTTGCAACATCCTCTCCTTGATCATACCCGATTTCAAAGAGGAGCCAACCACCCTGCTTCAAATGTTCCCGGCTTTTTTCTGTAATCTTTCTATAAAAATATAATCCATCTTCTTTTCCGTCCAATGCAATCATCGGATCATGCAGCCTTACTTCCTCTTCCAGTTCCTCAATTGTTTTTGTTCGGATATACGGCGGATTGGACACGATCAGATCATATCTCTCGGCAACTTGTTCAAACAGATCGCTTTTCAGAAACGTGACATCAGCATTTAGGCTCTCTGCATTTCTTTTCGCCACCTGAAGCGCTTCATCCGAAATATCTGCCCCGACTGCCCGGATCCCTTTCCGGTAATGTTCCAGACTGATCAAAATACATCCGGAACCGGTACACATATCCAGCACTTGTTCGTTTCCACTCAAATGAGACAATGCTTCCTCTACAAGTATCTCTGTATCCTGTCGCGGGATTAACACATGTTCATTGACAATAAATGGCAATCCCATAAATTCCTGCTCCCCAGTAATATGCTGAAGCGGAATCCTCTGCGCCCGCCTGCTGATACAGTCAAAATATCTTTCCGCCGCTTGCTCTTCTGCAGGCTCCGCTTGCTTCAGATAATACATCGTCCTGCTGATTCCTGTCACATATTCGAGCAGATACCAGGCATCCAGTTCTGCCTCCGCGATTCTTGCCTGCTTCAGACGAAAAATTCCTTCTTTATATAGTTCCTGTATCGTCATACTGATCCCCTTTTACCAATCCCGTTAGATTTTGTCATCTCTTTTGCAATCTTCTCATTGATTTTGCCCACATCCTGTTCTATGGCTCTTCCGGGAAATTTTCCTTTTGGTATTTCTTCCAGTCAAAGACTGCTTCTACCGAACAGATTGCCACTTCGATCATATCATCATCCGGCTCTTTCGTCGTCAGATTCTGAAGCGCTAGCCCCGGCTTGCTTAACAATTCCACAACTGGATGCTCTGTGTTTCCTGCAAGCCGGATGATTTCATAAGAAATTCCCGCGATTACCGGAAGCAGTGCAATCCGCAGTAACACTCTTAATACCGGAGACTCTGTTGTAATAAAAAAGCAGACGATAATACTGACAAACAGTACAAAAAACAGAAAACTTGTCCCACACCGCTTGTGCTGTTTGGAACTTTTTCTTACGTTCTCCACAGTCAGATCCATACCATGCTCAATACAATTGATACACTTATGTTCTGCTCCATGATACATGAACACGCGCTGAATATCCTTCATCTTCGAGATCAGCAGGATATATACGATAAACAGAACAATCCTCACGATTCCCTCTATAACAGTCCTGGCAAATCTGCCCGGCACAAACGGTTTCAAAAGATTTGACAGCAAGTAAGGAAGAACCATAAAGATTGCAACCGCGATCACTACCGAACATGCCATTGTGATCCCCATAATCAAATTCTCCTGCTTCTCCTTTTTCGCCGCTTCCTTCTCGGTTAGTTCTTCCTCCTCTTCTTCCTCGAAGAAACTTGCCGAATAAGAGAGTGTCTTCATTCCCAGCACGAGAGAATCTACAAAACTGAAGATTCCTCGCACAAATGGAATCTTTGTCAGTTTCTTCCATTTGACAATCCCATCGTATACTTCTTTCTGAAGCGCAATCTCTCCGTCCGGTTTTCTGACCGCTACTGCATACTGATCCCCGTTCTTCATCATCACACCTTCCAGAACCGCCTGCCCGCCAATATTTGATGACTTCATAGATTCGCTCTCCTTCTATTTTTCAGACAGATTTCCATTAATTCTTTCCCTCTGTCATATCTGTACAATTCTCTACAATGTTAAAAAAGGTTGAGATTTGCACCTCAACCTATTCTCGTCATTCTGATTATTCCTGAATTCCGTATTTCTTGTTAAATTTATCAACACGTCCACGAGCCTGAGCAGCTTTCTGCTGTCCTGTGTAGAATGGATGACATTTAGAACAGATTTCTACGTGGATATCTTCTTTTGTAGATCCTGTTACGAATGTGTTTCCACAGTTACATGTTACTGTTGCCTGATGATAAACTGGATGTATTCCTTCTTTCATGATTTTCACCTCTTCATTTTTATTTCGTGAGGTTATATCGCCCTCACAGCGAATATCTTTGCAATCATCCTACTATCGTAATGACAGAGGAACGCTTGCTTATTATTTGTTAAACAGCTTTTTTATTGTATCATACTTATTTTCACATTGCAAGTTATTTGTAAAAATCATTAGATAATTTTTGTCTTCTTTACCATCTGGATAAACTCTTCGTTATTTTTCGTGCGAGAAAACATATTTAAAATATTATCGACTGCCTCCTCGCTCTTCATTCCATTTAAGGCACGGCGCAGAGAATATACTGCTTCCTGTTCTTCTGCACTTAACAGAAGATCTTCTCTTCTTGTTCCCGATTTTGGAATATCGATTGCCGGGAACACTCTTTTTTCCTGAAGCTTTCTATCGAGGACAAGTTCCATATTTCCAGTTCCTTTAAATTCTTCGTAAATAACATCATCCATCTTGCTTCCAGTGTCTACAAGTGCACTTGCGAGGATTGTTAAGCTGCCTCCTTCTCTCATATTTCTAGCTGCACCAAAAATCCGCTTCGGCATATAAAGCGCAGCCGGATCCAGACCACCAGATAGCGTTCTTCCACTCGGCGGAACGGTCAGGTTGTATGCCCTTGCAAGGCGTGTGATACTGTCAAGTAAGATCATCACATCTTTTTTATGTTCTACCAAACGCTTTGCACGCTCAATCACCATCTCCGACACTCTCCTATGATGTTCAGGAAGTTCGTCAAACGTAGAGTAAATGACTTCTACATTTTTCCCGGTGATCGCTTCCCTAATATCTGTCACTTCCTCTGGACGCTCATCGATCAAAAGAATCAGGATGTGCATCTCTGGATTGTTTCTCAAAACTGACAGCGCCACTTCCTTGATCAAAGTTGTCTTACCAGCCTTCGGAGGAGAAACGATCATTCCTCTCTGTCCTTTTCCTATTGGGGAAAGCAAATCTACGATGCGCATCGCCGTAGAACTTTTTGGATGTTCCAGGCGAAGTCTTTCGTTAGGAAAAATTGGTGTCATATCTTCAAAATTTGTCCGTCTCGCCGCCTCTGCCGGACGCATTCCATTGACCGTCGTCAAATATAAGAGTGCGCTGAATTTCTCCGACTGTGTCTTGATTCTCGTATTTCCAGTCAGGATATCTCCAGTTTTCAGATTAAATCTGCGAATCTGTGACGGTGATACATAGACGTCATTCTCTCCCGGAAGATAGTTATCGCTCCGGATAAATCCATATCCATCCGGAAGCACTTCAAGAATCCCCTGCGCCGTAATTCCGCTGTCCAGCTCCTCAATATCAATGACCCCTGTTTTCTCGCTTTTTACCTCTTCTTTTGCTTCTTCTGCTTTATCCTGCTCGTCTTTTTTCAGCATTAATTCGATGATATCTGCTTTTTTCATTGTCGATACCCCTTTTAATCCTCGCGCTTTTGCGATTTCCTTCAAAGACGTTAACGGTAATGATTCATATTTTTCTCTCATTATCCTACTTCCTTTCGCTATTCATTTGTCTATCCTAATTATTTTAATTATTAATAAGTATCTGCGGGAATATTCGTCTGACATGACTTCTCTTAAGATATACGCATTATACACTATTTTTAGGGAAAAAGAAAGTATTTTTTCAGCAATCCTTGTTGATTTGATTTCACCGGAATGTTATCATAACTTTAGAAGTTTCAAAAATATGAAAAAGAAAAGGTGTGAATAATATGACAACAAACGAAAAGGCATTACAAATGCATGAACAATGGAATGGGAAATTAGAGATCAGTGCAAAAGCCAAAGTAAATTCCAGAGAAGACCTTGCAATTGCATATACACCAGGTGTCGCAGAGCCTTGCAAGGTGATTGCCCAGGATCAGGAAGCTGCTTACAAATATACGATGAAAGCCAATACGATCGCTGTTATCTCGGATGGAAGTGCTGTTCTCGGTCTCGGAAATATCGGCGCTTATGCAGCAATGCCTGTTATGGAAGGAAAAGCCGTTTTATTCAAGGAATTCGGTGGAGTCAATGCAGTTCCGATCTGCCTTGATACCCAAGATACCGAGGAGATCATTCGCACAATCGTCAACATTGCTCCGGCATTTGGAGGCATCAATCTGGAAGATATCTCTGCTCCGAGATGTTTTGAAATTGAGGAGCGTTTAAAAGAACTCCTTGATATCCCGGTATTTCACGATGACCAGCATGGAACTGCCATTGTTGTCCTTGCCGGCATCATCAATGCGCTGAAAGTAACCGGTAAGCAAAAGGAAGCATGTCAGATTGTTGTAAATGGTGCAGGTTCTGCCGGAATCGCCATCACAAAGCTTCTTCTTACTTACGGTTTCTGCCATGTTACCATGTGTGATATCAATGGAATCATTTCCAAAGATTCTCCGAATTTAAACTGGATGCAAAAAAAGATGACAGAAGTCACCAATCTGGAAGGGAAGAAGGGAACACTTGCAGATGCATTGCAAGGAGCTGACATCTTTGTCGGAGTATCCGCACCGAATATTGTCACAAAAGAGATGGTTGCTTCCATGAATAAAGATTCTATCTTATTTGCGATGGCAAACCCTGTTCCTGAAATCATGCCGGATCTTGCAAAAGAAGGTGGTGCACGTGTCATTGGAACTGGACGTTCTGACTTTCCAAATCAAGTCAATAATGTTGTCGCATTCCCTGGCATTTTCAAAGGTGCTCTGGAAGGACGTGCCACACAGATTACGGAAGAGATGAAACTTGCCGCTGCTGAGGCAATCGCAAGTCTCGTTTCGGATGAAGATTTAAGCGATACCAATATCCTCCCGGAAGCATTTGACCCACGTGTTGCCGATGTCGTAAGCAAGGCGATTAAGGATCTGATCTAATGAAGCGCTGGGGCGAAAAGAGATACCACTCTCTCGATTATCACTTAAAACATACTTACGGTGAAAAGCTCTATAAACTTGCTTTAAACGGCGGAATGACTTGCCCAAACCGTGACGGTACACTCGGAGACCGGGGCTGCATTTTCTGCAGCGCCGGAGGCTCCGGTGATTTCGCAGGAAATCCTCGCGAATCTATCCGGCAACAAATTGTATCCGGCAAAGAGCAAATAAAGAAAAAGACCGATGCAGTCTCTTATATTGCCTATTTTCAGGCATACACAAACACTTATGCCGAAGTCAGTTATCTGGAGAAGATTTTTACAGAGGCAATCTCCTGTCCTGAAGTCAAGATTCTCTCCATTGCCACCAGACCAGACTGTCTGGATGACGAAATTCTCACACTTTTAGCACGTCTGAATCGGATCAAACCCGTATGGGTAGAGCTTGGTCTTCAGACAATCCATGAACAGAGCGCCCGGTTTATCCGGCGCGGATACTCGCTTTCCGTCTTTGAAGAAGCTGTCAGAAATCTCCGGCAGATTGGTGTGGAAGTGATTGTCCATACGATTTTATATCTCCCCGGTGAGACGAAGCTGATGATGCAGGAGACGATTTCTTATCTAAATACAATGGATATTCAAGGAATCAAGCTCCAGCTTCTTCATATTCTACATGGAACTGATCTCGCCGACTATTATGAAACTTCCCCTTTCTTCGTCCCGACAATGGAGGAATACATTGCATTTCTTGGAAAGTGTATTACGCAGTTGCGTCCAGATATCGTCATCCACCGCCTGACCGGCGATGGGCCAAAAAAACTGTTGATTGCTCCATGCTGGACCGGACACAAGCGTCTTGTCCTCAACAAAATGAATCAATATTTCAAGGAACAGGATCTTTGGCAGGGGAAGAACTACAAACTATGATTTTAGAAAGGATTTGCGTACAATGTCAGACTCATTTACTTTGTACAAATTAATTGTTTTATATATGCTTCAGAAAGTGGATTTCCCTCTGACGAACTCACAAATCTCCGAATTTGTCCTCGACAAGGAATACACGAATTATTTCACACTCCAGCAGGCTCTCTCGGAAATGGAAAATGCTAATCTGATCCGTCTGGAGAAAGAACACAGCCGCACCTTCTATCATCTGACAGAAGAAGGTGCTGAGACGATCCAGTTTTTTCAAAACAAGATTTCTCCTACTATTCAGGATGAGATTGACACCTTTCTTCAGGAAAAGCATTACGAACTGAAGAACGCTGTCGCTGTGCGCGCAGACTATTACCGAAATGATAATCATGAATTTTCTGTTCGCTGCCAAGTCACGGAAAATCACGGTTCTCTGATCGACTTGACTATCACAGTACCGACCGAGCAGGAAGCAAAAACTGTCGTCCACCACTGGAAACAGAAAAATCAGGAAATCTATGCCTTCGTGATGCAGAATCTATTATAGATTTTTTTCTTCTATTTCTAAATCTGTTATGGTAAATGTTTTTACAGACAAAAATCGGACAAAACAACTTTTATAAGGAGATTTTACAATGAACTATCAGAAAATAAATGCTGAAGCAATCGATACCTGGTGTCTGGATGGTTGGGTTTGGGGACAGCCTATCTCCCATGAGCTTTATCAAAACGCACAAAAAGGGGAATGGGATGTTCTTCTTACTCCGACAAAAGCTGTTCCTCATGAATGGTTCGGCAGTCTGTGTGGCAAAAAAGTGCTTGGTCTTGCAAGCGGCGGTGGACAGCAGATTCCTATTTTTGCTGCCCTCGGAGCAGATTGTACCGTACTGGATTATTCTTCCCAACAATGTGCAAGTGAGCAGCTAGTCGCTGACAGAGAAGGATATCCTGTAACAATCATTCAAGCAGATATGACACAGCCACTTCCCTTTGAAGATGGGATATTTGATCTGATCTTTCACCCAGTTTCTAACTGCTATATAGAAAAAGTAGAACCTGTTTTCCAAGAATGTTACCGCATTTTGAAAAAAGGGGGAGTCTTGCTTGGTGGATATGATCTCGGAATCAACTATGTTTTTGATGAAAACGAAGAGTATCTGACCTATTCTCTGCCGTTTCACCCATTAAAAAATAAAAAACAATATGAAGACTCCATGAAGTATGACTGGGGAATCCAATTTTCTCACACATTAGAAGAACAGATCGGAGGACAGTTAAAAGCTGGATTCCAGCTTACTGATCTATATGAAGATACAAGCGGTCAGGGGAATCTACACAAACATAATATTCCAGCTTTTGTCGCAATACGCTCTGTCAAACGATAAGTTGTCGGTTCCTTTTCGATTACCAGATTTCCTTTCCATCGGAGCAAATAAAAAATCTGTCTTGACAGGCAATATTCGCCATCCAAGACAGATTTTTATTGATTTGGTAGGCGAAAAATCGTTTCTTCGCTAAGCAGCCTTACCTGTAAAAACACTTTATTTCCCTTTGATCCTTCGGAAATGCTCCTGAATCTCCTTTTCATATCCCATATCCGAAGGCTCATAAAATTGCATGTCTTTAATCTCCTCTGGAAGATACTGCTGCTCTACATAGTGATTTGGATAGTCATGCGCGTATTTATATCCAGTTCCTCTTCCCAGGTTTGCAGAACCTTTGTAATGCGCATCCTGCAGATGACACGGTACTGTAGTCTTATGTGCCCGCACCGCTGCATTTGCAGCCATGATCGCATTTACTGCTGAATTACTCTTAGGCGCTGTCGCCACATATAGTACCGCCTGCGACAAGATGATCTGGGCTTCCGGCATTCCGACACGCTCCACCGCCTGCGCCGCGGCTACCGCCACAGAAATCGCCATCGGATCTGCATTCCCTACATCTTCTGATGCACAGATCATAATCCTTCTGGCAATAAACTTCACATCTTCCCCTGCATACAACATTTTTGCAAGATAAAAGACTGCGGCATCCGGATCGGATCCGCGCATACTTTTGATAAATGCAGAAATGGTATCATAGTGGTTGTCCCCTCCCTTATCGTAGCGCACAACTCTCTTCTGGATACACTCTGATACAACATCGATCGTAATGTGGATCTTTCCATCCTCCGACCGCTCCGTCGTCAATACCCCAAGCTCTATCGCATTCAGAGCATTTCTTGCATCTCCACCACAAATATCTGCAAGAAATTCCAGCGCATCTTCATCGATGATCGCATGATAACTTCCCATTCCACGCTCTTCATCTGTCAGCGCCCGCATGATCAATCTACGGATATCTTCTTTTTCCAGCGGCTTTAATTCAAAAATACTGGAGCGGGAAATCAACGCGCCGTTGACTTCAAAATAGGGATTTTCCGTAGTCGCTCCAATCAGGATGAGCGTACCATCTTCTACAAACGGGAGCAGATAGTCCTGCTGTCCTTTGTTAAACCGATGGATCTCATCGACAAACAAGATTGTCTTCTTCCCATACATTCCCTGATTGTCTTTTGCCTGCCTGACAACCTCCTCCATATCTTTCTTGCCCGCAACTGTCGCATTGATCTGAGTGAAATTGGCACTAGTCGTATTGGCAATCACCTTTGCCAGTGTTGTCTTCCCGGTTCCCGGAGGTCCATAAAAAATAATAGAACTCAACTTGTCCGCCTTGATTGCCCGATAAAGCAGCTTATCTTTTCCAATTATATGCTGCTGTCCTACCACTTCCTCCAGAGTCTTCGGACGCAGACGCGATGCAAGCGGAGACTCTTTTTTCTTTGTCGTTTCTCTCATATAATCAAACAGATCCATATCTTTTCCTCCTATGAAATTCCTGCCAGATCACGGATAACCTCCCCGGCAATGATCAGTCCTGCCACCGGAGGTACAAAGGAAATACTTCCCGGCAGTGAACGCTTATTTCCTTTTTCTTCTTCCGTAATATTTTTTGAGACATCGACCGGCTTTTCTTTTGAGTAGAGTACTTTTAAATGTGCTACTCCCCGGTTCTTCAATTCCTTTCTCATCACCTTACAGAGCGGGCAGACAGATGTCTTTGTAATATCTGTAATTTCAAATAATTCCGGATGAAGCTTATTTCCCGTTCCCATACTGCTGATCATCGGAATCCCTCTCTGATCGGCAATCTGAGCAATCGCAAGTTTTGCTGTCACTGTGTCGATCGCATCGACGATATAATCGATATTCCCATCCAAAAGCTCCGCTGCATTCTCCTCAAGGACGAATGTTTCATGGACTGTCACTTCTGTTTTTGGGCAAATATCCTGAATTCTTTCTTTCATCACCCTCGTCTTGTATTGTCCGATCGTACTGTGATAAGCAATCGATTGCCGATTGATATTGGTCAGTGATACGGTGTCATTATCCACCATGATCAAATGACCGATACCACTTCTTGCCAGCGCCTCAATACAGTGTGATCCAACTCCTCCCACACCGAATACAAGTACTGTCTTCTCCTTCAAACTTTCTACACAATCTTTTCCAATCAGTAACTCCATTCTGGAAAATTCATTTATCATCTTGTTACTCCTTTATCTATAATTGTTCTCTCTTCTGTTATTCGCCTGCATCTCCGGCAGATTCACCATTTCCCTCTCCAATCATTCTATGGGAGGATCAACTCTTCCACTGTCACAAATTCATAACCACTCTCTTTTAAAATATCCACAATTCTGAGAGCCGCATTCACAGAACTTTCATAACAGTCATGCATTAAAATAATATCATTTTCTTTGACTTCCGTCACTACCTTGTTCACAATTTCATCCGCATTTTTCGTCGTCCAATCAAGCGTATCCACAGACCAGTTTACTGGCAAAACCTGCATCTCTTTTTCCAGACCTTTCTGCCATGCCCCAAACGGCGGGCGCATAAACGACACCGGCTCCCCGGTAATTGCAGAAATTTTTTCGTTAGTCATCCGAATCTCTTCCATCGCCTTTTCATCTGACAGCTTTGTCATCTCTACATGATGAAACGTATGATTTCCAACGATATGTCCATTTTCGTACATTTCCTTTACAACAGTCTCATTTCCGTCTATATTGGATCCGATCAGAAAAAATGTTGCCAAAACCTCCCTCTCTTTTAATCCTTCCAAAAGTTTCGGCGTCCATACCGGATGCGGACCATCATCAAATGTAATCGCTATCTTTGGCTTCTCCACTCCCGCCGTAATAGCTCCATCAGCCTCCTCAGCCTCCCGACCACTTCTCGCCTTCAAAATCAGGCATACTAAATATAACATCCCAAGAAATTGCAGTATAGATTTTCTATGCAAACCACTTTCCCTCCCCCTCTTGCTCATATCATATATATGAACCACAATAAAAAAGAATGTGTCCCCGCTCCATGTCATACACATTCTGACATTTCCTTGAAACACACTCTTTCTTTTTGGACTTCCAGCAGACATTTTTTGTCCTGTTTCTTCTATCTATCTTTCCGGGCACGCTGTGTCCTGTTTTCACTTTTCTTTGAAGGATTCTGTGCCTTCTTTTTATTTTTCTTTGAAGGATTCTGCGCCTTGCTTTTATTCTTCTTTCGGATACTGTAACCAAATGTCCCCAGTTCTCTCCCGGTTTCTAAATAGGAACCATGCGAATACGCAAGAAGTTCTGCCTGATTCAGTTCAAACTTCCCACCTGCAGACATATAGGTTCCATCGACCTGTACCGCCTCCACCGTCGCAAGAAACATATGATGAGATCCAAGTTCTTTTACCTCTGTCACTTTACACTCGATATTGACAGGGCTTTCTACGATTGTCGGTGCATAGCGAAGTTTTTCCGCTTTTCCTCTTGTAAGCCGAGTCTCTTTCCACTTATCCACATCCCTGCCGGATTTTACTCCACAATAATCTGTCGCATGCACAAGATCTTTTGTCGTCAGATTGATCACAAACTCTCCTGAGCTGCGAATCATTTCATAGGAATAGCGTTCTGGTCTCACAGAAATATATGCCATCGCTGGATTCGTACAGATTGTCCCTGTCCATGCAACTGTGATAATATTGGTATTGCCATCGGCATCCCCGGCGCTCACCATCACTGCCGGCAGTGGATAGATCATATTTCCCGGTTTCCATAATTGTTTCTCCATATCCTGTCCCTTCTATTGCTGCAACGCAATTACGAAATTCGGAATTAACTGTTTCTTTCTGGAAACAACTCCCTTTAAGATAATGTCTTCCGTATCTTCTCTCAAATCAAACGCATCAAATACCTGCTCCCTTGCACCTGCACCGTCACACAAAAGTTCTGTGGACTCTTCAATAATATTCGTTAACATAAAGAAAATGCGATCCAATCCCTGACTGTACATTGCCTCCTTCAGATAAGGAATCAACTTTTCCTTGATGTCATGCAGTTCATCTTTGTTCATTGAATTGATCTGCCCAACACCGAACTCCACATCTCCAATATTAAATTTCTTAAAGTCCTGGAAACATATTTCCTCCGCAGTCTTATTCTTCAGATTGCTTCCCGCATTAAACATCTCTCTTGCAAGGCTCTCAATATCAATATCTGCAATCTTCGCAAGTGACTCCGCCGCTCTTCGATCCACATCAGTGCACGTAGGCGAACGGAACATCAGTGTATCGGAAATAATTGCAGAACACAGAAGGGATGCGATCATCCTGTCGATCATCACCCCCTGTTCCTCATACATCTGATAAACAATCGTTGCAGTACATCCAACCGGCTGGTTTCTGAAATATACCGGTCCGATCGTCTCAATGCTTCCAAGTCTGTGATGATCTATGATTTCCTGGATATCTGCCTCTTCGATTCCATCCACAGCCTGAGATTTTTCATTGTGATCCACTAAAATCAGCTGTTTTTTTCTTGCATCGATCAAAAGCCTTCTCGAAATCAATCCGACAAATCTTCCTTTTCTGTCTACAACCGGGAAATCACGGAATCTCTTCTTTGTCATCACATCTTTGATATCTTCCACATAATCACTCATCTTAAATGTCGTCAGATTTTCCTTACTCATAAAATGCTTTACCGGAATACTCTGATTAATCAATCTGGCTACAGTAAATGTATCATGCGGCGTACTGATCACAACACACTGTCTTTCTTCTGCCAGCTTTTTAATCGTCTTTGACACTTCCGATCCCTGGCAGACAACAATACAGCTTGCCTCCATCTCAAGAGCACACAGCTGTGATTCATAACGATTTCCCAAAACTACCAAGTCATCTTTCTCAATAAAGTTCTCGAGAAGTTCCGGGCTGGATGCTGCGATCACAACCTTCCCTTTCACAAAATATCCATGTTCATTTCCTGTCACAATCGTACCATCTAAAGTCTGGACGATATTTCGATACTGCGTACGCGCTTTCGCAAGAATATGACTGTCATACACATCCATATAAGAAGTCGCAATATCTCCGATCGTGATTAGACCTTCTAACATATTCTCCTTTGTGATCGGCATCGTCTTCGTATTCGATTCCTTCATCTGCCGCCACGCTTCTTTGATCGACACATGACCTTCAATTCCTGATACCCTGCTAATATCGAGATCCTTAACTTGAATCTGCACGTTTGACAGAAGTCCCGGTTCTTCTACTCCAAATCTGTCTAAAATATACTGTGTCTCTTCATTAACCTGGCCGGCTCTTTTTGCAACATATTCCTGGCCGGTTACTTTCCTCTTTAAATTTGCATAAGCAAGTGCAGAACAGATAGAGTCCGTATCTGGATTCTTATGCCCTACAACATACACTTTTCTATTCTTCTTTTTTTCTGATGTCATAATCCAATCCCTCATCAACAATTCATTTATACTATATAGTAAGCCATTTTTTCTTCTGTTCGTCAACCTTATTTTTTCATGGAATTGTTTTTTTTGCATACAGTCTGTTATTTTTTTGCCAAAATTTTTCTTTTCTGTTTTTCCGAAAGAATCTATGCTATAATAGAAGAAAATTATGAAAATTGAGGTGTAGAGCATGAGTGAAGAACAATTTACAACAGAAACTATGGCTGACTACGAAGGACAATTTGACAATGCAGATCCATGGCATATCGTTTCAAAATATATGGAACAACAGACCGATCTTCCAGTCAAAATTGAAGGGATCGTAAATGGAGGGGCTATCGCCTATATCGAAGGACTCCGTGGATTTATCCCTGCCTCCAAGCTTTCTCTCTCCTATATCGAAGATCTTGAGACTTATCTGCTCAAAGAGATTAAGGTTCGTGTCATTGATATCGATCCTGCTGAGAACCGCCTCGTTCTCTCTGCCCGCGAGATTTTAAAAGAAGAGCAGGCTGCAGAGCGCGCAAAAAAGGTCCAGGAGATTCCTGTCGGAAGTATCCTCTCCGGAACAGTGGACTCTCTCCAGTCTTACGGCGCATTTATTCTCTTAGAAAACGGACTGTCTGGTCTGGTGCATGTATCACAGATTTGTGAAAAAAGAATCAAATCTCCGGCAGACGTTCTCAAAACAGGGGAAGAAGTTCAAGTGAAAGTAATCGGAATCAAAGATGGTAAGATCAGTCTCAGTATGAAGGCATTGTCAGAAGAACCAGAAGAGGAAGAAGAAGCGGTCGAGATCCCAAAATCAGAGGAAATCGGAACAAATCTTGGCGATTTGTTTAAAAACATTCAATTATAATCCCTTTCTAAGTAAGATAAAGAAAGTGCTGTCAGCAATGGTACTCTGTTTTCATAAAACAGCTCCCATTCTGACAGCACTTTCTTTTTATGACACTGTATTGTCTCTCACAATTTTTCACATTATATATGCACAGTGCCACCTCTTTTTCAACTCATGCTACGATGCCATGACTTTTTCACTCTCAAATGCCTTCACGATCACACCAGTCAGAATTGCTCCCATCCCAAATGTCATCAACAGTGTGATCACATAATGTAGTATCGTCACTTCCTGTGTCAAAATCTCTTTTAATACAACTGAACTATTATAAACCGGAATCCAGTAAGAACTTTCCGGCGTATTTCCAAATGAAAACATCGTTGACAGTCCGATAACAAGAATCAACATGTACATCGGCATAATATAGCTGCTTGCCTCTTTCATTGATTTTGCAAAAACAGATACCAAAGCAATTAATGTAGAGTATAAGAAAGATAATGCGATCAACAGCGCGCCTAACATGATGATCTGTTTCACATCCATGCTGATCTTGAATCCATCTCCGATATTGCCTCCCATCGTCTTTGCCATGATCGGCATGCAGGCAACCATCGCCGCCACATAAATGACTGAAGAAATTCCTGTCAGTGCCATCAGTGCAAATACCTTCCCGAGCACAATCGAACTTCGCTTCACCGGTGTCACAAGCAGGCTCGCCATCGTTCCCCGCTCTTTCTCCCCTGTGATCATGTCAACTCCAAGTCCCATAGCACCTGCAAACAGCAAGATAGTAATAAAATACGGAAGCATCATGCCAAGTACTTTGCCGTTTACTTTATCTTCATCTTTAATCTGGATTGCTTCGCTTTCTCTATCTACCTTAAAAATCTCAATCTGCTCCAGATTTCCGACTCTCTGTCCCAAAAGTACCTGTCTGTACGTCTCCAGTAATGTCCCTCCAACTGTATCGAATGCTTCTTTGGAATAGTCTTCACCTGGATTATAATATGGAAGAATCTCCGGGATCTCATCTCCCGTCTGATATTCTGCAATCTTATAATCCATATTTTCCGGGAAAGAAAGAAGTAAATCTACATCTCCTTTCAGAATCTTCTCTTTTACTTTCTCTACCTCCCCTTCTTTGACAGGTTTCACCTTAACCTCTGCCGCCTCGCAAAACTGTTGAAAGCTTTCCGGTTCATTTTCCACATAGACAATCGGGGTATGTCCTTCTATATTTGACAACATCCGTTTCTGAAATGTTCCGGTGACCATCAAAATTCCAATCATAATCGCCACCGGCAGAATAAATACCGAAAACACCATTTTTTTATCCCGAAAGATACGTGCCATTTCTTTTTGAAAAATCTGTTTGATTCCATTCATCTTTTATTCCCTCCTCAACTTATAAAACTCAAAAAATGCATCTTCCAGATCCTGCGCATTCGTCTGTTGAAGAAGTTCTTCCAGCGTTCCTTCCGCAACCTTCGTCCCATCGATAACAATTCCTATGCGGTCACAGAGTTTTTCCGCTTCCGACATAATATGTGTCGACACAATCACCAGTTTCCCTTCGTCTCTCAGCTTTCTCAAATAGTCTGTAACATTTCTCGCTGTGATAATATCAAGCCCATTGGTCGGCTCATCAAAGATCACCACTTCCGGATCGTGTACAAGGCTAACTGCGATTGCTGCTTTCTGCTTCATACCCGTGGAAAGTTCTTTGATCTGTTTATGTGCAAAATCTTTGATTTCAAAATACTCAAACAACTCTTCTTTTCTTTTTCTCAGGTTTTCCTCCGGAACATTGTGAAGTCTTCCGAAAAAGTCAAACAGATAATCTGTTGTGAACTGCGGATCGAGCTTGATATCACTTGTAAGAAATCCAATCTTTTTGCGGACTTCCTCCGGCTCTTCCTGCACTTCATGTCCTGACACATAAATCTCACCCTTTGTCGGTTTGAGGATTGTCGCAATGCAGCGAAGCGTCGTTGTCTTTCCTGCCCCATTCGGTCCAAGCAATCCGTAGATTTCCCCCTTCTTTGCTCGCAAGCTAACATCATCGACTGCAACTTTCCGGCTGCTCTTTGTCTTTGATTCTTTCATCTGCTTCTTATTCAGCTTATAGATCTTCGTAAGATTTTTAATCTCTATCATCTCTCACCCTCCATATCTTATACACATTCATCGGCATCTTTTTGTACTAATATATTAGTACAATACTATATGGTGGGTGCTTTGTCAATTCTTTTTTCTACCTCTTTCGATCTCGCTTTCTGTAATAAATCAATCCAAGTAACAGAGAAGCTCCAAGCAACGCCGCAATGAGCTTTGCGACTGTCGCTGTATCTCCGGTTTTTGGTGTATCCTTCCTTCCTGTACTCTCCTCTGGAAGCTTCTCTTTCTCTGATTTCCTATTATAAAGTGTAATCTTTTGCACTTCTTTTCTAGGTTCCACACGAAACTTCATTTTTTCTGCCTTCTGATATCCGAATGGTGCCTCTGCTTCCACCAGTACATATTCTCCCTCCGGCAACTTTTCAATCTGTTTTGGTTCTTTTTCTGTTTTCCATTTTTCGACAATTACCTTTCCCTGTAAATCTTCAATCTGAAGTACGGCGCCCTCTACCGGTTTTTTCGTATCCGCATCCAGTTTTTCCACTTCTATATTGGTATGTTCATTTTCTAGTTTCAGGCAAAGTCTTTGCTTCCCTTCGCTGTATCCCTCTTCATCTACTGTAAATTCAGTAATCTGCTCGGACAGAAGGTACCCCGGAAGTGTCTTTTTCTCCTGGATGCAATATGTGCCAGTCTTTAGATATTCCAAAAGAATCTTTCCATCCTGATTTGTCACATACATTTTCTTTTCAAACTTCGGCAGTTTCTCGTCCTCCTTCTTCCAAACCGAAAACGAAACTCCTTCCAGTGGTTTTCCGCTCTTTTTGTCTGTCTTAACAAGTTCTGTCGTCACTGGCACATTCGCAACTGTCAGCTCCTCTGTCACAATTTCTGTCACTTGATCTTTGTATTTTAATTCAACTTCATACTCCTTTTTCAGACGGACATATCCTTCCGGCTGTTTTTTCTCCTTTACAACATACTTCCCGAGATACAGATTTTGGGAACATCCCCCTTTTTCCGAAACTTCCACCGTATCAACCAGTTCTCCTTTTTCTGCATGTACTGTCTGGTCAGCTGTCACAATATCTTCTGCAGCAAAGATTTCAAAGACAGCTCCTGAAAGAGTCTCCTTCGTTTTTTGATCTATTTTCTGAAGCACAATCTTTCCTTTTGCACTTCGGTTGCTGTAACGAATCACCTGTGCCTCCGCCCACGTTGCTCCTTCTTTCACTTCAAACGGAAGTAATTCCCCCTTCAGATATCCCTCCGGCGCTTTTACTTCCTCTAAATAATACTGTCCCTTTTTCAATTTCTGTGGAAAAGTAAATTGTCCTTTCTTATCTGTCTTAAAAATAGAAGTCTTCATATGCTCTGGATAATACACTTCCATTTCAATTGGTTTTTTTCTGCTGTCCAGCAGCCTAAATTCCACTCCTGCTGCCTGAATCTGCTTCCCAGTCTCCTGATCCACTTTTACAACGGTGATCGGAGATGTGATCAGTTTATCTTCCTTGTAAATTCCTCGCAGCACTACCTTTTCCTCCTTGATCGTAATTTCAAATGGTCTGACCGGACGATACCCCTCTGGTGTCTTCGTTTCTTTCACAACATAAGTCCCGAAAATCAACCTTCCCCTTGGATATTCTTTAGATACTGTAGTCGCAAACCCACGCTCATCTGTCACCAGCTTTATAACTTCTTTTCCACTTGTTTTTTCATAGACAGTAAATTCTGCGCCTGCAAGTCCCTGAAGGGTATCTTCATCCTCATTTTCATTTTCTGCTAATTTCATAATCTCAAAATCCCCGCGGATGATTTCCTCCTTCGAAGAAACCGATTGATAAAAAATTTCTGCTGTCTCTTCTCCCGGCAACAGCTCTACTTGATAGATCGTCGGATCGATATTGTATCCTTCCGGCGCCTTCGTCTCCTTCACCTGATACTTTCCGGTTAAAAGTGGTTTGCTTTCTGCCTTGCCCTCATCATCCGTGACAAGCGTCTGAAAAACTGTACCTTCTTTGCTGCTCACCGTGTATTCTGCACCTTTTAAAGATGCATATGGGGACTTTTTCTCCTGCTCTGCCTCCTTGTCTGCTTTCTGAAGACGAATGATCCCTTTCTGCGGCTTTTCCTCAGATACAACGACAATTTCCACTTCCTGCAGTTGCACACTTTGATCAATCGCAACTGTATAACCAAATGGCGCCTTGACTTCCCGTATCGTGTAAATCCCATAGGGGAGCAGCTTTGAAACCGCCTCTCCCTTTTTGTCTGTCGTAAGAGTATCCTGCTTCTTACCGTTCCTGTCGAAAATTTCATAGACCGCCCCCTCAAAGGATCCCTCCCCCTGAGGTTTTCCCTGCTGTGTCTCTGCGTCAATTTTCTTCAATCTGATTTTTCCTGTAGGAACCCACTGCACATTGAGCTGAACTGGTGCTGTCGGTGTCACTGCATAGCTGCCTACTCCCATAATCTGAGTATCTTCTCCGGTTCCGATGATCAAGGAGCGCCATTCATTGGTAATACTTCCGTAAATTTCCCCGCTCTGATAGGTTTCTTTCATATCTATCGGTGCTCTCAAATAAAACTGTTCGCCTCCGGAAATATGACCGATTCCAGTCTCTTCCGTCCCTCTGCTTTCATTTACAAGCACCATTTTTTCCCGCAGAGGAAGCGCAATCTCATTTTCCGGATCTCCTGACAGAACCAGACTTTCTGTGCGCTGTCCTTCACTGTCTATATAGGCCGTCACATCAGAATCCGAAAAAGATAATGCCGCCTCCGGCACTTTCAACCCTTTGATGTGCTCTAATTTCCATTGAAAATCTTTCTTTAAGTCTTCATAAAATACTTCGTTTTCCAGACCTGTTCCGTGAAACGCGGCATCAAAATCATAATCTGCAAAAATCCATGAGAGGAACATGTGGGAATATGCATAGCGCTCATCCCACGACACAACTCCAGATATTTCCGGATCCGGAATCTGCCAGAATCCTTCTCCTACAACCGCTTCCCCCGGCTGCCCCGTTGAAAAATAAATGGCTTTTGCAAGCACTTCATTGTTTTGCAGAACTTCTCCTGCATAAATCCCATCTGCCGGCGTCTCCTTTGCTGGCTGCAGACAATATCCTACATTGCCATTGATATAAAATAAATTTGTAGAATACTGATGATAATAAATCTCTCTTCCTGTTTCAATCGTTACTTGCTCCGTCTGTGCTTTTGCCTCCTTCGGAAAACACAGGGCAGTACAAAAAAGCATTGCCGCAATACATAGCAACACCATCTGTCTTCCTTTTCTCATAAATGATTCCTTTCTCTTTTCAAATTTTCTTCCGATCACTCTGTCTAAAATAGAATCGTACAAAAACTCTATCCATCCGTCGATTCTATCTGTTTCCAACAAGCATAGGCATCACACTTCTTTCATCATCAAATTAAAAACATACTGGAATAACTGGCAGAACTGCCTGATCCATGTAAAAAGGGAAAGAATCTCCCTTAGAATTACTCTTTCAGTGTAACATATCTATTCCGAAAGTCAATATCCACTTCAACAAAAAAACAATCTATGGCAGCTATCATTTTCTTCGACTACCGCCATAGATTGTTTTCATTTCTCTCTCATCTGTCGTTTTCGCTATCTGTCTCTTTTCTGGAATCCCCGCCGAAAATCAATTCAATCTTTGTCCCTTTGCCTAGATTACTGCTGATCTGAATCTTTGCATCGTGGAGAAGCGCACCGTGTTTTACGATAGAAAGTCCAAGTCCAGTTCCTCCGTTTTCCCGGGAGTGACTCTTATCCACCCGATAAAACCGCTCAAAAACACGTTCTTTTTCTTCCTCTGGAATACCAATTCCAGTGTCTTCCACAATGACTTTTGGGCCTTCCAGTGTATTTCCTGTCCACACACTGACTTTTCCGCCTTTGACATTATACTTTACTGCATTTTCACAGAGATTATAGATCATCTCATCAAGGATCTGACGGATTCCATTATAGGAAACATGCTCTCCTGACACTTCAAATCGTACGCTCTTCTTTTCCGCCTGCGGAGCAAGCCTTGTGCATATCTCTCTTACAAGCAGATAGAGATCTACCTCTTGCTTCTCCAGCTCAATGCTCTTCTCATCTAACTTGGAAATCTTGATAATGTCTTCCACAAGTGTGATCAGACGGCTCGCCTCATTGTAAATCCGCTCTGAAAATCCCTTCATATCTTCCGGCCGCACCAGCCCATTTTTCATAATCTCCGCATATCCTGAAATAGATGTCAACGGCGTCTTCAATTCATGGGAAACATTTGCAGAAAATTCTTTCCGCATCTCAGCCGCCTTTTCCTTTTCCCGGTTCTGCACATCGATTCCCTGCAAAAGTGGTGTCAATTCTTCATACACATCATTCTCGAGCGGATGTTCCAGATCCAAATGATTGATTGGATCGATCAGACGCTTTGTCTGCCATTTTGCCAGCAGATAAGCTCCCGCCACCATCAAAAGAAAGATCCCAATGATGTATGGAAGAAGCTTCCGAATTGTTGGAAGCACATTATCAATAGTCTGGGAGGCACGAAGGACCGTCCCATCCTGCAGTCGGATCGCATAATAGAACGTCTTTTGTCCAAGTGTATCGGACGTTCTTACTGCTTCCCCTCTCCCATTTTCCATCGCTCCTTTGATTTCTTTTCGGTTTTTATGATTTTCTAACGTCGTATCGTCTTGTACAGAGTCATAGAGTACTGTACCATCCTGCCCGACTAGTGTAAGCCTGGTGCTTTTTTGCACATTGTCCATGACATTCAGATATTCTTCTCCAGCAATATCGACTGCCGCCTGAATATATTCCGCCTCCTGCCTAAGTTCTGCGGTTTTATTCATAACTGTCTGCTGATAAACTGCCGCAACGGTCAGGATTCCCGAGATTAAAAGTGCAAGAAACGCAACTAGACACATGCTTCTTTGTATCTTACGTCTCATCCTGTCCTCCCATCCGGTAGCCTACTCCACGCACAGTCTCAATCAAATCTCCTGCACTTTTTAACTTCTGTCTAAGTGTACGGATATGAACATCGATCGTCCTTGTCTCCCCATCGAAATCATATCCCCATACTTCCTCCAAAAGTCTGTCTCTTGACAATACAATATTTTTATTTCGGATCAGAAGCTCCAAAAGTTCAAATTCCTTCAATGTCAATGTGACAGGGATTCCATCCACTCTCACTTCATGTTTTTTCTGATCCAGAATAAGATTTCTGATCTCATACTTTGTGCTTTTCTCTTCCCGCTTCGTCCTTCTTAACACCGCTTTCACGCGCGAGATCAGCTCCATCATTCCAAACGGCTTCGTCACATAGTCATCTGCGCCGCTGTCCAACCCGATCACTTTGTCATACTCTGCCCCTTTTGCTGTAACCATGATCACCGGGATATCCTTCGTCTTTGCTGAACTTTTGAGCTTCTTCAAAAGGGAAATACCGTCCTCTCCCGGAAGCATGATATCAAGCAGAACAAGCTCTGGCGTCTCAAATGCCAAAGCTTTCATAAATGCAGTCCCATCTGGAAATCCACAGGCTTTCATCCCTGTGGACTCCAGTGTATATACGACCAATTCCCGGATGTTACTGTCGTCTTCCACGCAATAAATCATCTTCGTTCTCTCCTTTATCTATCTCTCCACAAGCTGTCCGTCTTTGTGCACGCCTGTGATAGAGAATTCTACCCATTCTGCAATATTTGTTGCATGGTCTCCAATACGCTCGAGATACTTCGTGATCATAATCAAATCAATCGCTTTCTCGCCCTGCTTTCCGCCATCCTTCAGAATCAATTCTACCAGTTTCGCCTTTACAAGTTCAAACATTCTGTCCACTTCGTCATCGGCAAGCATAACCTTCTGCGCCATCTCCAAATCTTTATTGACATAGGCAAGGATACTGTCATGAACCATCTTGCTCGTTGCTTCTGCCATCGTCCCGATTACCGAAATATCTCTCGCTTCTGACATTCCAGCAGAAATGATAATCTCCGCGATATCTGATGTCTGATCTCCGATCCGCTCCATATCTGTGATCATTTTCAGCGCCGCAGAAATCTGGCGCAGATCTCTTGCCACCGGCTGCTGCTGAAGCAGAAGTTTTAAACACAGTCTCTCGATATCTTTCTCAATCTGGTCAATCTCTTCATCTTCGCTCATGACGAGCTTTGCAAGTTCCAAATCTCCGTTTCTCAGAGCCTTTGTCGCATTTGCAATTGCTTTCTCACAAAGGCTTCCCATAAAAATAAGCTGTTCACTGAGTCGTTCCAGCTGCATATCAAACTTATTGCGCATCTCTTATCCAAACCTCCCTGTAATATAATCTTCCGTTCTCTTATCTGACGGAATCGAGAACAATTTTTCTGTATTGTTATATTCAATCATCTCACCAAGAAGGAAAAATGCGGTATTGTCCGACACGCGCACTGCCTGTTGCATATTGTGTGTAACCATGACAATAGTATAGTCTTTTTTTAGTTCCATGGCAAGGTCCTCAATCTTCGATGTCGAGATTGGATCCAATGCAGATGTCGGCTCATCCATCAAAAGCACTTCCGGCTGCACTGCAAGCGCTCTTGCAATACAAAGTCTTTGCTGCTGTCCGCCGGACATTCCAAGTGCACTTTTCTTCAAACGGTCCTTTGTTTCCTCCCAAATTGCTGCCTGGCGAAGCGATTTTTCCACAACATCATCTAACTTTGCCTTAGAATGGATCCCATGTGTACGCGGTCCAAATGCAATGTTGTCATAAATACTCATTGGAAATGGATTTGGCTTTTGAAATACCATTCCGACACGTTTTCTGAGAAGATTCACATCCATCCTTCCATAAATGTCCTCTTGATCCAGTAAAATCTGTCCGTCGATCCGACATCCTTCCACAAGATCATTCATCCGGTTGATCGACTTTAACAAAGTAGATTTTCCACATCCGCTCGGCCCAATAAATGCAGTGATTTTGTTTGCCTCGATTTCCATATTAATATTTTTCAGAGCCTTAAAATCGCCATAATATAAATCTAGGTTCTTTACACTAATTTTCCCCATTTCCATTTCCTTTCGTAATCTTTTTCGCAATATATCCGGACAGGCAGTTGATTCCGACAACAAGTACAAGAAGTACGACCGCCGTCGCATAAGCCTGATCCATGTAAAGTCCTTCACTGGACAGATTGTACATATGTACGGCAAGGGTTCGCCCAGATCCCATCACACTTTTCGGCACTGCCGGAACAGTTCCCGCTGTATAGATCAGCGCTGCCGTTTCCCCAACAATTCTTCCGACCGCCAGAATTACACCTGCAAGAATTCCCGGTACTGCCGATGGCAGAACTACACAAAAAACTGTCCTAAGTTTTCCCGCTCCTAACCCAAAGCTTCCCTCACGGAAACTGTCTGGAACTGATTTTAATGCTTCCTCTGTCGTTCGGATGATCAGTGGAAGAATCATGATTGCCAATGTAAATGCCCCAGCAAGTAGAGAATATCCCCAGCCGAGTGTTGTTACGAAAAACAACAATCCGAATAATCCGTAAACAATCGACGGGATTCCCGACAACGTTTCCGTCGTAAGTCGGATGATTTCCACAAATTTATTTCCTCTCTTTGCATATTCTACAAGAAAGATTGCGGCAAAAATCCCAAGCGGTACTGCAATTACAAGCGATAACGCAGTCATTCCGATTGTATTTAACAGCGCCGGCATCAAAGATGCATTTTCTGAAGTATATTTTAATGCAAACAGATCTGGTGTCAGATGCGGAAGTCCTTTGATCAAAATGTATGCAATCAAAAATAAGAGAACTGCAAAAGTTGCCACTGCTGACAACATCACAAGGAGCATCAAGATTAACGATCCAGGTCTTCGTCTGTAAGCACGAAGTTTTTGTCCAATTGTCTGCCTATTCATGTTGTGCCCTCCTGTTCAACAATGATACGGAAAGATTGATCAGCAGGATAAAGACAAATAAAACAACGGCAGTTGCAATCAGTGCCTCTCTGTGAAGTCCTGCTGCATATCCCATCTCCAGCACAATATTTGCCGTAAGAGTACGAACACCTCTCACAATCCCCGCAGGCATTCTCGCCTGGTTTCCTGCTACCATGATCACTGCCATCGTCTCTCCGATCGCACGTCCGATCCCCAGTACAATTCCTGCTACAACACCTGATTTTGCTGCCGGGAGAACAACCGAAAAGATACTTCGCTCATGTGTCGCCCCCAGTGCAAGTGCACCCTCATAATAATGCGCCGGCACAGAACGGATCGCTGACTCTGTGACACCGATGATCGTCGGAAGAATCATCATTCCAAGTAAGATAGATGCAGTCAGAATGCTGCTTCCATTTCCACCCCAGTGAAATTTCTGGCAGATGTCTCTGATCAATGGCACAAGTACTACCAATCCAAAAAATCCATATACAACGGACGGGATTCCTGCCAAAAGTTCGGTAGCACCTTTCAGCACCGGATAGATTTTCTTTGGACAATATTTTGCCATAAATACCGATGTCAGAATTCCGATCGGAACTCCTAAAATAATTGCTCCCGCAGTGACATAGATACTTCCCATGATCATCGGGAGGATTCCGAAGATTTCATTGGTCGGCTTCCACCTCTCTCCGGTCAAAAATTCCATAAATCCAATTTCCTTCATTGCAGGAATTCCATTTGCGAATAAAAATACACAAATGAGAGCCACCGCCAGCACCGAAGTACAGGCGGCGATGAAAAACACTCCCTGCATGAACTTTTCTTTCCATGCTTTCATATTGTTTTTTCCCTCTTATCCATCTTTCTCAGGCTATTTTGCAAGCAATTCCTGAATTAGTTTAACTCATCCCAAGCAAGCACTTCACCTGTATAGATTTCTTTTATCTGATCACTTGTGAGCTCATCCATCGGATTTGCTTTATTTACGATTACTGCAATTCCATCTGTTGCGATCACAGTTGCTTTTAACTGCTCTTTCTCTTCATCCTTCAACTCTCTGGACGCCATTCCAATATCACAGATTCCATCGATTGCAGAAGTCATACCTGTTGTGGAATCACTTGTCTGAATCTCAATCTCTGCACTTGTGTTCACTTTTAAATAAGCTTCTTTTAACTTCTCCATCACCGGTGAAATAGAAGAAGATCCTGCGACAACAATCTTTCCTTCTGGCTTGCTACCCGCATATGGCTTCACATCATCAAGAGAAATATATCCATTATCAGATACGATTTCCTGTCCCTCTTCACTCAGAATGTAATCGATGAAATCTTGTGTCACTTCGCTTACTTCTTCCTTTGTAGCAATGTTAAATGGTCTTGCCACTTTGTAGGAACCATCTTTGATATTGTCTTCTGTCGCTTCCGCTCCATCTACTTTCACAGCTTTTACACTGTCATCAAGAGATCCCAGAGAAATATAACCGATAGCATACTCATTGCCTGCTACTGTTGACATCATAACAGATGTACTGTTTGTAATATTTGCCTCTTCTGTTGTATTATCTATTTTATTTCCTTCATCGTCTTTCTCTTCAATTCCCAGCAGCTCGATGAATGCTCCTCTTGTTCCTGAACCATCTTCTCTTGATGTCACAGAAATATCATTTGCAGAGTCAAATGAAGTATCCGTTTCTCCACTTGCTTCCGTTTTTTCATTCGTTTCTGTTTTTCCTTCTTCTTCACTGCTTCCGCAACCTGCTGCCATTGCTGCTGTCATAGATACCACTGCCATTACTGCTAAAAACTTTTTCATTTTCATACGATTTACTCTCCTTCAATCCGTCTTATTTTTCATTCTGCTTTCGTTTACAAGTGATACTATACTTGGCGATTGTTAAATTTAAAAACAGCCTTTTGTTAAATCTGTGTAAAATTATTTTACAAAAAAGAAGCATGTCTTTTTACGGACACGCTCCTCTCATCATATCAAAACATATTCTTTTTTGATTAAGAAAGTCTCTTTTCAAAGTTTCCGACTGCCTTCACACCTTCTGTAAAGATCATAAATGCATTCGGATCGATCTCTGAGACAATTCTTGTGATCTCATTCTGTTCGTATTTCGAAATCATAACAACAAATACTTTGGAATCTTCCTTCGTGTAGGAACCTTTTCCTTCCCACTCCGTCACACCGCGGCGCATCTCATTCATAATTGCCTGCTCAACCCCATCCTTCTTTGTAAAGATCATCACACTGAGACTAATGTTCTGCACATGCACCCGGTCACACGTCATTGCCATCACGGTCGCATAGATCAACGAGTAAACTGTAATTTCTATATCAAATATCATAAAACAGATTCCATACACGAAAATATTCATAAGAATACTTACTTTTCCAACACTGAATGACGGGTATTTCTTCGCACATACCATTCCTAGTGTATCCTGGCCTCCTCCGGAGCTTCCCCCTCTCAGGATCATTCCTGTTCCGACACCAGCAACAAGCCCTCCGATAATACACGCCGTCAGATAGTCTTCAATGATCGGTGTATTGGGAATCGGAATAAATGTCATAAACAACGTCTCAATTGTTGTCGTGTAGACAGACAACCAGAAAAATCCCCTTCCAAGTACTTTCCATGCCATGAAAAACAACGGTACATTTAATAACCAGAAAATAATACCGTCAAGATTGATCCCGCTAAGCGCGGCAATCTTCAGATAGTCTACAAGAAATGTACGGATCAACTGAGCAATACCTAAGAAAGTTCCATTATATAAATGCAGCGGTAAAATAATAATATTAACGCCCGCAGCAAACAGAAGACTTCCAAATGTTGCCCAGAGAAGACGTACAGCCATTTTCTTGTTCTTCAATTTCTCCATTCCTTTTTTCCTCCTAACGTACTCTTAGAGCGTGCCGGGAAGTGCTCTGACGAACTCCTCTCTGACACGCTCTAAGTTATTTTATCATTTCCAGGAACGATTGCCAACTCCTATTTGCTATTCTTTTCAGATTCTATTACGATTCCTTCTCCCGCTCCGATTCCTGCAGGCACGCTTTGATTGCTTCATTGAGCGATAACATCTTCTCATCAAGCGCCGAGACCATATCCGCACATTCTCTTAAGTCTCTGCTGATATATTCCGGTGCGTTCCCTTCAAATTTGTAATAAATCTTATGCTCAAGACTTGCCCAAAAATCCATCGCAATCGTACGGATCTGAATCTCAACCTTCGTATCGACAACACTGTCCGATAAAAAAATCGGTACAGAAACAAGCATATGATAACTCTTATATCCGCTCTCCTTCGGATTCTTGATATAGTCCTTGATCGACAGCACTTTCAAATCGCTTTGATTCCCGATCATACCTGCCAGCCGATAAATATCTGATGTAAAAGAGCAGATCAGTCTGACCCCCGCAATGTCATTGACATACTTAACCATATTTTCAATGGATGTCTCATGTCCATAGCGCTTCAACTTCTTTACAATACTCTCCGGTGACTTGATTCTAGATTTAATATGCTCAATTGGATTATACTTGTGTACATGCTGAAACTCATCATTTAATATTTCCAGTTTCGTTCCTACTTCTTTCATTGCGGCATTGTACAAAAACATGACAGTCTTCCAACTATCCACATCCTCGTAATTTTTTACCACTGTTCTCATCACGTTCCTTCTCTCCTTGTATCCGAAAAATCATTTGATACAATTATTATAACATAGGATGATTTAATTGTCTTAAATTTCACAATTTTTTAATATTCTTTATACTTTTTCATATGTTGTCCCATTTTCTCCATAGAAGAAAGATAAGCACACCCTGTCCTTTTCTTTACTCCTCAATAATATGAATTTCCAGATAGTCAAAGTCGATGGAATCCACAAAATTATCCTGATAAAATCTTGCCTTGTCATGTCTCTGAAATTCACTGATTGTATGATTCAGCCAAATTGGTTTACTCAGATCAAATTCGTAACAGATTTCATCTAATGCACGGAAAATTTTATGTGTCCTCGTATCTTCCTCCTCAATACAGATGACCGTATCGCGTACCATCCGGTTGTCTTTAAATATCTTTCCCCATAATCGAAACATCTCTTTCATCTCCTGCCATCAAAAACTGTTATAGTATCTGGATCTGACACATCTGCATCGTAGACAGCGCCGCCTCGTGGCTCTCTGGAGTTACTCCTGCACAGCAGCTTCGATCCACAACAATGTCTGTCTCTGGAAGACGTGCTTTTAGAAGAAGTGCATTTGACACAACACAAATATCTGTGCAGAGACCGACAAGCTCAATGGATTCATATCCTTGCTCGGCAACATAATCAGCCAGAGCAATGCTTCCAAAAGTTTCCTTGTCAAAAATTCTGTCAGCATAAGGCTTCAGGCAGTCTATGATCTCCCAGCCTTCTGTTTCTTTGACACAGTGGATAACCGGAAGCGACTTCCCCTCTTTTGTCTGAAGGTAATCTTCTCCGTGGGTATCTCTTGTGAAAAGAAGTTCTGTCCCCATTTCCCGGGCAGCTTTTACTTTCTTCTCCACTGCTTCTACGATTTCCTGTGCCTCCTTTGTTCCAAGACTTCCATCTACAAAATCATTTTGCATATCCACAACGATCAGTGCCTTTTTCATATTCATTCCTCATTTCAATTTTTTATTTTTCTCAGCCATTTTTCTTCCCTTTTATTTTGAGATAAACCGCTGAAAAATACAAGCCTTTTCTAATGGAAACAACAAATTTTGTACATACCTAAAAACAGAGAGGCTTTTTACACCTCTCTTCCAGTTTTTCTATTCGTTACGGATTGCCGCAAGCGGACTTAACCTCATAGCACGCAGCGCCGGGAAATATCCTGCTGCCATCCCGACCAAAATTGCGAATCCAAGGGAAGCCAGAATAAGCCAAATTGGAATATATGAAATGTCTCCTTCAAATCCCATCGCACTTCCCATGCTTCCGGCAATTGTATTGATTCCAAATGACAGAAGCATACTCAAAATATTTCCAATCACACCTCCCAAAAGCCCGATGAAACCTGCCTCGATCAGAAACATCTGTTTGATATTTTTCAGACTGCACCCAAGTACTTTGATGACACCGATTTCCTTAGTCCTCTCATAGATGGACATCATCATCGTATTGGCAATTCCAATTGCTGCTACAAGAAGTGATACTGCACCAATTCCTCCAAGTACAGCCTGAATGATCGCAAACTGACTCTGCATGCTTTTTAAATATTCTGCATTGCTGTTCGCGGTATATCCCATTTCTCGAATTTTGGCTGACACTTCCTCTACATAGTCAATATCATCTACCTGCACACAGGCGGACGAATATACAAATTCCTTATATGGCTTTCCAGACTTTGTCGTCGGCTGCCCGGGAATCGGCTTCGTTCCATACTCTTTTTTCAGAGAAGCAATCAGCGTATCCAGATCACAATATACATAATAAGAATGTGAATTATAGGTGTTTAAGTCTCCCTTCACCATCCCACTGGCATGGACAACATATTTTTTTGGCGCTTTTGCGCTCGCCTGGTTTCCTCCCTGCCCTTCATTCTTGCCAAGTGACTGTTCCAAAGAACTTGTTCCATTCTGTTTGGAAGCCAAATATGCATCCGAATCTAAGATTAAGAACAAAGAATCCTTCATGTAATCGATTTCTGGCAGTTTTCCGGTTTCCCAATATCCTTTTCCTGTATTTTTTTCATAAAGCATCTCAGGAATCAAATTACCGATGATCAGCTCCAAATTGGATGTCTTTGTCTCTGGAAGACGACTCCCCTCTATCAGTGGAATATTTTGCTCCTCCAATGCTTCCGGACGCATTCCTCTCAAATCAATGTATCCCTCATAATTCCCTTTGAGAATCATCGCTGACATTGACAACACCGGAGACGCCATTTTCACATGTTCTATCTTGCTCAACTCTTTGATGGCCTCATCTGTAATGTATTTTTCCGACTCCTGATCCTGATGCATCATATCACTGCTGATGATGACACCGCCTCCCCCATTATTCTTCCCAGTGACATCAATATTTGTAATCCCACCAGATTCCTCCACTTGCTTATACATGGATTTCTGCATGCCAAGTCCGAGTGAAATCATCACGACAATGGAAGCTGTACCGATCACCACACCGAGAACAGTCAGAAAAGTCCTGAGTTTTCTGCGCTTTAAATTTCCACTACTCATCCTCAGTAAGTCTATCAAACTCATCTGCCAAGCTCTCCTCCTCTTCTTGAAGCTTTCTTTGTTTTTTCTTCTTTACGATGATAATCGCAGCAATCCCTCCCGCAAGTATTACTACTGCAATCCCAACTGGCAGAATCGGAAATCCTTTCTTTTCCGGCTCTGTTTCAGGGCTAAATACCATTCCTGCATCTTCCTGTTTTGGAGTCACAAGAAGCTGAAATTCCTGTTCTGTCGAGTATGAGGCTCCTGCCTCGTCTTCATAAGTCACAATCATCTTCATTCTGCCATCTCCGGTCGTCTCTTTCTCCCCAGTTACCATTCCATCAATAGCGGCAGAAGATCCTGATTCCACATGACCTACAAATACTTCTTTTCCTTTGATTCCTTCCCCCTCAAATTTCGCCTTTACATTATAAAGTTTGGTACGTCCAAGATTATAGATATTGCACATAATATTCGCTTCATCACCGACTGCGATTTCCGGCGAGCTGACTTCCACCTCACTGAACTCAAATCTCGCCGCCTGCTTGATCGGAATTGCAAGCGCCGCATGTCCCTCATACTGTGTTGCATTGCCATCCTGATATTTCATGGACAATTCAATACTGTATGGCTTTTGAAGCAAATCTGCCCGTGCATTCAGAGCAATCGCAATATCTTTCGTCCCTCCTGCCGGAATATGATCCAAATAGACAGAGCTGGATCCGGAAACTGGAAGAAATGCCGGGGCTGCTCCGCTTGACTCCGCGCCTTCCGCCGGAGCATTGAATTCAAAAAGCATATTGGAAACAGCCGTATCCTGAGAGGTATTCTGTAAATGTACAATCAGATTAAAGTTACTTCCCGCAGGAATCTCTGCCGGATCTGTATTAAATCCGGACACGATAACACGTGGCACTCCTGTCTTTGTCTCACCTCCACCAGATACAACCTCTCCTCCATTATATACTCCGCCTGCATCGTACGGATAAGAAACGGATCCATTTTGTTCCCCACTTCCCTGGTCTTGCTGGTCAGGCTTTTGCTGCCCTGGATCTTGCTGATTCTGGTTTTCCTCTTTGACATCCGTTTTCAAAAAAACACTTTGTTCCGAAATCGTACCTTCCGCACATGTCAGATCAAATTTCAATTTGTAGTAGCGAGATACTACATCCTGCCGTGCAGTAAATGCATAAGATACTGCCTTTGTCTCTCCAGGTGCGATTGCATCCACTGTCTGTGTATAATTTTTGTTTTCAATCTCAAACGGCCACGCGTCTGTATTTGCTTTTACTCTCGGAGTCACGTTGACACAAGTCAACGGTGTATTTCCTGTGTTTGTGAAATTTAATAATAAATTTTTTGTCTCCCCCGCCCGGTAGAGAAGGACATCGCTTTCATTTCCTTCAATCTGGGATGTCATCTCCAGACCAATCTGCGTTTGTCCCTCTTCCGTTGTCATCATTTCCTTTTCTGTATTCAGTTCCTTTGCATACACTTCCGCAGGCAACACCATTGCTGCACAGAGAAGGAATGCTGCCCATCTCTTTTTGCTTCTCATTGCTTTCTTTCCTTTCCACTCTCTTCTGATTTTTCTTTCCCTTGTTCCCGATTATCAACAATCTTTACAATCTCCCCGTCAATAATATGGAACACTCTGTCTGCATACTCTGCAAGATGATTGTCATGCGTGACCATTACCAGTGTCTTCTTCTGCTCCTTAACTACTTTCTGCATCAAACGCATCACCTCTTCTGACGTATGCGAATCCAGATTTCCTGTCGGTTCATCTGCAAAAATAATCTTCGGATCCACTACAAGAGCTCTCGCTACTCCGACTCGCTGCTGCTGTCCGCCCGACATTTGATTCGGCAGATGCTTTTTATGCTTTTTCAAATTGACAAGATCAAGCATCTCATTGGCAATCTTCATCCGCTTACTTTTTGGCACCCCTCGGAAGCTCAGCGGCAATGCCACATTTTCTACTGCATTCATCGTCCCGATCAAATGGAAAGACTGAAATATAAAACCTACGTTCTCCCTGCGGAATTTTACAAGTCCATCTTCATTTAACTTTTCCATATGAACGCCATTGATAATCACCTCACCCTTGGTTGGTTTTTCAAGTCCTGCAAGCATATTTAACAGTGTTGACTTTCCCGAACCGGAAGTCCCGACGATTGCACAAAACTCTCCTTCATAGATACTAAAATTCACGCCATTTAATGCACGCACGATACTGTCTCCTACACGGTACAACTTAAACAAGTGTTTCGCCTCAATGATCTTCTTCACTTCACTGCTCCTTTCTCTGCATCGGTCAAATCCATGCGTTTTTTCTTTCACTTCCACACCACATGACCAGACATCCATGCACTCCCATATCCTAATAATACTCTCAATTCTGTAAAAAAGAAAAAACATTACACTCACTTGAAATTATGATACCATATCATACAATATTTTTTATTTATAAATATTTAATAATTTCTTAATTTCATATCACGATTTTAATAGGTTTTCAGGCACTTTTGTTACTAACGTGTTACTAACGCGTTTAATATCTTCCTGTTTCAAAAAAGAGAGCCTGTTTCCAAGCTCTCTTGATAATATTTTTTCAATTTTCATTGCCCCACTTTTTATACTCTTCCCAGTCTTTTTTATTGAGTATAATTTCAGAATAATAGAACTCCTTATTCGGTATGATTTTTGTAGTATTTTAATTTATTGCTCATATCTTATTATACCACAGATTACGGACTCTTCGGATTTCGTTTTCTGATTTTGTGGCATAAAAACGGAGTCACTGCTCCATAGTGATTCCTCATCTATTTTGCAGCAACTCCTATTTTCATTTTATATTTAGTTTTCCGGATTCATAATTTCTTCTGCAATATTTCTTGCATGATCTGAAATTCTCTCCATAGAAACGAGCGTATCTAAATAGAAGATACCCGTCTCTGCATTACACTGATTATTTGCAAGACGTTTGATATGTTTATTTCTCAAACGTACCTCCAGATCATCTGCAAGTGTTTCTTTCTCAATCACTTTCACTGCTTTCTCTGAACTCTTCTCAAAGAATGCCTCCTTTGCGTAAAGATAACTTTCCACACAGACGTCCATCATCTGTTTGATCTCTTCTGTCGCAATTTCTGAGAATTCTAGCTTTCTCTCGCGCATCGCCTCTGCGCACTCTGAAATGTTCTCACAGTAGTCACAGATCCGTTCCATATCTGATACGACTTGGAGTAAATGTGCCACATCTTGATGTTCCTTCTCACTGACCTGAAGCGCTGTGATCTTAATAGCATAATCTGTAATTCCTGCACTAAGCTTATCTACAACAGACTCTTTCTCCTTGATACTTTTTATCGTCTCTTCGCTCTTTGTAAAGAGCACTTCCTTAGATTCTTTCAATGTCTCTGCAACAATATTTCCCATTCTTACAATCTCTGTCACGGTAGACTGTAATGCAATACCTGGTGTCTGAAGCATTCTGTCATCCAGTAATACAACATCGTCTTCCTGTGTACACTCTTCTACACGGCCAAGTTTCTTTGCCAATGTGATAATCCAGTTGGATACCGGGAAAAGCAATACCGTTGTTCCGATATTAAAGATTGTATGAACAGTACTGATCTCTGTCTGGGTGATCAAATTTTCTCCCAGAGCCGGATTCATAACTGTAAAGAATATAATTGCCACAATACTGAAAATCACAGTACC
>NZ_CAXSKS010000007.1:0-69170 GCF_964238105.1 Coprococcus sp. HPP0074 | reverse complement strand
AGGTGATCAAATTTTCTCCCAGAGCCGGATTCATAACTGTAAAGAATATAATTGCCACAATACTGAAAATCACAGTACCGATTACATTGAACAGCAAATGCATCAATGCTGCTGTCTTTGCATTTCTCTTTGCTCCAACACTGGAAAGCATCGCTGTCACACATGTACCGATGTTCTGTCCCATAATGATATAAACTGCTGCACTCATCGGAACAAGTCCTGCTGCTGCAAGACTCTGAAGGATTCCGACAGATGCAGAAGAACTCTGGATCACAGCTGTCACAATTGTTCCTGCAAGAATTCCAAGGAATGGATTCTTTCCAAGTGTCACAAAAATATTACAAAATGCTTCTGATTCTTTCAGTGGAGAAACTGCTCCTGACATTGTAGAAATACCGACAAATAAAATACCAAATCCAACAATGATACTTGAAATATCCTTTGCGGAACGTCTCTTTCCTGTCAGCATGATCACCACACCAATAATAATTGCGATTGGTGCCAAATTCGCCGGGCTTAACATCTTTGCCCATTCCACACTCGATACAAGCCATCCTGTGACAGTTGTACCAATGTTGGCTCCCATAATAACTCCCATTGCCTGTGTCAGGTTCATGATTCCTGCATTTACAAAACCAACAACCATAACAGTTGTAGCTGATGAACTCTGAATCACAGCCGTAATAAATGCTCCAAGCAATACCCCAAAAAACTTGTTCTTCGTCAAAACTTCGAGCAAAGATTTCATCTTATTGCCAGCAGCATTTTCCAGTCCCTGTGCCATAATCTGCATACCGTAGATGAACATTCCAAGCCCACCTACAAACGGAATAATAATGCCAGTGTAATCCATAGGCTTCCTCCTCATAACTAATACATTTTAAATTCACCTTTTTACCATAACATTATATTCGACAGAAAACAACATCTTTTTACTATTTTTCTACTTTTTCATTTTCGGCTCAAACACAAGCGAACCAAGGTATCCAAATACAAGTGCCGCCGAAATTCCTGCAGCGCTCGCTGTAAATCCTCCGGTAAAAATGCCGATCAGACCATCCTTTCGGACTGCCTCTTTGACTCCTTTCCATAACAGATTTCCAAATCCGAGCAGCGGAACACTTGCTCCCGCTTTTGCAAAAGAAACAATTGGCTGATAAATATTTAAAAATCCAAGTACCGCGCCAGAGCACACGAGCAATACCATCACTCTCCCCGGCATTAATTTTGTCCGATCAAGTAAAATCTGCACAAGTGCACAGATCAATCCTCCCACCAAAAATGCTTTGACATAATCCACAATGTTTCCTCTCTTTCTCACACATTCCTAATTCATCAACAATGTTCCAGCACGATGCCATGTGCAATGCCCGGGACACTTTCCCCTTCATTGAAGCTGACTGTTGACATGAGTGCCCCTGTCGGTACAAACAACACACGTCTCCATTCTCCGCTCTCAATTTTTGGAAGAATATATGCTGCCAGTGTCACCGCCGCACATCCGCATCCGCTTCCTCCTGCATGCGTGTCCTGCCTTTGCTGATCAAAGATTGTCATTCCACAATCCATATGATTCTGCTTGATATCCTTTCCTTTTTTTCTCACAAGATCAAACAAAATCGTCTGCCCTACATACCCAAGATCTCCGGTAATGATCCGATCATAATCGGTTTCCTGTCTCCCAAAATCTTTTAGATTCTGCAAAATCGTATCACACGCCGCCGGAGCCATACATGCTCCCATATTTTGCGAATCCTTAAGCCCATAGTCAACAATCTTTCCAACGGTTACTCCTGACACTCTCACATGACTCCGTTTCTTTCCTATTAAAAAGGCGCCGCTCCCTGTTACAGTCCAATGGGCAGACAGCGGCCTCTGACTGGCATATGCCAGCGGAAACCGGAATTCTTTCTCTGCACTTCCAAAGTGGCTCGATGTCACCGCAAGCATGTATTCTCCATACCCCGCCGCCACTGCCATAGATCCAAGTGCAAGTGCTTCCCCTGAAGTAGAGCAAGCCCCATAAAGTCCAAACATAGGAATCTGAAGTGCCTCCACTCCCATGGAAGTTGCAATTCCCTGCCGCAGCAAGTCTCCCCCGTATAAATATCGAACCTCTTTGGCATCAATTCCTGCTTTTTCCAATGCCAGAACGCACGCTTCCTTCTGCATTCTGCTCTCCGCTGCTTCCCATGTCTGTTCCCCAAACAGGTTGTCCTCCCCCGCCATATCAAACAGGTTTCCAAGCGGTCCTTCAAATTCTTTTTTTCCTACAATCGACCCGGCGCTGATCACATATGGCGCCTCCTGAAAATAGATACTCTGACTTCCTCTTACCATTGTCATACAATCACCCCGACTTTCAATAACAGATAGTAAATCAGCCCCAATCCCCAGGATGTCACAATCCCATATAAAATAACCGGGCCTGCAATCGTAAATATTTTACATCCGATTCCAAATATCTGTCCTTCTTTTTTATATTCGATTGCCGGAGCCGCCACGGAATTGGCAAATCCGGTGATCGGTACGAGCGCCCCTGCGCCTCCCCATTTTGCAATCCCCGGATACAAATTCCATCCGGTGAGAAGTACACTGAGCAAAACTAACATGAGTGATGTCCATGTTCCGCTGATTTCTTCTGTGCATCCTGCATTTTTACAGAAATTCATAAAAAACTGCCCGATCACACAGATGGTTCCGCCTGTCACAAATGCTTTTGCCATATTCAGATAGACGTTGTGCACTGGTGTCTTTGTTTTGACATAATCCTGATATGCCTTTTCCTTCCTTTTTTTCTTTTCTTGTTCGTCCATGTCCTTCCCTTTCTTTTCGTTTTATTCTGAATCTATCTGTTTGTTTTCTTTCTTTTTCTCATCTATTATCCCCAGCCTTTCCAGAAATAAATCAGCGAACCAATTCCTTTTCCAAATGCTATTCCCGCAATAATATAAGGAATTGCCCGGAGAAGCTTCACTCGTCTGATAAAAATTGGGAAAATATTCAAAATTTCTGCCAAGGTCATTGCCCAGCACCCTACAAAAATCCCCCCAAATACACCGAAAATCGGAACAAGTATCTGGCCATAAGGAATTGTGACCGGAAATAAATAGAACAGATTGCCAAAGATTCCTCCAAGTGCGATGGATTCTTCATAAAGAAGCACGCAATTTCCGGTATGTGTACGGTCTGCAAATTCAGATACCACTCCGAGACCTACGATAAATGAAAACAATCCTCCTGCCGCCGCAACTCCTGCGCTAAGTCCAAGTACCACAAGTATCATCTGTTTGATCCACATGACGTTTCTCTCTTTCTTTTTTGTTCCCTCATAGCTTTTCCTACTTACTTAACATCAATTTCTTTTTTCTTTCTCTCATAATTTTGTACCAACGTTGTCTGAATATCATTCTCATAAAGTCTCATTTCCACTTCCATCGGTGTTGGATCGACCGAGAATCTTTTACCGGCAAAATGATTAAAGAACACAAGAATACCAATAATCAGACCAATGCTGTAACAGACTTCCAACAGTGTAAATCCACTTGACGGTACCCCCGTGAGCTGCTCATAAACCTGCCCAAACATTTTCCCCACATCCACATCATTGTTAAATGCCATAATTGAAAAGGCTGAGCCTAGAAATGTAATCATCACAACTCCCACCGTCTTCAGAAAATGTACCGCCTTTCCCGGAGTCTTTTGCTTTTCATAAGTAACAATAAATTCTGTCTCACCAAGATTTTCAATATCCAATCCCGGATATACCCTGTGAATCTGCTCAATAACCTTTAAAATAGAAAATACAAACCGGTTCTGTCCCTGTTCCGGCATTTTCAGAAGTCGTTCCGTCTTCAATCTTGTCACAATGGTTTGGTCCGTACACTCCATCGAAAGAACATCTCCCAGCGTCACTTCCTGTTTTGTCAATTCAATACTGCGGTCTGCCTTTATATATAATTTTTTGTTTGTTGCTGCCATGTGCCGCCCATCTCCGATCTTTCCATTCTTACAAGCGTTCCTTCCCCAGATAATTCTGTCTCCCGCACATCCGTAACATAATAGCAGAGCCCGACAACTATCGCCACCGCAACAGCGCAGAGCAGACAGATCCAGATTTTCTTTCTTGCATTGTCCATTTTTGCACCACCTTTCTGATACTTCTCTGCCTCACAGAGCTGATGCTTACCTGTTCTGCCAGAGATTGCTTATTCCTATTATTTCCGCATTTGGCAAACCTATACTCTTCAGGAAAACTTAATAAAAAGAGGAAGCTGCTCTCATTCTGAACTGCTCCCTCCTCAAATTTCTTATTTTTTCTCCCGGCATACCAATCGCCCAGACTCATCCTGTCTGTATTTTTGTCCTCATATTTTTTAGAATCTTCTTTTCAAGCCTTGATACCTGCACTTGGGAAATTCCGAGTTTTTTTCCAATCTCTGACTGTGTTTGATTTGCAAAGTACCGCAAATAGATCAACTGTCGTTCCTCTCTATCAAGCTCCTCGAGAAGCTGACGTATCAGCATATGATTCAGTATCGTTTCTTCCTGCCCTTCCTCTTCCTCTAGCTTATCAAGAAGCTGAATCTCATTTCCATCTTTCTGATAAATCGGTTTGTGCAGCGATTCCACTTCCCCGCTCGCATCAAGCGCCATCGCAAGTTCTTCCTTCTCCACCTCCAACTCCGCTGCCAGTTCTTCCATTGTCGGCTCTCGGTTATATTTTTTCTGAAGACGCTCCCTTGCCAGAAATGCTTTGTATGCTGTCTCCTTTAATGACCGGCTCACTTTAATCATCCCATCATCTCTTAGGAATCTCCGAATCTCCCCTGAAATCATAGGCACTGCATAAGTCGAAAATTTCACATCATAATTCAGATCAAATTTATCAATTGCTTTCAAAAGTCCGATACTTCCAATCTGAAACAAATCTTCACTGTCCGTTCCCCTTCCAAAGAACCGCTTCACAATACACCATACAAGCCCTGTATTTTCCTCCACTAATTGTTCTCTCGCTTTCTCATCTCCATCGTGTGATCTTTGAATTAAAGCGATTGTGTGGTCCATAGCTCCCTGCCTTTCCCGATAGTCTTTTTCATTCGGACCAACGTCCCCTTTCCCAGTTCGGATTCTACATACACATTGTCCATAAAGGCTTCCATAAATGCAAATCCCATTCCTGACCGGTCAAGTTCTGGTCTTGTCGTAAATAACGGTTCCATTGCCTTTTCGACATTTTCAATTCCTTTTCCTTCATCTCTAATTTCTACATAGAGTGTCTGCCCTTCAATCCAGCATCGAATCATAATTTTCTTCACTTTTCCATCATACCCATGGATCAGCGCATTCGTGACTGCCTCTGAGACCGCAGTCTTTACATCTGACACTTCCTCCAAAGTCGGATTGAGCTGTGTCATAAATGCTGCAACAGACACACGCGCAAATCCTTCATTGACCGGTCTGCTGTCAAATACCAGTTCCATTTCATTTGTGTTCTTCATCATTGTTTTTCCTCCTCAAACATCTGGATTATTTTCGTCACACCTGACATTTTTAATATTTTTCTGATCCGCTCATTTGCGTTTACTGCCCAGACTTCGCCGCCAACTAAATAGACCAGCTTATATCTTCCCATAAGGACTCCAATTCCCGAACTATCCATAAAATTCGTGTTCGCAAAGTCAAAAATAACATATTTAATATGGTTATGCTCAATCAGCATATCTGCCCTCTTTCTCACTTGCTCCGCATTGCAGTGGTCTAACTCTGCGGGAAGAAAAATTGTAAGACTGTTTTCTTCAATCTGATACTCCATATAACCCTCCTGTTTTCGTAGCCTATAAATCGAAAAAAAAGGACATACACGCTCTTTGTGTATCTCCTTTTCTTTCGTACTTCTATTTCTATTGATATTCCTCGTAAGTTACATCTCCATAGGATTCTTCTGTTTCCTGATAATTGTCATATACATCCTGATCCCCTTGTCCTTGGTAATCTTCTGTATCACTTCCGGCAGTATCCCCATAAACACTGCCATAATCATTATACACATCCGCTCCTGATTGTCCGGAATCCACGCTCTCTTCCGTACCAGCCCCCTGAGTATTTGCCGGGGTTCCTTTTTGTGCCTCTTCTGCTCTCTTTGCAACATCTGTTTTCGGATATGCCTCGATGATCTGCTTGTATATTGCCTCAGCCTTATCTTTCTCATTGTTCAACAGATAAGAGTCTCCAAGTAACAGCAGTGCCTCTCCATCTTTGTAATGCCCATCCATCCGGATCAGTTCCTCCAAAAGTGTGATCGCTTTTGGATAATCTCCCTGCTGATAGCTTTGCTTTGCACTACTGTAATGTTCTGCACAGATGCTCGGATACACTTCATCGGCAATCGCCTGATACTGAACTTTTCCCTGATCTCCAAGGGAATCTTTCTGCACTTCCAAAAGTTCTTTTGCAAGTGTGGCGTAAGCATACTGCCCGGAGTTATAGTGCTCCTTGACCGTCAAAAGCTTCTCATAGCTATCTTTTGCCGCCAGTGCAGCAGCCGTTGCCGCCTCGTTCTCATCGGAAGAATTTCTAATGGTCTCTAATTCCTTTTTCATCGCGCTGATCTGCGCATCTTTGGAATTGATCTCCTCTTTAAATGCCAGCACCGATTTGTTGCTTCGATTGGATTTTACTTCATTGACCGCCGGAACAATGAGAAACCATACAACGGCTGCTCCTAGTAAAATTCCTATGACAATATTCAGAATGGTAAGGAATCCTGCATTCTCTTTCAGCGGAGAGACCGCCGGCTGAATGACCGTGTCATTCCCAATCTCATAAGTCTTCTGTTCTCTTCCTTTCGTGCCTTGCGTTTCTCTGAGTTCGGACAACTCATGCATATATTTCAAGGTTGTCTCATTTGTCGTGTCGAGACGATGTGCCCGCTTCAACACCTGTTTTGCTTTCTGGTACTGACCTGTTTTTAAATACAATAGCGCCAAAAGCTGATATGCTTTCAGATAAGACGGATGTATCTGCACCGCCTTCTTCAGTTGAATCACCGCCAGATCTTCCGCACCCTGATCACAGTAAACGAGGCACTGATTATACATCTGCACTGCTCTGTCAATTTCTTCTAATGTTTTTTTATCTTTCTGGATTTCTCTGATAAAGTATCCCGCCAGATTGTCTGATTTTTGAAAATTCTGACTGAGGATCCACTCTACGATTGCCTCCGCAATCTCTCCTCTTTCATAATAAACAAGCCCCAGAAGGTTCCTTGCAGGGATGTTCTCCCTGTTATACTGAAGGCTCCGCTTTAATGACTGAACGGCGCCCGATATGTCCCTTATTTTTGCTTTTCTCAGTCCATCATTATACCAGTAATTTGACTGATGTAATATTTTCTCCGTATACTCCATGCAATTCCACCGTAATCTTTCTGCTATTTCGCCTGACTGAGCATCTCCCGCAGAATATCAGTCATATCAGACAAGTCTTCCTGATACACTGCCTCCTCTATGTCATCTACTTCCAGGCTAGGTTTAAATTTCTTTAATTCCTCTTCATAATCTAACATTCTGGTTCTCCCTTCACAAGCTCTTTGATCATACCTACAAGGTAGAGTGAGCCCAGGCAGTAGGCAATACCGTCTTCTCCTTTTTGTTTCATCATCTCCGCCCATGCCTCTTCTAATTGTTCCCGGACAGTCACTTCACTGTCTGTATATTTTCGAACGATCCGGGCAAGTTCACCCGCATCGACTTTTCGTGTACTTTCCACGGTCGTGATCACATAACTGTCCACTGATAAATTCTGGCATAGTTCTGCGATCATCTTCTCGTACTCTTTCTCTTTGACTGCTGAAAACAGAATCACAGTCCGTCCACCGTGGACAGGTCTTCGCTTCACCGTCTCGACAAACCGCTCTACTGCATTCTCGTTATGTGCTCCGTCTATGTAGACTCCCGGGAGGATTTCCTCCATTCTTCCCGGCCATTTCACATGAAACAGCGTATCCTTCCATAGTTTCGGATGTCTTTTTGGAAGAAGAAGCTGCACAGCCTCCAGTGCAAGCAGTGCATTGTCCACCTGATAACATCCGGTATTGGAAAGCCTCCATGTAGTATCTTCATCATACGCACTTCGTTTTGAAAATGCAATATATTTCTCTGTGATTTCCTGAATTTCGTACGCATCTTTCGTGATTTTTCTACAAGGTGCACCACAATTTTCCGCAATTTGTCGGAAAACAGCTGCTGCCTGCACATTATTCCCATCGAACACAAGCGGAACCTGTCTTTTGATGATCCCGCCCTTTTCTGCTGCAATTTTTTCTATCGTATCTCCCAGTATCTCCATATGATCCATTCCGACTGCTGTGATCACAGTCAATACCGGATCATCGATTGCATTCGTGGCATCCAGCCTGCCACCGAGCCCTGTCTCCAGCACAATGTACTCCATGTCTGCCATCGCAAAAGCAGTCATCGCCATTCCAAACAAAAATTCAAAAAAAGTCGGATGTGCCAGCCCGTCTTTTTCCATCTCATCCACAGTAGTTTTTACTTTCTGAAAAACAGCAAGAAATGTTTCATCGTCTATCTCTTCCCCATTTATTCTGATCCGCTCATTGATCTTCACAAGATGGGGAGAACTGAAAAATCCTGTCCTCTTTTTCTCCGCAAGCAAAAGAGCCTGTATGTATGCACATACAGAGCCCTTTCCATTTGTCCCTGCCACATGAATTACTTTCCTACCAACCTGTGGATTTCCAAGTCTTAATAGGAACTCTTTTGTATGTGTCAGATGATTCTTCACTGTGAATTTTGGAATGTCTAAAATATATTTCACACTTTCCTGATAATTCACTTGTCTTCTCCATTATTTCTGCGGTGTTTCAGACGAATCGTCTGCCGCATCTTTTGTTTCTTCTGTCACTGTCTTTACATCTTCTGCCTTTTTTTCTTCCTCTTCCAGCTGAAGCTTCAATTCTTCTGTCAACTCTTCTATCTTGCCACCGCGGTAAATGTATTCCGCAGAAGTCCGAAAGACCGTATTACTTGATCCCATCTGAATGATCGTGATGATATCTCCTTCCTTCAGCTCTGTCTCCTGCAGTTCGATCCTCGTATTATTCAAAAATTTAGAACTCTTCTTCTCGCCATTGACATAGACTCTACTATTTTTAGTAAAATTCTCGCCATAGAGGCTATATGTTCCGTCAAGCTGCGTGATCAGATCTGTCAGCACGACATCCTTAATTCCCATCTGCATGTGTCCTTCCGGCACTGGATTTTTCCCTCCGTACACATACTTCTCTCCATAGAGAATATCATACTGCAGCATCTCCAGATCGAGTAAGTAGTTCTTCGTCTGCCTTCTCTTCTGGTGATAATTGAATATTGTTCCGGAATGAATATCCAACTTCTCAAAAACATCCGCCATGATCTGATAAGATGCAATATTTCGATCCTGTTTTTCCAACCCGATATTATCCCATACAACATAGTTTGTATTGTACAGATACCTTCCCTTCAGATCTTCAGATTTCAGTCCGAGTGTTGGCAGATGATCTCCATATAGGACTAGAACGGTTGGTTCCTTTCTATCTTCCAACGCCTGCACAAGATCTCCGATAAACTGATCGACTTCATAGATTTGATTGACATAATATTCCCATGCACTTCTTACTTCTTCATCCTCTATTCCAGTCACTTGAATCCTTGGATTTTCTAAATGCTGTCCATAGTAATCGCCATGACTTTGTACTGTGATCCCAAATACGAAATCCTGCTGTTCTGTCGAATCCATTGCGTTCATGATATGTTCTGTGAGGATATCATCCTTCGCCCACCCATTCTCGGTAAGCTGAAGAATATTCATAAATTCCTTACTCGTGTAACTGTCAAACCCGATATTATTAAATACCGTTGAACGGCTGTAAAAATTTCCTCCGTTGTTGTGAAGCGCATGTGCGCCGTAACCAAATCGTTTCAGCGCAGTTGCTGCACTCTCTGCGGTTTCTTTTTTTAATATTGTCTTATACGGATACTCCCCTGGTCCAAAATATCGCAAGTTCATTCCGGTCAGAACTTCAAACTCTGTGTTGGCCGTTCCAGCTCCCACCGATGGCACTTTGAAATACCCTGACGAATATTTCTCAGAAAGCGCTCTGAACGTTGGAAGTGGATCCTGTGATGTCTGCAAAAATTCTACCTCACTTGTATCAAAAAACGATTCCAGCTGGATAAAGAGAATATTTGGCATCTCTTTTCTTCCGGTCTTGGCCTCTGTGATCGCACCGTTCTCACTGATCTGAGCGATCATTTCCTCGCTGTAGCCATTCGGCTGTGAAATTCCGGTATTAAACACACTCGACATAAAACAGTATGGAAATCCATAATCTTCATAGGCAAAAGCAATATTTCCAAAATAATTGGAAATCACTCGCTTATCAAGTGCTATATCTGTCACGACAAAAAATAGTCCAAACCAGATTACCACTCCGGTCAGCGCAAGCACTCTTCTCATTTTTCCAGCATACTGTCCGCCACGCTTCCACATGGAAATGACCCATACAACAACCGCTGCCACACCAACGATCACCGCAACAAGTTCAATTCCGTTAAAATAAGAATTGATCAAGGTCACCGCATCACCGGCAACTTTTAAGTCCTGTGCATTAAACGGAGTGACACGTTTCATAAGCATGTATCCGTTTGTCACCCCAAGACCGATCCAGAATACACTTAAAAGAATTCTGGCAAAAATACGTCTTCTTACGAGATAAACAACAGAAAACGTAATAAAGATCAAAAATGAATTATATAAGAACACTTTTGGTGTCTCAACCATATAATTCCACCCCTGTACAAGCGAATGTCGGGAAATACATTCAATGACCAGGTTCAAAAAGCATGCCAAAAGTGCATGAAATACAAGCGAAAACTGATTCATGAACTTATAACACGGTGCCAGCTTTTTCGCCAGCGGGCTGTTGCGTCTCTTCTCTAAAATCTGTTCCCTTCTCTCTTTTCTCTTCTTCCAATACTTCTTAATGTCTTCCGGCTTTAAATTTTTCACCCTTTGTATGCCACCCTTTATATCGGGGCGTTTGATATGAATCCGTTTCATTGTCACCTCTCACAATCTGATGTGTTTATTTTCTAAGTCCTTTTAATCGTTCCTGTACTTGTTCCATCATCTGTGTATATTTCTCAAGCTTTGCTCTTTCTTCATTGATTTTTGCTTCCGGAGCCTTGCTGATAAATTTCTCATTGTTCAGCATGCCATTGACACGGGCAAGTTCTTTTGTCAAGCGTGCTTCCTCTTTTGTCAGACGCTCTAACTCCTGCTCAAAGTCAACAAGTTCTTCCATTGGCAGATATACAACTGCATCTGCCACAACGACAGAAACTGCATCCTCTGCGATTCCGCTCTTATCGGACTGAATCTGGATTTCATTTGCACTCATCAGTGGCATGGAAGACTCTTTAATCTCCTCAAATCCCTGACAAAGATTTTCATTTTCACAGACAATATATGTCTTCGCCTTACGGCTTGGAGCAACATTCATCTCTGCTCGTACGTTGCGGACACCGCGGATGATCTCTTTCATGTGATCTACAATATTCTCTGCTTCCGGATAGCAGCTGCTCTCTTTGTATTCCGGCCAGGAAGACATCATCAATGATTCTTCTTCTGGAACAAGCGCACCGTAGATTTCTTCTGTCACAAACGGCATAAACGGATGGAGCAGTTTTAATGCATCACCGAGCACAGTCTTTAATGTATAAAGTGCACTGTTTGCTGCTGCCGGATTTTCCTCCGCGTGATAAATACGGTATTTTGCAAGCTCGATGTACCAGTCACAGAACTCATCCCAGATAAAGTCATATACTTTTTGTACAGCGATTCCAAGTTCAAATTTGTCCATGTTCTCTGTCACATCTTTTGTCAGTGTATTCATCTTTGAGATGATCCATTGATCCACCGCTGACAAATCACTTTCGTTCGGAACTGTAATCTCTTTTCCTTCCATATTCATGAGGATAAAGCGGGATGCATTCCATACTTTGTTCGCAAAGTTTCTATTTGCCTCTACTCTCTCATCGTAGAAACGCATATCATTTCCAGGTGCATTTCCCGTCACAAGCGTAATACGGAGCGCATCTGCACCATACTTCTCGATAATCTCCAGCGGATCAATTCCATTTCCAAGAGACTTACTCATCTTTCTTCCTTGAGAGTCACGGATCAATCCATGGAATAATACCGTGTGGAACGGCGCTTTTCCAGTATAAGCATATCCGGAAAATACCATACGGATCACCCAGAAGAAGATGATGTCATATCCGGTTACAAGTACATCGGTTGGATAGAAGTAATCAAGATCTTCCGTCTTCTCCGGCCAGCCAAGTGTTGAGAATGGCCAAAGTGCGGAGCTGAACCATGTATCTAAAGTATCTTCATCCTGCACAAAATGGGTACAGCCACAATCCGGGCATACCTCCGGCATCTCTCTTGCCACAACAACTTTTCCACATTCCTGACAGTAATAAGCCGGGATTCTATGTCCCCACCAGATCTGTCTGGATACGCACCAATCACGGATATTGGACAGCCAGTTCATATAAGTCTTGTTCATTCGCTCTGGAATCAGTTTCAGATCTCCGTTGCTGATCGCCTCGATCGCCGGTTTTGCCAGCTCTTCCATACGGACAAACCACTGTTGTTTTACGAGTGGCTCTACCGTTGTTCCACATCTTTCATGTGTTCCGACATTATGAGAATGATCTTCTACTTTCACAAGGAATCCCTGCTCTTCCAGATCGCTTACGATTGCTTTTCTCGCCTCATAGCGCTCCATCCCTGCATATTTTCCACCGAGCTCGTTGATCGTAGCATCATCGTTCATGATGTTGATCTCCGGAAGGTTATGTCTCTTTCCGACTTCAAAGTCATTCGGGTCGTGTGCTGGTGTGATCTTCACCGCTCCGGTTCCAAATTCCTTATCTACATAGTAGTCCGCCACGATTGGAATCTCTCTGTTTACTAATGGAAGTAATACATTCTTTCCGACGATATCTTTGTATCTCTCATCATCTGGATGTACCGCGATTGCTGTATCTCCTAACATCGTCTCCGGACGTGTTGTCGCAATCTCAAGAAAACGATCTGTTCCTACAATTGGATATTTGATATGCCAGAAATGTCCTGCCTGCTCTTCGTGATCAACCTCTGCATCGGAAAGTGCTGTCTTACATACTGGACACCAGTTAACGATTCTGGATCCTTTATAAATGTATCCTTCCTCATAAAGTTTGATGAATACTTCCTCAACTGCTTTGGAGCATCCCTCATCCATCGTGAAGCGTTCTCGATCCCAGTCACAGGAAACACCGAGTTTTTTCAACTGGCCTTCAATCGTTCCTGCATACTCATCCTTCCACTGCCAGGTACGCTCTAAAAATTTCTCTCTTCCAAGTTCCTTCTTATCAATTCCTTCTGCCTTTAACTGCTCTGTAACTTTTACCTCTGTGGCAATCGCCGCATGATCTGTACCCGGAATCCAAAGTGCATTGTATCCCTGCATTCTCTTATAACGGATCAGGATATCCTGAAGTGTATTGTCAAATGCATGCCCCATATGAAGCTTTCCTGTGATATTCGGCGGTGGCATTACAGTTGTAAACGGTTTTTTACTTCTGTCTACTTCTGCGTGAAAATATTTGTTCTCACACCATTTTTCATAAAGTTTCGGCTCAATCTCTTTTGGATTGTAAGTCTTCTCTAAATTCTTACTCATCATTTCCTCCTTTGCAAACCCTCTTTTGCTCTTCATCTTCTTTCAGCTCTGTCATAAGTGGCCGCTCTTTATCTTTTCCTTTGATATGATTTCCTATGGAATAGAAAACGCCCTCTACATACTGTAAAGGGCGAATGATCGCGGTACCACCTTTGTTATCTCTCTGCTCCATACTCCGTAAATCTCTGTACAAAAGCAGATCGATATCTCTAGCGTCCGATAACGGGGACGATCCGTGACTACCTACTGTCAGCATTGCTGCCGCTTCAGTCGTCCGGTTCAAAAGCTACTTCCACAATTCCTTCTTGAAATCACCTTTCAGCCCATGAGTGATCCTCTCTTGCAAGGGATCTTTGCGTACTCCTCTTTCTCTCAACCTTTTCTTATTCGATATTCCTTATGATAGTCGGCTAACTGCCATTTGTCAAGAAGTTCATAAATTCTTTAGATTTTCATAAGTTCTTCGCAACTTTATTCTCATCTTCTTACAACCGCAGCCCCCGGTAACGATTTAGGCAGGCAAAGATCTCCTGCTTTCTCGGCATTGCAAAATTAACCGTAAGATACGAAGACTCTGCAATGGAAGCAAGTCCATCCCGCTCCATCTTCTGCTCCATCGCATCTACTACCTGCTGGATTGTTTTCTTTCCATCAAACAGATTCTGCTCTGCATACTTCACGAGATAGCCAAGTACATTTGTCTGTTCCGCATCAACAATCTGTTCCACATAGCGAAGTTCGATTGTCTCTCGATTCATCTGGATGCCATCTTTTCCCATCGCCTTGATCTTCACTTTTCCGTGGTCTGCGAATGTCCTGTTTTTTTCTGCGCTTCGGAGCACGGATGGTTTCTTCATCTCCCGCTTTCCTTCCGATACCGGAAGCGGAAATGCCGCTGCCTCTTGCTTTGCGAAAGCTGTAATCTCCGCCGGCTCATACTGTTCCATCTGGATAATCGTATCTGCGATATGGAAATAAGATCCGGAACTTCCCGCTACGATGATCGAGGACACCCCTTCTTTTTCATACAACTCCCTCACTCGGTCAATAAACGGTGTGATCGGTTCTTTTTCCCTTGCCACTACCCGCTGCATCAGTTCATCGCGGATCATAAAGTTTGTGGCACTCGTATCCTCATCGATCAGAAACAATCTGCTGCCTGCCTCGATCGCCTCAACTACATTTGCCGCCTGCGAAGTGCTTCCACTTGCATCTTCGGTATAGAATGCCTCTGTATTTTTCTTATTCGGGAGATTGTTGATGAACATAGAAATGTCTGTCTTTTTGATACTCCGTCCATCTTCCGCCCTGAGTTTGACTGCAGTATCATCACTGATCACATACTCTCTTCCATCTCCAGCAATGTGATTATACACACCAACTTCCAGCGCATTTAATAATGTGGATTTCCCGTGATAGCCGCCGCCTACGATCAAAGTAATTCCACATGGAATCCCCATACCGTTAATCTTTCCTCTGTGCGGCAACTCCATCTCCACTTCCATCTCTTTCGGCGAACGGAATGGAACCCCATTCTTCATCGGACGGGAAGAAATTCCACTCTCTCTCGGCAAAATCGAGCCGTTTGCCACAAATGCACTAAGATTTCGCTTCAGGATCTCTTCCCGGATCACCTGCTGATCTTCCGCCAAAAAAATCGTCTGCTCAATTTTTTTCTGATCTGCACACGGATAGAAAAATGATTCCTTTACACACTCTGGAAGAAACTCAAAGAAAATCTTAATAAGCTCTCCGGAATTAATTGTCCTTCCATTTGCCGGAAATCCTACTTCCATACGCACAAGCACGTTACCATTTGCCGGGTCAATCGTGCAGGCTGTCCGTTCCAGAATCTCCTGTCCGCATCTGCTGACAGATAACAAACCACTTTTCCCCGAACCCTTTGCCTTGAAGTTGAAGCGTTCGATCTTCTGATAAAATACTCTTGTCAGATAATCCTGCAGCGCGATCCGCTTATATTTCTTGTCAAATAATTGTTTCGGAAACCTTGCCAGTTGTCCGTCAATCGCAACACTCACTTTCGATGGCGATGCAAATGGATCTCCCTGCACATGATCGATCTGCAGAATATAATCCGCAAACCGATAACTGCCCTTCGTCCCCTTATATGCAGGATAACTCTTCCGATGAATCTCATTTAGTAACTTTCTCAAATCCTGTGCTGACTTCATTTCCTTGCTTCTACCTCTTTCTATCTCTTTTTATTTTTTCTTTCTCTGCGGTTTTTCCGGCGCGATTTTCCCCTCAGTTACACTAAGGTGTCGTGCAGTTCTTCTACGCTCTCTTTGATCATTGCCGCTCCCGCTTCTTCCAGCTCTTGCCGGTTTCCATAGCCATATAACACTCCGATGCATGGGATGTTCTGCTCCTTTGCCCCAAGCACATCATGCATTCGGTCTCCGACCATGATCACCTTATCTCTGTCTGTAATCTTCTCATGCTCCAGCACATATGCGATAACATCTCCTTTTCTGACACGCTCCCCGCTCAATTCACTTCCTCCAATAAAAGTGAAATACTCTGTCAGGTGAAAATACTCCAAAATCTGTCTTGCATACACCTCTGGCTTGGATGTCGCCAGATAGACCTTCTTTCCTTGTTCTGTCAGTGCTTTTAATAGTTGTTCAATCCCTGGATAGACTTCGTTCTCATATAATCCTCGCACCGAAAAATATTCTCTATACTTCTCCACTGCTTCCACTGCCTGTTCCCGGTCAAATCCATAATATTCCATAAAAGAATCCGCAAGCGGCGGACCGATAAACTTGCAGAGTGTATCAAGATTCTCCACCTCTATCCCATAAAATTTCAGCGCATGTGCAACTGCGCTTGTAATCCCCACTTTCGGGTCTGTCAGTGTTCCATCTAGATCAAATAAAATATGCTGATACATTTTTCTTCCCCTTTTTCCTTTTTATAATTTACTAAACACACTTCATTTCACACTGCTACTCATGAAATAAAATGTCATGGTTTACGCTGCTGTAAAATCTTTCTTTCACTTCCGCGTAACTCATCTGTTCCATGGACATGATCCACATTAATTTTGTGATCACTGCCTCCAATGTCATGTCGTATGCTTCAATCAGATCAAAATCCTGTTTGACCTTTTTCCCAACTTCATAGACCGTCATGTTACTTCCTTCATTTGCCACCTGCGTTGTCATCACCACAATCTTTCCGTGGCGCACCCACTCCGTCATCTCTTTATAAAATTCTCCGACAATGCTCTCCGGCAGACCGCCTACACCAAAACTTTCAATTACGACACAATCATAATGTTTAAAAATGTAGGACAATACATCCGGCTTCATACCTGGAATCAGCTTTAATACATAAATACTGTTCTTCATCTCATGATAGAACGTGACCGGCTTCTTATAAGGAATCGCCGGCATATAGCGAAATACTTTCTGATCCTGTATCACTGCCGGATACGGGAAATTAATGCTGGAAAATGCATTGTAACTCTTGGCGCGCTCTTTCTTCGCCCTTGTTCCGACAATGACTTTCCCATCGAATACGATCGTCACATCCTGAGAGGCATCGTCTGACGCGTAAATAAAGCTGTCTAAAAGATTTGTCTTCGCGTCTGTCACATCCATGTTGATCGGCTTTTGCGCTCCGGTGATCACGATCGGCTTCTCAGAATTCTGGATCATGTAAGACAATGCTGCCGCCGTGTATGCCAGCGTGTCCGTACCGTGGCAGATGACAAATCCATCATACTCCTCATAGTGTTCCTCGATTGCCCCTGCAATCTTCTTCCAATATTCCGGCGTCACATTCGTACTGTCAATATTGCACACCTGAAGTGTATCCACATCACACACGCTCTCTACCTGCGGAATATAAGATAGGATATCCTCCGAGGAAAGTCCCGGAGCCAGCCCGGCCTCCGTCTGTTTTGATGCAATTGTTCCTCCGGTTCCTATCATTAATATTTTTTTCTTCATACTGTTCTCCTGTCTATTGTCTTCCTGTTATTTTCTATTTTCCAAAAATTTTCTCTACAAGACTGCGGTACTCGATATACGCCGGAACTTCCGAGAAAGAATTCCGAAGAGCCTCCTCTACTCCTTTATAGTACCATCCAATCGTCTCTTTGTCTTTCATCCGGAATCGTTGCCACAATTCCTCCCCGCACTCTGGATAATTCCGATCGATATCCCGTATATTGGACAGCTTATCTGCCAGACCGATCATCTGTACTTCCCGCTCTGCTACTTTCAGATGCTGAATCGTCGCACCTTTGCGTTCCATCCACGTCTTTGATTTGTCTTCACTTTCTTTCTGCACAAGTTCTGCCACCCGCTTGGAAAACATCTGCTCGATCATCTGCGCCGTCACTCCTTCGCAATCCTCGATCGTATCATGCAGGATTGCTGCACTGATAACCTCCTCATCCTCCGTCATTCTCGCTACGATCACACCCACTTCCAGCGGATGTAAAATATATGGGCGCATCGTCCCTTTCCGCAGTTGCCCGTCATGTGCTTTCGTCGCAAATGCGATTGCCCTTTGGATCATCTCCTCCACCTCCTGTATTTTCTTCTTTCTTTCGATTCCCACCTAAAACGATATACCAATTTCACCTAGTTTTATTATACCAATCGAACACACTTTTTCAACTCTTCTTTCGGATTTGTTCTGAGCTGTTCTGTCATTTTTCACCAGTTTGTGCTATAGTAACATTATATTTTTTTCACGGAGGTTCTTTATGCATATAACCAATCAAAAACCAGTCGTTCTTGTTACTGGTTCCTCTAGAGGAATCGGAAGAGCGATCGCACTTCAGTTTGCCAAAAATCATTACCATGTCATTTTAAACTGCTCCACTTCTCTCGAGCAGTTAGAAAATGTCAAAAAAGAAATCCTTGCACTGCCTGACGGCTCCTGCACTTGTTGCCGCTGCGATGTCAGTGATTCTTCACAAGTCACCGCAATGTTTGAAGAGATTTCCGCTACTTGTGGGCAGATCGATGTACTTATCAACAATGCAGGAATTTCTCACATCGGTTTGTTCACAGATATGACCGACGATCTGTGGAACCGCATGATCCAGACAAATCTTTCCTCAGTTTTCTATTGCAGCCGGGCAACCCTGCCCTCTATGATTTCCAGAAAAAAAGGAAAAATCATCAATATTTCCTCGATGTGGGGAACGGTCGGCGCCTCCTGCGAAGTCGCTTATTCCGCCGCAAAATCCGGCATCCACGGACTGACGAGGGCACTGGCAAAAGAGCTTGCACCTAGCAATATTCAAGTCAACACCATTGCCTGCGGCGCCATCGATACTGCCATGAACGCACAGCTTAGTCCTGAAGAACGTCTTGCACTGGAAGAAGATATCCCTGCATGCCGATTTGGTACCCCGGAAGAGGTTGCTTCTCTCGCATGGGACTTAGCCCATGCTCCCGCCTATATGACCGGACAGATCATCGGAATAGACGGAGGCTATATTTAAAACTAGCCTTTTTTACTCCTTCAAAAGTAAATCCGTATACGGTCGATGCTCACAGGATTTTTACACATAAGAAATGGGTATAGCCTGCATTTCAGCCATACCCATTTCTTCTATAATTATCGGAATCTACAATTCCAAAAACTGCAATAATATTTCTATTTTTAATCGGGAAATATAGGAATCCCAATCGATCTGTAGCATTCGGTCTAACTTGTCAATCCTTTTTCGAATGGTATTTATATGTACATACATTTTCTCAGCTGTCACGCTGAAATTCATATTGTTTTCCAGATAAACTTTCAGTGTCCTGAGCAGTTCTACATTTTTCTCGTCTTTCATCATATCCAGATACTCTGAGAGCATCTGTTCCAATTCTTTCTCCGGAATTTGAAGCCATGCAAACGGTCCAATCATTTCATAATCCCAAATTTTCTTCTTTGGACAAAGCTTTTTCCCCATTTTCATTACTTTCCCACACGTTTCCACCGATGATTTTAATTCCGACATTTTCTTGCCTTCTCGCAACACTGCAAACTCCAATTCCATTTTAGGAAATGTTTCAACAATTTTCTGCTCAAAATCAGAAATCATACCTTCCAGATGTTTTTGACTATATGACACAGAATCAGACAATTCCGTTAAAACTATCCCTGTATTTTCATCGAGAAATGCTAATTTTGCATTTTTAGAAAGCTGACTGTTTTTGAAAACAGTAATATACTGTTCTCTGGAATTCCGCGCACTCAATTCCTCATTCATCTGGTGAAACAATACACAGATATATCTTGTATTCATAGAAATCCCCTGCTGTCCCGCCTGATAAAGAAGCCTTTCTTCATCTTCCCCGGTAGAATGCAGCGCAAGCAAAACAAGATTTTCAAATCCGATGTTCCCAATACTTTGTGCAATGACAATTTGTTCATATACCGATTGTAGCAAAAGGTACGCAATCCGAATGGAATACTCATCGTAATAATCTAAGAATTCTCTTGATTCCATCACAATAAAGTATGCCTGCAGATTGCCTCCAATACTAATCGGCATCAAAATCCAACTGATCCGCGGACCATCCACATTATCTTCATTAAACATTCGGATTCGTGTCATCTGTATATAGTCACATAATGTATAGCGATTGTGTTCCATTTTAGGATTCCAATAATCACTTTCCTGCAATCCATAGGTTTCTGAAATTCGCTTAAAGTTTGCAGAGCTGCAATATCCTTCCTGTTCACCTACATCATATAGAAATGCCGGAAATCCCATTTCCACTTCTACTGCCTGCAATATTTTTTTAATCTTTTGAACTTTGTATGTTGTCGAACCTAACATCATCGCACCATTCTGATGGATTTGAAAGCGCCGAATGGTCCGATTCATCACGATCGTATTCACTTGTTGCATGACTTCCATATAGCCGATTTCAAATGGCATACTGATCAGCGGTATTTCATATTGTTCAAACAGTTCGATAATCTCTTTCGGAATCATCGGAAGATGTCTCCCTCGTTTAATAATCATTCCGGAAGTAATCTGCATCAATCCTTCATCAAAAGACTTTTTGATACAATCCGGTTCCATCAAAATAGAATAACCGGAAGTAATTACAAGTTCCTTTCCTTTCGTCCAACGATAGGCATCCGGAGCATCCATGACCGCAATTCCTTGTACTTCTTTCTGTATCCCTTTAGAACCAGCTACAATATGAAAGTCTTTAAAAAATTCATGTTCCAATAAAGTTTTAATTGAAATTCCCATATTGTCCCTGTCCTTTCTTTGTTCTGCTTGCCATTTCCTACTATCGTTGCAAGTTTATCATCTTCTGCAATTTTCTGTCAAGCTAGGTCCATCTTTTGCCTAACCATGATTTTCCAGCCAATCCATTGCCGCTTTCGCATAAATAGCAGCTGCCGTCGGCAGGCATGTTTCATTGAATTTTGCATGAGGATTATGATGTCCAACCCATTCATCTTGATTGTCCACTCCTGCTCCGATAAAGAAATAACTTGTCGGAATCTTCTCACCAAAGTAAGAAAAATCTTCAGAGCCCATCACGTGAAACGTCGGATATGCTTTTAACTCGGAATCCAGCTCTCTGACAGACTGAATAATCTCTTCATTTAATTTCACATCACATTTTACTGCCGGAACATCGTTAAGCACTTCTAGTTCCACCTCACAACGATATGTGGCAGCTACTCCTTTTGCAACTTCTTTGATCCGGCAGATTATATAGTCTCTGACTTCTGATTTAAATGTCCGAAGAGATCCTTCTAATACTGCGCGATGCGGAATCACATTAAATGCACTTCCCGATTCAAACCGTCCAATCGTCAGCACCGCTTCTTCCATTGCTGAAATTTCTCTTGCAATCAATTCTTGCAGAGCCAAATACAAATGAACTCCTGCATTAATCGGATCAACACCTAACTCTGGTGCAGATCCATGCGTTCCTTTTCCGGTCAAAAGAACACGAAATCCATAGACAGAGGTCATCGGATATTCTCCATAAATAATCTTCTTATTTTCACTATTCGGTGCTACATGCATTGCAAATGCAGCGTCTACTCTCGGATTTTCTAAAACACCTGCATCCACCGCTGCTTTCGCTCCTTGAAAAGTTTCTTCTGCTGACTGAAATAACAATTTGACAGTCCCTTTCAATTCCCTTTCATGTGATTTCAGCAGTTTTGCAGCCCCCAAAAGTGTTGTTGTGTGCATATCATGTCCACAAGCATGCATACATCCGTTTTCTGATGCAAAAGGTTCTCCTGATTCCTCTCTTACCGGCAGTGCATCCATATCACTGCGAAGCATGAAACATTTTTCTCCACTTCCAATCAAAGCAACAATGCAAGAACTTTCTTCATACACGGTATATGGAATATCCATTTGCTCCAACTCTTTTTTTACAAATGCGACTGTTTTTGGAAGATGTAATCCAATTTCTGGAATTTGATGAAGCGCTCGTCTCCATGCACTTAATTTCTCTTGAAATTCATTTGCCTCTTTTAATAACTGATTCTGCATAATCTCTTTCCCTTTCTACGAATCTGTTGTCCATAATCTATTCTTCATACATTGGTCTATAATCCACTTTTTTTTCTCGAAATTCTTCTAGGATTTTTTCCCGAATTTCTGAAGATTGGTATAAATCATATGCAATTCCCGCCATAACCCGCGCTGCACTAAGAGCACCTTTTTCTCCAATAGAAGAGCCTGCAGAAGCTGATGCCTGCCATGTATGTGGCGAAACTGCCGCCGGCCAACACACAGTAGAGATCAGACACATCGGCATTATATAACTGACATCTCCGCTATCAGAAGAAGCCGTCAGTGGGTTCCTCTGATACAAATCTCTTATTCCCACTTTCATAGCCAATGGAAGTCCCTCTGTGTCATACAGTTTTCTTGCATTTTCTACCGTTTCCCCTGACAAGGTATCTTCTAATTTCGAAGCAAATGCTAATTCCTCTTCTGTGTAAGATGGTAGTTTGGCTTCTTTTAGATTCTCATATGCCAAATCTGCATATGCATGATTCTCTAAAAGCTCACAACATCCATAATCTATTTTCATTTCCATTGATGTTTCTGTCATAAGGCAAGCTCCCTCTGCCACTTTTCTTACACGCTCCAAAATCTCTTTTACCTCTGAAATATGAGGTGCCCGAACAAAATACCAGGAACCTGCTCTTGGCGGAACAATATTCGGAGAAAATCCACCGCTATCGGTTGTATAATGAATCCTTGCTTTGGATGTCACATGTTCACGCAAATAGTTCACGCCAACGTTCATTAACTCTACCGCATCCAACGCACTTCTGCCTACTTCCGGCGCAAATGCAGCATGGGAGCTTTTTCCATAGAATTTAAAGTGTGCAGAAGCACTGGCGAGATATCCACTATCATACACCATATTCGCACTCATTGGGTGCCAGCTAATCGCTATATCACAGCCGTCAAACATATGATGATAAGACATTTTCACTTTTCCAGAAAGTAACTCCTCTTCCGGGCATCCATAGAAACGAATCGTTCCTTCCTGATTTTCCTGCTCCAAAAATCGCTTCACTGCAATCGCTGCAACGGCCGATGCTGCTCCCAATAAATTGTGACCACATCCATGGCCTGCTGCTCCTTCCTGTACTGCTTCTTTTTGCGCAGATACTGTCTGAGATAATCCTGGAAGCGCATCATATTCTCCTAAGATTGCAATGACAGGAGTTCCCGAACCATATTCTGCATAAAATGCATGTGGCAATTCTGCTTCATTCACAATAACAAAGCCTTCTTCTGATAAGATCTCCCGAAAATAATTTGCACTTTCTTTTTCTTCTCCACCCACTTCCGGATGATCCCATAATCTCTTACAACTCTTTTGGCACAAGGGCTCCAGACTATCTACAATTTGATGAAGTTCTTTTTTTGTCATCTCTATCTCTCCTTTGCCTATCTTCCTAATTACTTATGCTTCTTTTTTTGCAGTGTTTTTTAAGGTTGCCAATCCAATCGCGATACTAAGGAATACACATCCCATTGTTCCAAGCCAGTTAGATGCGCCAGGAAGCCAATTAAAGACGCCCATTCCAATTGCTGTATATAACGCAATCGCAATCAGTACCATCACAAGACTATGCTTTTTCATCTTGATTCCAAACTGCACGATCAACGCTCCAAACAATGCCGGGAGCAGATAATTTAATGCAGAAATTACAGAAGCTGGAAGCATTTCCAATACTGAAGTTCCAAGAATGGCTCCTACCGTTAATACCGATGTATTGATAATAATAGAAACCGCCATACCAATGGTTGCAATAACAGAACCTTTTTCTGTTCCCGGCTCCACATCAGCTGCTACCTGTGCCATACTTGCACATGGAATACGCATATTAGAAATATTGCCGGAAAGAAATGCCATATAAGTTCCTGCCGGACCAACTACCGGAAAATAGGAAATCGGCTCCACAAACCAAAGCACTCCAAATGCACTCGCACCACTGACAAACGCTGTCAAAAGAGCTGCCGGTTTCGGAAGCAGTCCGTAAACTACCGCAAGCGCAACCGCTGGTAAAAACGCAAGAATCACTCCTACATATCCTGTCATCTTTCCTATTCTATTTATTTTTGGCATATATTCATCTTTATAGAAATTATTGCTCATTCATTCTTCCTCCTATCATTAAATCAAAGCTGTAATGACCATCGCTCCTAAAATAGTAATCGTCAATGACCATTCTCTTAACCAGCCAATATTCTTTTTCTCCGCTACTGTCGAAAGCCCATACATGATCACAGCTCCTAAAATACAGGCAATCGCATTTTTATTTGCACCGCCCATAGCTGCTGCATCCGCTTTCTGCATCAGAAAATAAATAGGTTTTGAAAGATGGCTTGCAACCATTGCAGCAAACACACCAATGATCGCTGTTGATGCAATCGTTGTCAAAGTTCCCTCATTTCCTTTCGATAATTTATGTTCAATCTTTTCCATTTTATTTGTAGAAAATGTTCCGAACAATACCCAGCCAACTGAACAAAGGATCATTGTCCAAATTGCCATGGTAAGCGCTTCTTTTGTCATTGGATCTGTTCCTAACGTCACACCAACCGCTGATGTTCCAAGTCCCGCTGCAATAGACTCAAACATAACAGAACCAATCATAGAAAGTCGCATCCAACCAACTGGTCCTCCAACTGTCACCAAAAGTGATAACATACCGCTCAGTACAACAATCGATGGCCCTATCGAAGTCACCGCACTACTTTTAATCGCTTTATTCATTTGTGTTTTCGTAAGCCCGACTTTTTCTCCCGAACGATAAGCCTCACGTGCAAAGAGAAGTGCCTGTATCATGACGAACACGACCGGAATACCACAAGCGATCCACATAGGTAAACTGTTTGCAAGTTTCATAACATCCATTCTTTTTTCCTCCTTTTTCTTGCCCTACCTCATTTTCCTCCATCATACCTATTTCCCGAAAATAAAAAAATGAAAATATCTTCACTTTTCGACATGTTTTCCCATGTGGTGAAGATATTTTCACTTTTCTATTACTATTTATAAAATTTCTATTAATTTCTCGCCTTAGCCATCTCTCTTTTGACAGTATGTCTTATTTTTCTCTTATACAGACATAGTTTTTCTCCACTCCAGCGCCTTTCGTTCCAGATCTTTTACAAAGGAATCTTTTCCATCGCAATATCCCTCATTGTCATAGGTAAATTTCTCTGCCAGCTCTGTCTTCAGGGCAGCATATGCCTCCGCATCTTTTTTATGGGTGCGAAGATAGTCTCGTACTACCAGATGCCGCTCAATCTCTTTCCTGCTCTCCTCCGCAAAAATGTGTACATGATGGGTCCGCAAATCCCCTCCCTTCATAAAAAAACGGCGACCTAAGATCCCATACTCTCCCTTACACTCATACCCTAGCGCTTCAAATTCCTTATTGTGCAGATCCACCGCTTCCAGCTCTTTTACAACTGGCATCAGATCAATGATCGGCTTTGCCCGCAGTCCCTTCACGGAAGTGGAACCAATATGATAGACAGTAATACAGTTTTCTCCTAAAATTTCTTGAATCTTCGCAGCCTCCTGCCAGAATTTTTCTTTCCATTCTGGACAATAATCAACCACTTCTATCTTTCTTGCCATTGTTTCCTCCGCTATTTTATCAGCCGCTGAATCTGTTTGCTCTGCTCCGTTCCAGCCTCTTTTAGAAGTTCAAAGAGAACTGCCTCATACGTTGTTAAAAAGGCGCCTTCCTTCTCGGCCCGCTTTAACGCGATCTTCCTGTCATAAGCTTTTCTGCTGGAGATACAGTCCACAACAAGAATCGGCACATGTCCATTTTCAATCAGGTCGATCACCGTCTGAAGCACACAGATGTGCGCCTCAATGCCGCAGAGAATGACAAACCGTTTTCCTTTGACAAACTCTTTGATATCCTCATAGGCGCTGAAGCTGATTTTCTCCACATGTTCCTTGATCCCCGCTGCCGCTATGATCTCTGGTACTGTCTCCCCAAGACCTTTTGTGTACTGCTGTGTCAGACAGATCGGTACTTCCAAAGTCGAAAGCCCTGAGAGCAAAATCCTTGAATTTTCAATCAGCTTTTCCTTTTTATGCATGACCGGAACAAGCTTCTCCTGATAATCAATTCCGATTGCAACCGTCTGTTCTTTCTCAATTCTCATCACAATGACCTCCTTCATAAACATTTCCGAAAATAGACCCATATTTCTTAACACTTCTTCAGCCTTTTCAGCAACAAAAAATGTATTGTATGCGTATATGCAGCTCGCAAAAACAGGTTAACCGCTAACTGAGATTTTTTAAAATTTGGCTGACAATTGCGTGAGCAGCCTCTTCTTTGGACATCAGTTCTAGTGCAATTTCTTCCTGCGGTGTAATCATAGTCACTACATTTGTGTCCGTCCCAAATCCTGCACCTGCCTGCTTTAAGTTATTTGCAACGATCATGTCGAGATGCTTCTTTTCCAGTTTCTTTCTGGAATTTTCAAGCATATGCTCGGTCTCCATGGAAAATCCACATAGAAACTGTTGTTGATGCTTGTGTTCCCCGAGGTATTTTAAAATATCATCGGTCCGCTCCAATTCGATGGTGAGAGCATCCTCTTTCTTTTTCATCTTTTCTGTGGCAATACTGGCAGGGCGATAATCAGCGACAGCAGCCGCTTTGATGATGATATCCTGCGATTCGGCATGTTCTGTGACCGCATCAAACATCTCTTTTGCAGATGTGACAGAAATCACAGTTGTAAATGGCGGCGGGGTCAGTGCACTTTGGCCGCTCACCAGAGTGACATTGGCTCCACGCAACATACAGTCACGCGCAAGGGCATAGCCCATCTTTCCGGTGGAGTGATTGGTAATGTAGCGGACCGGATCGATTGCTTCCTGGGTGGCTCCGGCAGTCACAAGGACATTTACCCCTTTCATATCTTTCTCCATTGCAATCTCTTTTAAAATATAGTTGAGCAGTGTCTGCTCATCCGGAAGTTTGCCCTCTCCGATATCTTTGCAGGCAAGCATTCCGGTCGCCGGAGCGATCACCTCAAAATCAAATTGTGTAAGCCGTTTTAAGTTATCCTGCGTGATCGCATTGCGGTACATATTGGTATTCATTGCCGGCGCAACGATTTTTTTGCATGTGCAGGCGAGGGTTGTCGTTGTGAGCATGTCATCGGCAAGACCGTATGCCAGTTTTGCAATGACGTTGGCTGTTGCCGGAGCGATCAGAACAACATCTGCCCGTTTGGCAAGAGAGACATGTTCCACATTATATTGAAAATTCCGGTCAAATGTATCGACAATGCATTTGTTGTTGGTCAGTGTCTCGAAGGTAATCGGGTGAATAAAGTTCGTCGCATTCTGTGTCATCAGTACATGCACATCGCAGTGAAGCTTTGTGAGCATACTGGCGAGATTGGCAATCTTGTATGCGGCAATGCTGCCGGTTACTCCGAGTATGACTGTCTTTCCTTTTAACATAAATGGTTCCTCCAATCTGGTACATTTCTGAACATGATTGTATCATATCACAGCACAGACTGCACGCGTAAATCTATGTTTTTCTTTTCAAACATCATTGCTTTTCAGAGAGCGACATGCTACAATAGCGCCGTAATTGTATTGTATCCCCCAAAAGCATAAGGCTTACCGGGGAATAATAACAAGGAGGAAGAAAAATGAATAACGAAACAACTAACACAACGTCACAGGTAAAAGGACTTGTACAGGCTGCACTTTTCGCGGCACTGATCATTCTGATGGCTATGGTCCCATTTTTAGGGTATATCCCGCTCGGATTCACACGGGCAACGATCATCCACATTCCTGTGATACTTGGCGCATTGGTGCTTGGCCCAAAGAAAGGAGCTTTTCTCGGCTTGATCTTTGGATTGACCAGTCTGATCAACAATACGATGAATCCGACAGTCACATCTTTTGTATTCTCACCATTTTATTCACTGGGAGAAATTCAGGGGGGATTTGCAAGCATTTTAATTTGTTTTGTGCCGAGAATTCTGACAGGGGTTGTTCCCTACTATGTATATCATGGAGTCAGAAAGGTGACGACAAAATGGAAAGCATCCCAAAATACAGCACTTTTTGTGGCCGGGATCAGCGGAGCGCTCACAAACACATTGCTTGTTATGAATATGATCTATTTCTTTTTTAAAGATGATTATGCACAGGTCAATCAAGTGTCGGTGGATGCGGTATATGGATTTATTATGACGATCATTGGAATCAACGGAGTGCCGGAGGCAATTGTCGCGGCAATCTTAACGATGGTGATTGGACGTATTTTGTTAAAATTGAAAGAAAGATTACATTAAAAAATATCAGAAGGATAGTATTTATGATTTTAGCGATTGATATTGGAAATACAAATCTTACGATAGGATGTTTTGACGGAGAGCAGATCTGTTTTGCAGAGAGGCTCTCTACGGATCTGACAAGAACCGATTTAGAATATGCAGTCAGTATCAAAACTATACTGGAACTGTATGGAATCAAGGAAAGCAGGATTCGGGGAGGAATCATCTCCTCGGTCGTGCCACCGCTTACTAAGGTGATAGCGCAGGCAGCGAAAAAGGTCATTCACAGACAGATAAAAGTTGTGGGACCTGGAGTGAAAACAGGATTAAATATTCATATGGATCAGCCGGCTCAAGTCGGAAGCGACCGGATCGTCAATGCGGTTGCGGCGATTGAAGCGTATGAAGCGCCGATCATCGTTGTGGATCTTGGAACCGCAACAACCATTTCTTTGATTGATGAAAAGAAAAATTATGCCGGAGGGATGATCCTGCCAGGAGTGGCAACAGCTTTGGAGGCATTGACTGAGAAGACTTCTCAGCTTCCAAAGATTAGTATCGAACAACCGCGGAAGGCGATTGGAAAAAATACAGTAGATTGTATGAAGAGTGGCATTATCTATGGAAGCGCAGCTTGTATCGATGGGATGATCGACCGGATTGAGGATGAGATTGGACAAAAGGCTTCACTTGTAGCTACCGGTGGACTGGCAGGCACAATCATTCCACATTGTAAAAAGGAAATTCCGATTGATGAAACACTCCTTTTAAAAGGACTTCAGTTGATTTATAATAGAAATGATGAAAAAAATTAAGAAGAACTATAAGATGACGATTGCCTATGATGGGGGCGGTTATAAAGGATGGCAGAGGCTGACAAATGAGCCTGGAACCATACAGGGAACGATTGAACGTGTGCTCAGTAAAATTGAAGGAAGTCCTGTAAAAATAAGCGGCTCCGGAAGAACTGATGCAGGTGTACATGCCAAAGGACAGGTTGCTCATGCGTTTCTGAAAACAAACGAGGATCCGGAGTTGCTTCGGCAAGAATTGAACCGAATGCTCCCGGAGGATATCAGAATCTGTCTCGTCGAGAGTGTTTCCCAGTCTTTCCACAGCAGGTACAGTGCAGTATCTAAGGTGTATGAATACCGGATCGATCAGAGATCACGTGCAGATGTATTTACAAGAAAATACTGTTATCACAGACCGGTGCATCTTGATCTGGATCGTATGCGCCAAGCAGCCGATCACTTGACGGGCACACATGATTTTGGGAGTTTTACCGACAATAAAGAGGCTGATTCTGTGCGGACGATTTTTTCCATCGATATGAAGGAAGAGAACGAGAAGCTTGTGCTGGCATTCCGCGGAGATGGATTTCTATATCATATGGTTCGAATCCTCGCGGGAACACTTTTAGAGGTCGGAGAAGGAATCCGCACACCAGAGAGCGTTCTGGAAGCATTTCACCACAGAGATAGAAGTCTTACTGGATTTCTTGCACCGGCGCATGGGTTATGTCTGCGGGAAGTGAATTATAAATAAAAAATACTATTCATAAAAATAACAGAAGAAATTATGAGGAGGTGGATAAATGAAATTTATTTCATGGAATGTCAATGGGATACGTGCCTGTGTCCAAAAAGGGTTTTTAGACTTTTTCAAGGAAGCAGATGCGGATATTTTCTGTATACAAGAAAGCAAGATGCAGGAAGGTCAGCTTAAGTTGGAGCTGGAAGGGTATCATCAGTTCTGGAACTATGCAGAGCGAAAAGGGTACTCGGGGACAGCAATTTTTACAAAACAAGAGCCGCTTTCAGTTGCTTACGGAATTGGAATGGAAGAACATGACAAGGAAGGGCGTGTCATCACACTGGAATTTGAGGAGTTCTATTTTGTGACAGTCTATACGCCAAACTCACAGAACGAACTTGCAAGATTAGATTACCGGATGCAGTGGGAGACGGAATTTTTGAAGTACCTAAAGAAGCTGGAAGCGAAAAAGCCGGTGATCTTCTGTGGAGACTTAAATGTTGCACACAGAGAAATCGACTTGAAAAATCCAAAGACAAACCGGAAAAATGCCGGATTTACAGATGAGGAGAGAGGAAAGTTCACGGAACTGCTTTCGGCAGGATTTATTGATACATTCCGCTATTTCTATCCGGAACAGGAGGGGATTTACTCCTGGTGGTCCTACCGTTTTAGTGCAAGAGCAAAGAATGCAGGATGGAGAATTGACTATTTCTGTGTGTCAGAATGTTTAAAAGACCGCCTCAGAGATGCAAAAATTCTCACAGATGTGATGGGATCAGATCACTGTCCGGTAGAACTGGATTTTGAATAAAATAGTTTTGCCAAAAAAGGCGGCAGGCTAGTCCATTCCCGGACACAGCCTGCTGCCTTTTTTTATCTTGATCTTCAAAACAGTGTCAATCGGATCCGGTAGCGGATAAGTAAACACTGGATTTGCTCCGAGCGACACAAATGCAACATCTTGGAACAATACTGTGTTCCATGCTTCCCCGCGTGTCATCTCACTTCCATCTGCAAGATAATACACCTTGTCCAACCGATCCGGTGCAATTCCATATAGGGGAAGTGCTCCGAGCGGCGCCTCATAAACATGTGCATAAATCGTATCCGCATTCTGCGTGTACCTTCCCCACTCCGGTTTTGGAATTTCAGAGATTCCGCAGCCATAGATACTCTCTCCATTTCGCTCCATCCATGCTCCGATTTCCTCAAGAATCTGCACACTTTCTTTCGGAATTCTTCCTTTCGCATCTGGTCCCACATTCAGAATCATATTTCCGCCTTTGCTCGTACATTCTACAAGCTTTCGGATCAGCATATCTGCCTGTTTATATTCATGATCAAAATTGCAGTATCCCCAATGATTATTCATAGTTGCACAAAGTTCCCATGGAATGCGCTCCCCATTTTCATCTATGATCCCTTCCGGCGGGATGATCTGCTCCGGGCTTGCAAAATCTCCGCTATAGATCAGAGGTTCCGCAGTTGCAATACTTCCATGATTTTCCCCAGACCCCTCCAGTCTGTTGTCGATCACGACATCCGGCTGATATTTTCTTACCATCTGAATCAATTCTGTCGCACGCCATGTTTCTCCTCTCATGTCATCGTAAGAAAAGTCAAACCATAACAGGTCCAGTTTTCCGTAGTTTGTGACAAGTTCCTTTACTTGACCGTGCATAAAATCAAGGTATCTGTCAAAGTCTATCTGTGCATCCTTGTATCTCTCCTGATTTCTCATCGGGTGATGGCGATCTCCGTACTTCGGAAAATCTGGATGGTGCCAGTCGATCAACGAAAAATACAGTCCAACCCGAATCCCTTCTGCCCGGAACGCATCTAGAAATTCTCTGACAAGATCTCTTCCTGCCTTTGTATTTGTCGCCTTATAATCGGTCAGTGCCGAATCAAACAGACAAAATCCATCGTGATGCTTTGCCGTAAGGACCGCATATTTCATCCCAGCGCGTTTTGCCAGCTTTGCCCACTCTTTCGGATCGTAAGCAGTCGGATCAAATTCTCGGAAATACTGTTCATACTCCTCATTCGTCATTTCCCTCTGGGACATCACCCACTCACCGCATGCCGGAATTGCATAGATTCCCCAATGAATAAACATCCCAAATCTTGCATCCATAAACCACTTCGTTCTCTCTCTGATTGCCTGATTCATTTTCTCACTCCGTTCTCTTTTGCCATGGAAACCCTCTTACTTATCAAGAATTGATTTTAACTCTTCCACAAAAGTATTGACATCCTTAAATTCACGATACACAGAAGCAAATCTTACATAGGCAACTGCATCTAACTCTTTCAGCTTGTCCATCACGATTTCTCCAATCACCTTGCTCGGAATCTCTTTCTCTTCTCTGCTGAAAATCTCTGTCTCTACTTCCTCCATAAACTTCTGGATCTGATCTGCCGAAACAGGTCTTTTGTAGCAGGCACTCAGCACCCCAGATTCAATCTTTCTTCTGTCATACTGCTCTCTGTTATCATCTTTTTTAATGACGATCAACGGAATCGTCTCAACTTTTTCATAAGTTGTAAACCGCTTTCCACACTCATCACAGGCACGGCGACGACGGATCGAGCTTCCATCGTCTGCCGGTCTGGAATCGATTACCTTTGTATCTGGATTATTACAATAAGGACACTTCATGTTCTGTTCCCCTTCCACATTTTTCTTTAGTATATCGGTAATGGAAATCAATGTCAAATCATTTGCATGGAACAAGGTATTTTTCTTCACAGATTTCCACAAAAATGATATCTTCCCCTATTTTTTTAATGCAGGAAAATGGAATCACATACTCACTGTCCGATCCTAGAAAACCACAGATTTTTCCCGGCCCTGGAATGACAATTGCCTCGATGCAGCCACTGCACGCATCAAATACAAGATCCACCGGGTTTCCCAGCCTTTTACAGTTACAGACATTGATCACTTCCTTTTCCCTCAACTCACATACCCGCATTTTCTCCCCCTTTATTTCTTCTATTTCGTTTTCTATGTTTTAATGGACATATCTGTCACACAGCTGCTCAAATATTTTTACATGACACTGTTCATCTAAGATGATCCGCTCCAAAATTTTCCTGATATGACAATCCTGTATCCATTCTTTCTGTCTGCGGTATTTTGCAATGGTCTGTTGCTCCCCGCGAAGTGCATTCTGAAGAATGTCACCGATGTTTCTGGAATATTGATTGCAAGCCCCTGACCAGTAACGATATCTTCCTCTCTCGACACTCCACATGCGTGGATCTGCTCCAAGTAGATTCGCAAGTGTCGCAAAAGTGTGTAAATGATGCATCTCCACAATACTGATCTTATGAAAACATTCCGAGATTTCTTCAAATTTCCCCTCCGCAATCACGCCATTGTAAAAGTAAAGACTGACTGCCGACATTTCAGAGTCACACGCTCCTACATTGCCAAGCATTGCTGCCGCATACTGTCTGTTTTTCTCCTGCACACAGACTTCTGGGTATTCTGATTTGTCCGCATAAATATATTTTGTTTCTTCCATTAAAAAAAGCCTCCCTGATCCGTTCTACCATACAATCTATGGCAGTCCCGGATAAAGAAGACCTCTTTTCTATTTTCTTTTTCATTTTTTCACGACAGGATGATCGGCCGCTCTCTTCTTGCTTTTCAGAAAGCACTGCCTCTCTTTTTCCGTCACTAACGGATATCGATAACAGACACCGGACAGCTGTTTCTTGCCGCTTTTGCTTCCTCTTCATTTTCTGCTGTGACTTCCGCATATGCCTCCGCCAGCCCGTCATCTCCGAACCGGAACACTTCCGGACATTCTCCAACGCATGCTCCACAGGAAATACATCCTTCTTCTACAATCGCTTTCATGCAATGCCTCCCTACTCAGATTTTAACTGTTTTTTCAGCGGATATCCGCTTTTCTTTCTCTGAGAGTATTCCCGATTTCTGTTCTTTTCATACACTTTCGATATAACTTATTCTATTCTGCAAACTGGCTTTGGTACAACTCTGCATAGAACCCATTTCTTGCAAGCAGTGTTTTATGATCCCCCTGCTCAATAATATTTCCATCTTTCATCACAAGGATCACATCTGCTTCCCGGATCGTGGAAAGTCTGTGCGCCACAATAAAGCTTGTCCGCCCCTGCATCATTTTCTGGAATGCTTTCTGAATCTGTATTTCTGTTCTTGTATCAATGGACGATGTTGCCTCATCAAGAATCAACATCGGTGGAAGTTTCAGCATCACTCTTGCAATACACAAAAGTTGCTTTTGTCCTTGTGACAAATTTCCGCCATCCTCGGTAATAACGGTATCATATCCTTCCGGCATACGTTTGATAAATCCATGGGCATGCGCCGCCTTCGCTGCCGCAATAACCGCTTCTCTTGTCGCACCCGGATTTCCATATGCAATATTTTCTGCGATACTGCCAGATTTCAGCCAGGTTTCCTGAAGGACCATTCCAAAGCTTGCACGCAGACTGTCTTTTGTTACTTTTGAAACAGCATTTCCATCCAGCAATATTTGTCCGCCATCCAAATCGTAGAATCGCATCAGCAGGTTGATCAAAGTCGTCTTCCCACATCCTGTCGGACCTACGATCGCAATCTTCTGTCCCGGCTTCACAGTAAGATTAAGATGCTCCAACAGTGGTACCTCAGGCTGATAGGAGAACGATACATCCACAAGTTTTACTTCTCCTTGTACCTGACTTAAGACGACTGCATCTTTCTGATCCACCGTCTCCGTTTCCTCTTCAATAAAATCAAACACGCGCCTTGCGCAGGCAAGCGCATTCTGCAGTTCTGTGATCACACTGGAAATTTCATTGAACGGCTTTGTATACTGATTAGCATAGGTCAGAAAACAGGACAGCTGTCCGACAGAAATCGCTCCTCGCATCGCAAAGACTGCGCCGGTAATCCCAACTCCCGCATACACGAGTCCATTGACAAACCGTGTGCTTGGATTTGTGATGGAAGAAAAAAAGATTGCTTTGAGACTGCATGTCTGCAAGTTCCGATTGATTGCATCGAACCGCTTTAACGCTTCCTCTCCATAACCGAATGCCTGCACTGTTTTCTGATTTCCAATCATTTCCTCCACAAGCGAAGTCATCTCAGCTCTTGTCTCTGACTGCTTCTGAAACATCGTATACGTTCTTTTTGCAATAAAGCTTGCTACAAACAAAGATACCGGTGTGATCAAGATCACGACCAACGCAATCTGTACATGAATACCAAGCATAAAGACAAGCGTTCCTAAAATCGTAACAATCCCGGTGAAAAACTGGGAAAATCCCATTAACAATCCGTCTGAAAACTGTTCCACATCGGTGATGATCCGGCTGATCGTCTCCCCCTGCGGGCGGCTGTCCACATACTTTAAGGGCAGTACCTGAAGTCTTGCAAATGCCTTTATCCTCACATCCTTCACAACACGGTAGGTGATCCGGTTGTTGCACAGATTCATCAGCCACTGCGCCACACAAGTCAGCACAATGACAACTGCAAGTTTTTTCAAAATTGCAAAAACCTCCGGAAAATTTACCTGTCCTTTTCCAATAAGAACATCCACACCGTCTCCGATCAAAATTGGTGCATATAGTGTCAGAGCGACAGAAATCATCGCAAATACAAGTGACAACAATAAAAGATATTTATAAGGTCCGATCAGTTTTAATACTTTCCCCACCGTTCCTTTATTCTTTTTCATATTGCTCCACCTCCTCTTTGGAAAGCTGGGAATAACAGATTTCCCGATAGACCTCACATGTTTTTAACAGTTGCTGATGCGTACCGATCCCTGCAACCATACCATCATCCATAACAATAATCTTATCCGCATGGAGAATGGATGCCGCTCTCTGCGATACAAGAAAGACTGTCATATTCTTTGTCCTCTCCGCAATGGCTTTCCGAAGCTTTGCATCTGTCGCAAAGTCCAGTGCCGATGCGCTGTCATCAAGAATCAATACTTCCGGCTTCCGCACAAGCGCACGGGCAATCGTCAGTCGCTGTCTTTGCCCTCCGGACAGATTTTTCCCGCCCTGACTGATCATCGTATCAAGTGCCTTCGGTTTTTCCTGAACAAACTCTTTTGCCTGTGCGATCTCCAGTGCTTCATAGATCTCCTCATCGGTAGCATCCTGTTTCCCCCACTGGATATTTGCACGAATCGTCCCCCGGAATAAAGTAGCTTTCTGCGGAACTATTCCGATTTTTCCACGCAGCTTCTCCATCGGATACTCTTTGACATCTGCACCATCAAAAAGTACACGTCCTTCTGATGCATCATAAAATCTCGGGATCAAATTGACCAAAGTTGATTTGCCTGATCCGGTTCCTCCGATAATTCCAACCGTTTCTCCTTTGCTTACAGAAAATGTTACATCCGAAAGCGCAGGTTCTTTTGATCCGTGATACCGGAACTGCACATGATCAAACAAAACTGCTTCACACTTTTTATCAAATACTTTTTCCATTCTGCTTTTCGGAGATTCCATCGTTGTACAAATAGCAAACACCTCGTTGATTCTTCCCGCAGATGCAAGCGCCTTTGTGAAAGATACGATCAGATTCGCAAGTGCCACAAGTGCGATCAGAATCTGTGTCATATAGCTGACAAGTGCGATCATCTCCCCCTGTGACACCTTTCCTGTATTCACTTCAAAAGCTCCGGCCCACACAAGTACAATGATCGCTCCATTGACGATCAGATAGGTCAGTGGATTCATCAGTGCTGAGATCCAGCCGACTCTCAACTGATCCTGCATCAATGTATGACTTTCCTTTTCAAATGCTTTCTGCTCCTCTTTCTGTGTCCGAAATGCGCGGATCACACGGATTCCTGCAAGATTTTCCCTCGTCGTCAAAAGAATCTGATCAAGCCCTTTTTGCACTTTCTTATAGATTGGAATTGTAATCATCATAATTCCATAGATGACAATGGAAAGAAGCGGTACTGCAACAACAAAGATCCATGCCAGTCTGAAGTTGACTGTAAATGCCATGACAACCGCCCCGACAACAATAAACGGTGATCTCAGGAACAGTCGGAGTACAAGATTGACTCCGGACTGCACTTGATTGATATCACTTGTCATTCTTGTTACAAGCGTTGCACTTCCAACTTGATCAATCTCTTGGTAGGACAGCGTGCTGATATGGCGAAACAGATCATGGCGCAGCTCCGTCCCAAACCCAACTGCTGCCTTTGCCGCAAAGTACTGCGCCGTCAGCGAACATGCGAGACCAATCACACCTAACAGTATTAAAACTCCTCCCATTTTCAAAATGTACGGCATATCCCGGTTCTCAATTCCTACATCGATGATCTTTGCCATCACAAGTGGAACAATCAGTTCAAAACATGCCTCTAAAAGCTTAAAGAGCGGACCGATCACACTCTCTTTTTTATATCCTTTCAGATATGGAATCAGTTGAAACATCTTTTCCCATCTCCTCCTTCTAATGATTCTTTCTCATTATAGCGATTTCCGCCCGGAAAGACAAGAAAAAGGAACACTGAAAAATGTATTTTACAATGGAGTCCCTTTAGACATACCACCCGAGCGGAAATAAATATTTTATATAGTCTACAGCAGGCAAGTAAGCTGAGATATTGATCAATACCGGACAAAGCACCAATTGTATCACAACAAAGGCGAGCACCCAGGCAGAAAGTGCCATACTGCTCCTGAACCATCCTCCGACAATTGACACCCACAGTGCGCCTATAAATACAAGCAGAAACATGCGAAACAATTCTATCACCACTCCTCTGCTCTCTCCGACAGCCATAACCACACCAATCCCTGTGACTGACGGAATTGTTACAGCTGCAAGATATCCGAGATACTCAAATCTCTTCTGTCTTTTCCGGTCTAAAGCTAGACAGATTCCTCTGCCATTCCCTTCAAACCTCCGTCCGAATGTCATCCAGAGCAAAACAAATAAAAAAATCCCCATGATTCCCTGAATCGGATAGATATCTGTCAGCTCTTCCTTGTCGGAAGTTTCTTGTACTGGTATTGCTTCTACCTCTGTCCGAAAAAATTCTTCACTTTTTAAATACTCTGCATTCCTTTCCAAGAGAAACGGAACAAGATCTTTTCTATCCTCTTCATAAATCTCTTTTCGTCCATCCAGCAAGATCTCCTCTCCGTATTTTTCCAGAAATACGGCATAAAGTGTTTCTTTTGCAACTGTTCCTTTAGCAGAAAAAGGTGTCCGTAAAAAAGTGATCAGTTCCTTGCTGCAGCCTTTCTTTACTTTCTCTTCAAACTCTTCTGAAAAGAGAAATCCACTGTCAATTTCCGCTGTTTCCAGCGCCTTCCTCAACTCGCTTTCTTTTTCAAACACAATAAATTCAAACACGGATTCTCTCTGACTCAACCCGGCCGCAATTGCTTCTGCCATCGGATCTTCGGCAAGACAAAGCCCCACTGAGACATTTTCTCCGTTCGGAATCCGCATCTGACTGACAAGCAAGGCAACTGCAATCATTGCCGCCGGGATGATCCACCATGTTTTCCGCTTCATTTCTGCTTTCAGTTGTAATATGTACCATGTCTTTTCCATGTAATTAAGACCCCTATTCCTCCGGCTGCCAACCCCCAGATCATCATCCATAACACCAGTTTTACTTCTATGCTCCCAAACAACATCTGTGCACTGTATTCATGAAACAGATTCAGCGGAAGCCATTTGCCGATACTTCCTACCACTCTCGGAAGATACGCGGACGGAACTACTGTTCCTGAGCAGAAGATCATCAGCACATTCCCACAGAGCAGCAAAAGATTTCCCTGCATCCCTCTACCTGCCAATACATACATCAACGAAAAATAGGATGCGATTCCAAAACAAAGCGGGATCATCTTCCAGAAAACAGTCCCATCTATGCCCATTGTTCTTATTTCCATCATCTGCTGAACACCGATTCCCGACAGATAGCATCCCGCCGAAAGAATCCACAACATACCTGCCATCGCCACAATTTTTACTGTCGTCTGCGAAACAGCACCCAAACCGTTTGCATACATTCTTTGTTCCACTGCTCTGCTCTCCTGCTTATAGAGGAATCCACAATTCACTCCACTCATCAGAAGAAAAACTACCAATACTGCTGCTGCATAAAACTCAGACAACTCTAGATTTCCTACAGGGGAATAAATACTCTCCTGAAACAGCTCCCCACGCCGGAAAGCATTGCCGATATATTTATAGGAAATAAACTCGGCAATCTCATACGATTCCATCTCCGTCTCATACACTTTTCCGGTATCCATCGCCGCAAATACTCCCGCCTCCGCTGTTCTGATCATCGAAACTCCATCCTCCAAAAGTTCTCTGAAAATGGCTGTATCCAAGTCCATCTCCTCCGGAAACAAAAGTATCACCTTTGCCGGATTTCCCTCATAGATATCCTGATAAAAATCTTCCGGCAATATCACTGCTGCCTGAGCCTTTCCTTCCCAGACCGCAGTCCTTACCTGTTTCTCTTCCATATATTCAAATCTGCAGATATTCCGCACACTTTCCATTCCCGCAAGAAACCGGGCAATCACCTTTGACTCCTCTTCCGTATCCGGAATCACTACCGCCACCTGTATCGGCTCAAAAATCTGGAAATGAAACAATACATAACTGATTCCAAACACGCCTCCAATGATAATGCACAGAATCACAAGCAGACTCACAGCTGATTTACCAAGTACTTTCAGCGATCTTTTCCATTCTAGTTCCAGATATACGATCAAATTTCTCATAGCATAACATCATTCTAAAGATAATAATCAAGTTCATACAAGAAATCTTCCAGATTCTCATCTTCCTCGATCTGTTCCATAAGTTCTTCTCCGAGATCTTCTAACTCTGATTTGGAAGCCTCTCCGACATCAAAGACATCCCCCTCAAATTCGCGGAACTCCGCACCTTTACGGATGGACAGCAAACAATCTACATCAAGCCGATTTCCATATACTTCCACTGTCTCTGCTGACAATTCCATTTTTTTCTTATCTGCCAGAAATACACCTGACATTTCCATATCCGCTTGCGGTACTTCGATTTTATATTCTCCGGACTTTCTATCATATTCCATTTCCAGAGCCTCTTCCCCTTCGATATAGACTGTCGTAACTTCTGCAGACCCTTCCGTCTCTCCTTCGACCTCTATGACAGTCTCATCCTCAACAGAGATCTCCATATTCTGAAATCTCGTCTTTCCTCCAAGAAACTGAATCTCCATCTCATTCCTATCTACTTCCAGTCCGACTGCCGCCAGTTTATTCTTATATACATAACATGTTACATCTACATCCGGCATATCCTCTATAATATACTCCAACTCTGAAAAGATATTCGACAACATCTCTTCACAAAGTTTACTATCATAGTAATCTGTCACTATATCTTCTGTCACTGAAAGTAAGTCTTCCATATTTTCTTCCGTGAGTGATACCGTATAACCTTTGCATTTTCTGAATTTTCCATCTACTTCATACTCTTCCGGATTCCTTCTGACAACTTCTACTTCTTTCCATTCCTCGGACAGGGAAGAAACCAACTCCTTCCACATTTTCTGAACATCTTTTTCTTCCCCTAAAGCCTGTCCTGCCAACTGTAACACTTCATCAACATTTTCCAGCACTCCCTCATCTGCCAAATATCCGCCTTTCTCTTCTCTATAATTATAAGCAAACATTTTATCACTGAGCACTGGCACTTCTAGTCTGGCTTCCCTCTCATTTAACTCTGCAAGTGCACTTACCTGATCAGAATCGGGAAACTCCACCTGTGCGGCTATCTGAACTTTTGCTTTTCCCCTAAGTATTTGTGCTTCTGCTTCCGTGTCTTCTAGTCCGGCATGAATCGTTGTTGTATATTTTCCGGAAGAAAGGATTTCTGCGGATTTTACTATATCCGAAAAATACTCCATGTCCCTTACCGTATTTGCCGTGGCCATCAATACCTTTGTGCTATCGCTGAAAAAAATTCCGCTTTTCACAGCTCCAAATACAGTCAATCCAATTGCTGCAACCGCTGTTACCCCTCCGATGATTGCAATCTTCTTTCCTGTTTTTCCCTGTTTTCCATTGTTGCTATACAGTGGTTTTCCAGTCATCGGATCAAATTTTGCTTCTGGATCAATCGGTTCTCCTGTCATCGGGTCAAACTGCATCCTCTTTCCATATTTCTTCATCTCTTATGTCCTCTCTTCCTTTTTCTTTTGTTTTTGTCAGATTCTTGAAAAATCTTCCAGTCTCATCCCCATCATTCTCTTAATCTGTTCAATCTCTCTGGATTCTGTTCCTGTTTCGCGCAAATATCCCTCACACATGACCAGACATTTGTCACTCTCCATGATTTCCTTCTCATCGTGTGTCGTCATGATCACAATGCCATTCATCTTCTTATATTCTCTGATCCAGGATTGGATCCTATCTTTATAATAGAGATCCAACGCTGTAGTAGGCTCATCCAAAAGTAGAATCGGCGGCCACTTTGCAAGAGCACAGGCAATACTGAGTCTTCTTTTCATTCCTCCGGAAAGCTTCTGCACCGGCATTTTCATGATTTCTCTAAGATCAAATGCTCTTATGATCCACTCATACTGTGCCGATCGGTCCACGCCCCATAATTTCAAGTTGTCTTTCACAGACAGTTCTTCCAGAAATGGCAGATCCTGAGGCACATACCCACAATATTCCTGATAATAGTGGAAGTTCTTTAACGGTTCTTTCCCAAAATAGCGAATCTCTCCTCCATCTGGTTTCAATACTCCTGCAAGAATCTGCATCAGTGTTGTCTTGCCGCAGCCGTTTCTGCCGACAACGGCTACGCACTCCCCGCATTGTGCCGTAAAACTAATCTCTTGAAGAACTGTTTTTTTCCCATAACGCTTTCCCAGATTCGATACCTGTATCATTTTCTTTTTCAACTCCTACTGACACTTTTTATTATTTTATCATTTTTCACTGAAAATCTATACTGTCTTTTACATTTTTTTACAAATACTCCGATAAAGTGCTATAATATTCTAACATTCGATCATGATATTTTCTAATGTTATCTTTGGAAGGAGAATTTGAAATGAATATAAGCAACATCAGTAATCAACTTTATACAACCGCACCGGATAAAACAGGACGGCTCCCAAAGGAAATGGCCGTCTATTCTCTTCTAGATGAACTTTCCATCCCTTACGAACGCGTAGATCACGCAGTCACCGAGACAATGGAAGCCTGCGAGAACATCGACATGCTTCTTGGCGTGTCCATGTGCAAAAACTTATTTTTAATAAACCGGCAGAAAACTGCTTTTTACCTTCTGATGATTCCTGGCAAAAAAAAGTTTAAGACGAAAGATGTCTCAAAACAGCTTGGTACCTCCCGCCTTTCTTTCGCCGAGGCAGAATATATGGAACAATATCTGAACATCACACCGGGATCTGTCAGCGTTCTGGGACTGATGAACGACAGCAACCACGCCGTACATCTGGTCATCGATAAAGAATTACTGGACAACGAATATATCGGCTGCCACCCTTGCATCAACACATCCAGTCTGAAAATACGTACAGAAGATATACTGAATGTATTTTTAAAACATACCGGGCATACATGGACGACTGTGGACTGATCCTAAAAAAATACGCCTTGTAAGAGAATTCACTTTTTCTCTCTGCAAGACGTATTTTCCTAATATTCTCCCTGCCATCTCCCCGAAACAATTTCCGTGATCTCTCCGGTTCTGAGGCTTTCAGGAACATCTATGATCCTCTGATTTCTGCTCCCCCGGTACGCAAGTGACAGGCTTCTTTGCTCTTCGATATACGGTCCATCAATCAGTACATCCAATTTCTCTAAAAGCATCCGCTGCTCTCGGGATCCCCGCAAAAGTTCTTCCATAGTAAATCCCGAATAACTCGCCACTTCGTATCCCCGGTTCTTTAATTTTCCTGCAAGCTCTGCAAATGCCTCCGCCTGGCTAAATGGCTCCCCGCCAGAAAATGTAACTCCCTTAGCAAGAGGATTTTCCTCAATTACTTTGACAAGATCGTCTGTCGTCCACCAGGTTCCTCCGTCAAATTCCCACGTTTCCGGATTATGACATCCTTGACAGTGATGGGGGCATCCCTGTGCGAACAATGTCATGCGGATTCCGGGGCCATCTACAATACTGTCCCCGGCGATTCCCGCAATCCTTAGTTTTCTATTGTCCCAGTCCATGTTTTACTCTGTCTCTCTCTTCTGCTTTTTTTGCATCATTCCACTTGTCCATTGTTCCCACAAGATATCCCGTAATTCTTCTGATCCTCTCAAATTTTACATCTTTTCCAATCGTACATCTTTCTTCCATACTAAATCCTTCCTTTCACTAACCTATCTATTGTCAAAATATCTGCTGCCTTTTCCTGAAAATATTCTCTTTTCGTACTATCTGCATCCGCAAAATTGCGGCATTTCCGGATATAGCTTTCTCAGTTCTTTCAGCTTTTCGTCACTGATCGGCTCTCCTTCCCTCCGTCCGCATCTTGGGCACACATCATCGATCACACCTACATATCCACAGGCTGGATCACGGTCTACCGGATGATTGACACTTCCATAACCAATTCCGGCATCGTGCATACAGCGGATCACACTCTCGAATGCCTCCACATTTTTTGCAGTATCTCCGTCCAGTTCTACATAACTGATATGACCACCATTGGACAATGCATGATAAGGAGCTTCTTTTCTGATCTTCTCGTACGCGGAGATCGGATACCAGACCGGAATATGGAAACTATTTGTATAATACTCTCTGTCTGTCACCCCCGGTATCTTCCCATAACGTTTCTGATCCATCCGGAGAAATCTTCCGGACAAGCCTTCTGCCGGTGTCGCAAGCAACGTATAATTCATCTTAGTTTCTTTTGCTTTCGCATCCGTAAATGCCCGCATATGACCGATAATCTCAAGCCCTTTCTGCTGCATCTCTTCACTTTCCCCATGATGCTTTCCATACAGTGCCGTCAAAGTCTCTGCCAGACCGATGTATCCAATCGATAGTGTCCCATGTTTTAACACTTCCCGGACTTCCTCGTTTGGTCCTAGTTTTTCCGAATCCAGCCACACACCTTGTCCCATAAGGAATGGATAATTATATACACATTTCTTTGCCTGAATCTCAAAGCGATCCATCAACTGTCTCGCAACTAGTTCCAACATTGCATCCAATTTCTGATAAAATACTTTCTCGTCTCCTTTGCTCTCAATTGCAAGACGAGGTAGATTAATCGAAGTAAAGGAAAGATTTCCTCTTGAATACGCGATTTCGTGCTCTGGATCGTATACGTTCCCCATCACACGAGTACGGCAGCCCATGGTAGCAACTTCCGTCTCCGGATGCCCTGGTTTGTAATACTGAAGATTAAATGGCGAATCAAGAAATACAAAATTCGGGAACAGCCTTTTTGCACTTACCTTGCAGCTTAATCGGAATAGGTCATAGTTTGGATCTCCCTCATTATAATTGACCCCTTCTTTCACCTTAAAAATATGAATTGGGAAAATGCATGTCTCCCCATTTCCCAGCCCTGCATCTGTTGCAAGCAGTACATTCCGGATGATCATTCTTCCTTCTGGGCTTGTATCTGTCCCGTAGTTGATAGAAGAAAACGGGGTCTGCGCCCCTGCACGACTATGCATCGTATTCAGATTATGTACAAATCCTTCCATCGCTTGATAAGTGTCGCGCTCCGTATATTTCTCGGTACGCTTTCTGACTTTCTCAGTAATGTGTGCTGCCTTTTCTTCTGTAAAATGATATCGTTCGCAAAGCTTCTGCTGTACCGCACGATCAAATACTTCTTCCTCCTGTTTTAGCCGTGGAAACAGTTCTTTTGTCTGCTTTAGTTCATCTAACATCTGCGTAATCTGTACTTCTTCATCCTCAAGATCAGCCAGATCCTCCACCGCTTCTGTAAGCTGCTTTTTATAAATTTTTTGGAATGACTTTGCCACTCCCTTCGCCAGTCCGTAATCAAAGTTTGGAATGCTCTGTCCTCCGTGTTGATCGTTTTGGTTTGACTGGATCGCAATCGCCGCCAACGCCGCATAACTTTGAATACACTGTGGTTCCCGGATCACTCCGTGTCCGGTAGAAAATCCCCCCTGAAATAGTTTCTCAATATCTATCTGCGTACAAGTAGTTGTCAGTGAATAAAAGTCAAAATCATGGATGTGAATATCTCCCTCCCGGTACGCCTTCGCCTGTTCCGGTGTCAGCAAATATGCCTCATTGTAATTTTTCGCTCCTGCCGCTCCTATCTGGAGCATGCTTCCCATAGAAGTATTTCCGTCAATATTCGCATTATCACGCTTCATATCGCTCTCGCGCGCATCTATATTCGTAATCTCATCGATTGTTTTCATCAGGCTTGTGTTTGCTTCTCGGATATGTGTTCTCTGTGCCCGGTACAAAATAAATTTCTTCGCCGACTCCTCAAACCCTTTCTTCATCAGAGCCCGCTCTACCGTATCCTGCACCTGCTCGATCTGAGGAGGCATATCTTCCGGCAACTTTTCAAGCTTACTCTGTACATCGTTTGCCACATTTGCAGCATCTGTCGCATCTCCTTCACCTGCTGCCTCCATCGCCTTTAAAATAGCCGATGCAATCTTGCTTTCGTCATACAGTACCACGCGGCCGTCCCTTTTGATAATACTTCTAATCATCCTGTCTATCGCCCTTTCTCTACAATATGTTGTGTCTATTCAGTATTATGATACTAAATATCCACAAAGTCAATACCTTTCTCCTCACTCTTTCGATACTCTGGACAACATTCGACACTGCCTTTTTACAGTGTTATTTTCACTGTTTTCTCCTTGTTTAAAAGGCCAGAACGTGCTGTTTTCAATAGAAAAACCGACATACCGATAAGCATTTTCATATCATAAAAAAGTAAGCCGCCTGGCTGTTCTGGTAGAATTTTGTCGATGAAATTTATACAAGAACCTTTTTTCCCTTCAGCAATTCGATGGCTGTTTCTAGAGCGGCAGACTATCTCTCAGACACAATGCCCCATATCCCACCTGCGGATTTGGATATTCTGTAAATCCTGGCAATGGTCTTGCGCCTCTCCTGAGATAAGCCTTTACTTTTTCTCCATATAAATACGGATCATTCCCTCTCACGATTCCCCACTCCATCATAAGTGCCGCCGCTCCAGAAACAAATGGTGTAGCAAACGATGTTCCGGTGAATGTCTGATAAATTCCGGACGGTGTCGGCGCTGTAATATCTACTCCTGGCGCCACAAGATCCGGTTTACTTTCTCCTTCAAGTCCTCCCCTTCCCGAAAAATCTGCATAGGCAAACGTCAATGAATCGTATGCTCCCACACTGATCACTCTCTGTGAAGTCGACGGGATCGTCAATGTCCCCCTCTCGGTCGGGTAGCGGAATGCAGTTCCCCTGTTCAAGACGTTCTCACTCGGAAGCCATAAGTCATATTCCCCTGTCACAATTTTTCTTGGAGTCAGAACAAACTGCCATATGCCCGGCGTAATATACGAATCTTTTGGAAGAAACTCGATAAAAATCTCCTGTGAGACATGAAACGGACTTGGCTCGCCATAATACAGCAGAATTTCCGTATCTCCGACCACAAAACGTTGTGTACCGATTACCTCTGGTATCGGTCCGATCTGCACACCTGCCGGAGAAATCAGAGAGATATCAACAATGTCATGGTAACTTTTCCAAATCTGCACATTGATTGCCGTCTCCTTCATCTGTACCGCAAGCGGAATCCGCTCTTCCGTATTCTCTTTAAGGATTCCTGCAGTATGCCCCGCACTTGCACCTTCATTTCCCATACCGATACAGATCACGCTCTTCCACAAGTTTGCAATATCCGCAATAAACCGCTCCAACAAACTTGTGCCGGTGTGTGAACCATATGTATTTCCAAAACTGATATTGATTGCGACAGGTCTTCCTGCTCTCTGAGCCTTCTTTACCACATAGTCAATTGCCTGCATCAGTTCGGTCGTTCTTGGAAATCCTTCCTCCCGCGGTGTACCGAGCTTGACGACAAGAATCCCGCTCTCAGATGCAACTCCCTGATAGCGGGCTCCTTTACTTCCTCTTCCATTTCCTGCTGCAATTCCCGCCACAGCAGTTCCATGCCCAGATCGATCTTCACTTGGTACAATTTTCATTCGTTCTGTCCGGTTCTCCTGCTGCAGCGCCTCATTGATCTTCTCCTGCGTGTATTCTGTTCCCTGCACATAGCCTTCCGGTGGATTTCCGGGAATTGTCTGATCCCAGAGTGCATAAATTCTTGTCGTTCCATCTGCATTCCGAAAATCTAGATTTGCATAATCAATCCCTGAATCAATGATTGCCACAAGCACACCGGTCCCATAAAGTTTTGGCGGTCGGATCTGCACCGAAGTCATACAGGACACTCTTCTTCCATTTTCCACTTGAAAAAACAATCGCTTGGGCTTCTCTATATACTCTACCGCCTCAATCCCCGCCAGCGCTTCCAGACGATCTTCCCGGACAGTCACAATGGCAAACTCATTACTCAATTCTACAACACTCTCTGCAATTTCTCTAACCTGCCCAAGCGTTCCCGAATATTTTATGATCACTTCCCACGTTCGTGCAACCGGGTAGTATCCCACATCCAACTCCAAAGATTTTTCTCGTTCTTCTTCACTTGCACTCAATGCCAGATTCAATAAATTTTCAATTTTCTGGTCTGCCATATGATCACCCCATCACACTTTATTCAGATAGGATGGTAAAAATACCTTTGCTTTTTTAATTCTTCCGTTTTACTCTTCCATTTCACTTCCTGTCAACGCTCCTGTATACGGTGCAAGTGACAGTGGGATAAAATATCCTCTCTCATGCCTGCACAACGGACAGATTTCCGGAACTTGTTTTCCGGAATGGATATGCCCACAGTTCAGACACATCCATTTTCCTTCTTTTGCCGCCTGAAAATAAGAACCATCCTCCAAAAGTCTTGCCACTTTGGCAAATCTTCTCCCGTGAAGTTTTTCTACCTCTGCAATCTGAAAGAACGCAGAAGCAACCTCTAAAAATCCTTCTTCCTTTGCGGTCTCTCCAAAAGCCTGATACACATCATCTGCTTCCTCGAATTCATTATGTTGAGCCGCCTTCAAAGCCCCAAGAATCTGTTCGTTGTCGTCAATCGGATAAGTTCCCTGAATTTCGAGCGTCTCCCCTGTCATCTCTTTCAACAGCTCATAGAAACGCTCTGCATGTTCCCGTTCCTGCTCCGCTGTAAATAAGAATATCTTTTCGACTGCATATAGCCCCTGCCTGCGCGCAAGCTCTGCTCCAAAGGTATAGCGATTTCTGGCTTGACTCTCTCCCGCAAATGCTTTCATCAAATTTTCCTTTGTTCTACTGTTTTTCAAACTCTGTGCCATAGTTTCCTACCTCTTTCTTCTCACAATTTCACGATTCTCCCATCGTTACACTCAGAAGTATGTTACCAGGCACCGTCTTTTATACATTCTTTTCCATTTTCTTCTCTAATGCTCTTTGCACAACGAATATATTTCCAACACAACAAGAAATAAAAATGACCGCATGTTAATTAAATCCGATGATCCTTCTCGCCACCTCATACGCAAGCACCGATACTTTTCTTCCGGAATTTCCCGGAAGATTCATCGTCTGTCCAAGAATACTATACCGAATCTTCCAATATACCCGATAATCTACTTCTTTCAGATACTTCCAGAGCGCCTTTTTCTTTTCCAGATTTTCCTCTGTCTTAGAGCGGATCAGAATAATCGAAGATACTGTCATCATAATCGCAAGATAGTTGATCATGTAATTTCTCAGCTTCCTGCTGGAAATTTTCCGCATAGAATACATGTCGATCATCGTCCTTGTCACATAAAGCTGCTGATCAATACGTTTGATCATATTTTTCTCATTGACTGACTGATCCTCTCTTCCGATAAAGTACCGGTAAAAATCAACATCAAGATAATATAGTGATGTAACATGCGGCAAAGGATAGTACACATAAATGTTATCTACATAAAATGTATGCTTTGGCAGCTTCAATCCACAATTACGCAATAATTCTGTCCGGTAAATCACAGAATGCATCAAAATATACTGCGACAGACGAAATCTTCCGATATCCCCCCATGTCATGATGTGATCCTGCGGAAGTACATTCCGGTAATGAATCACTTTCTTATTCTTCACTCCAACCTTTTCATATACATAATTAGAGATGAGCATGTCCGTCAGACTTCCCTGCTGATACCATCCCTTCAATACATCCAGAATCTTCTCAAGCGCCGTCTCTTCTACCCAGTCGTCGCTGTCTACCACTTTAAAATACATACCGGATGCATGGTTCAGCCCTTCATTCACTGCATCCCCGTGGCCTCCGTTTTCTTTGTCCACCACTTTTACAATGGTCGGATATTCTTTTTCATACCTTCTTGCAATCTCTAACGTGTGGTCTGTCGATCCGTCATTTACAATAATAATCTCCACATCTTCTCCCCCCGGAAGAAGAGACTGTATTGCCCGGTCCATATAATCCTCCGAATTGTAACATGGAATCGCAATGGATAAATATTTCATTTCGTTCACCTCATCTATTTTCAATCTTTCCATAGTATAATCCATTTCCTGACATTTTCCAACAGCTATATTGTAAATTCCTGATATTTCCGATATAGTAGAAGCATAATCATTTTTTGGAGGTAATTTACATGAAAAATATAATTGTAGGACAGTCCGGCGGACCAACCGCTGTAATCAATGGAAGCCTTTACGGTGTTGTAACGGAAGGACTCCGTCAGACAGATGCCATCGAGACAGTCTTTGGAATGATCAATGGGATTGAAGGATTTTTAAACGATCAGGTGATTGACATGCGTCCACTTTCAGAAAACGGGGAATTAGAGCGAATCCGCACAACACCGGGAGCATACTTGGGTTCCTGCCGCTATAAGCTGCCGGAAAATCTTACAGATGCTGTTTATCCTCAATTGTTTGAGAAATTTTCTGACAGAAACATTGGATGCTTCTTCTATATTGGTGGAAATGACTCCATGGACACTGTCAGCAAGCTTTCTCGCTATGCCGCCTCTATCCAGAGTGATATCCGTTTCATCGGGATTCCAAAAACGATCGATAATGACCTTGTGGAAACCGACCACACACCTGGCTTTGGAAGCGCTGCAAAATATGTAGCTTCTACTGTCCGTGAAATTGCCATCGACGCTTCGGTCTACGACAATAAAAAATCCGTCACAATCGTGGAAATCATGGGGCGCCACGCCGGATGGCTGACTGCTGCCAGTGTCCTTGCCCGCAAATTTGAAAAAGATAACCCGGTTTTGATCTACCTTCCAGAAGTCGCTTTTGACCAGGATGCTTTCATTGAAAAAGTATCAAAGGCACTCGAGACAACACCAAACCTTGTTGTATGTATCTCCGAAGGAATCAACGACGGCAATGGTACATTTGTGTGTGAATATGCAAGCGATGTCGGAGTGGACAACTTCGGTCACAAGATGCTCACAGGTTCTGGAAAATATCTTGAAAACCTCGTAAAAGAACGTCTTGGTATTAAAGTTCGCTCTGTAGAACTCAATGTCAGCCAGAGATGCTCTTCTGCTTGTCTCTCTGCTGCCGACCTAGATGAGGCTGTCTGCGCAGGAACTTATGGTGTACAGGCTGCACTTCTAGGGGAAACAGGAAAAATGGTATCTTTCCAGAGAACAAATGACAATCCTTATAAACTCACCTACACAACCGCCGATGTAAACAACATCTGCAACAAAGAAAAAGGAGTTCCTCTTTCCTGGATTACAAACGATGGTTCTGACATCAGTGAAGATTTTATCCGCTATGCACTGCCACTGATTCAGGGAAACGTTGAGGTTCCATTTGAAAACGGACTCCCGGCATTTGCTTTCCGTCGATAACTTGTTGCCATTCACATTTTGTTCATATTTCTTTCAAATTTTTTTCATTTGATTCACACGGTTTCTTCATTTCTATGTCATATACTAAGACTATCAAATGAAACAACATTTGAAACAGACGTTAACAGTATTCACATACTTTTAGAAAAACTTTTTCATAATACATGCCAGATGCGTTTTATACCATCTGGCATCCTCCCTTTTTAGGGAGTTTTTATGTCTTTGTCCTGAAAATAAAATTTAGAATCCGTATGCTCTTTTCAATATTTTAAACTGTTCTTGTTCCTGAATTTCTGGTAATTCCGTTAGGATCCCCTTTGTCACCTGTGCTTTCATCTCAGGCTCCAATCCCTCCACATTCCATAAAATCTCCAAATATGTAAGCGCAAGCAACTTTGACTGTGGAAGCACCTTTCTTCCTCTCCTGCAGATCTCCGCTGCATCATCTATCCGATCATTCTCCTCATACCGCTGTGCCAGACAGAGAAATGCCTCTTCCTTTTCCGCTCCCCTACCACTCTCCTTTAAATAAATTTCTAACGCAAGTACCTGTCCATCTATTGTTTGCTCCCGCTCTGAAATTTTCCAAACAACCTCTTCTAGTTTCTCTGTATATCCGAAATTTTCTAAGGTCGCTCCCTCTTGCTCCCTTGCCTCATCTGCCTGTATGATTTCTCCCTTCTCTTTTGACTGATCTGTCATCCTTTTTCCAACCGCGCTTCCAAAGATGACCATCACTGCACAGCCAAGGGCAACCACTGGCATTTTCTTTTCTATTTCTCTTTTTCGCCTGGATCTTAATTTCGGGAAATGCTTCTCCACCATAGGAAAAGTAATATATCCCTTCTCTCCATCTGCCTTCAGACAATTCTTGATCAGCTTTTCCAACTGGTATTCTTCCTTTTTTGTCAATGGAGGATCCGGCTCACTTTGGGACAACATATATTGAAGTGTTCTGCCAAAACTATAAATATCTACTGCCTCACAGATTCCTTTCTGCCTGTAAATTTCGGGATTTGAGAAGTATTTCCGCACCGTCCGGCTTTGAATCTGACGTACCGTTTCTCTGCTTCCTTCGGCCTCCAGATCCAAAAGATAAATCTCTTCGTCCTCCTTTACAATGACGCTGTATGGACTTAAGTAACCATAAGTTTGTTTTTCTCCGTATTTATGAAACCATGTGATCTGCAGAAGCATCTTTCGCATAAGATTCCACAATTCCTCTTTCGCTGTCTGCGGGTGATATTTCAGCCAATAGATCAACGTCTGTCCGAAAATTGTATCCTGGATCCGCTCACAATATTTTCCATGCTGTACCATTTTAATAATATCGTATTCCTTCTTCTCCAAACACATGCCTCCTTTTCTCTCCAGTACACAGAATGTTTCCTATGCCCATGTAATTTATATTCCTTTGTTTTCTTTATGATTTTTATTGGATTTTTCAGAATTTGTCGAATTGTATTTTGAAATCTGTTTTTTACAGAACGGTCAATCATCACGAAAGTGATGGAAAAAATGAATGATTTTATTTCAATATCCTTATAGGAGTCTCCCGCCGGGAGAGACTCCATTGCTTTGTTTCTCACTAATCAATCGGTCGATACAGATGTCTCGGAATTCCATCTACCATAACCGGAGATACATCCCCCTGAATCAGCGGCCGCACATAAGTGATAAACTCATCTGTCACATAAGTGCCTTCCTTATTTACCCATTCTCTTGGAACAAGACGCTCATCGTTCGCAATCTTGTGCACATCTTTTACCTCGGTTGTACATTGATATGGATCATCGGATAACCGAAGCATGACAACCATTTTCCCGCTGTCCCCTTCATCTCCGGCTTTCACTGCCGCACCACCTACCTGACTCGCTTCAAGGATATCCACTCTCGAAGCAGAATGCGATGCTGCTCTCTGCAACGTGCTAAGTTCTACGGCTCTTGTCTTGCATCCGATCTCTCCTGCGATCAGCGATGCCAGATAGTTTGCAGTTCCAGTCAGCTGCTTATGTCCAAATGCATCTACGAAATCTACATTAGAACCGAGTTCGCACACATATTTTCCATCTGCGGTCTTGATTCCCTCGGAAACTGCCACAACAACTGAATATTTCTTCTCCAAAAGCTTCCTCACTTTTGCAACAAACTTGTCCACATCAAATACAAGTTCCGGCAGATAGATTAAATCCGGCCCTTCACAGTCCTCTCCTTTTGCCAGTGCAGCTGCACCTGTCAGCCAACCTGCATTTCTTCCCATAATCTCTACGATGGTAACAAGTCCGTGTTCATAGCGCAGGCTATGTCCGTCACGGATAATTTCTTTTACCGATGTTCCGATATATTTTGCTGCACTTCCATATCCCGGTGTATGGTCGGTCAGTGCCAGATCATTGTCGATCGTCTTCGGCACCCCAAGAAAATTCGTATGTCCACGCCCCGTTACCATGGAATAATCGTAAAGCTTCTTGATCGTATCCATCGAATCATTTCCGCCAATATAAATAAAGCATTCAATATCCAATTCCTCAAGAATATCAAAAATCTTCTCATAAACTTCCTGATTCTCATGAATCTCTGGAAGTTTATATCTGCAGGAACCTAAAAATGCCGCCGGTGTTCTTCTCAATAGTTCTACATCCAGATCACTTCTGATAAAATCCGAAAGATCCACATACTTGCCTTCCATCAATCCCTGAATGCCATGCAGCATCCCATACACTTTCTTTGCCCCACGCTCTCTTGCAGTGCAGTAAACACCAGCAAGGCTCGAATTAATTGCCGCTGTCGGACCTCCTGACTGTCCTACGATCACATTCCCTTTCATCATATCCCTCCAGTTCGTTTGTCAATATCCTTATATTAGTATATTTTGCACTTATTGTAAAGTAAAACTTCGTTTCTTTTGTTTATTTTTACTTATTTTTGATAATTTTCATTTCTTTTTGACATTTTTCATCATTATTTTATCTATTTTTCATGATTTTTCACTTCTATTTTTATCAATATTTCCATTCCTGGGATTTCATCTGAAAAATCTTCTGTAAATTTGCATTGCACATTTATCCCCCTAGGGTTATAATTCAAATATTTTCAAATAACAGACAAGGAGGAATGTTGTATGCGAATAACTCCCATCAAAAAAGAAGATAAGACCGGAAGGATCATCACACTCAGAAATGCCGAGATTTCAGATGCCGATAATCTAATCACTTATATGAAGATCACCAGTTTTGAAACTCCTTTTCTGCTCCGGGAGCCTGATGAATTTCATCTCACCTCAGAGCAGGAAGAATGCTTTATTCAGAATACGATCGATAATCCCCGGGAACTGATGCTCCTCGCAACAGCGGACGGCTGCCATATCGGAAACTGCTCTCTTTCCGACGCTGGTCCATTTAAAAGGTATCAGCATCGCTGTCAGATCGCAATCGCACTGTATCAAAAATATTGGGGCTGCGGGATCGGACAGATGATGTTAAGTACGATACTTTCTGTCGCCAGAGAACTGGGATACGAGCAGGCGGAACTGGAAGTAGCCGCAAATAACACCTCCGCTATCGCTCTCTACCAAAAATTAGGTTTTCAGACCTACGGCACATTCCCTGATAGCATGAAATATGCCGACGGTTCTTACACAGATATGCTTTGGATGATGAAAAAGCTTATCTGATCAAAAAATATTTCCAAAAACAGAAAGAGATACAAGCGTGAAATTCTTGTACCTCTTTCTGTTTTATTTTTCTTTGATTCTGTTTTCTATCGGAGATTCTCCGGTCCAAATCCAAGTGGAAGTAATTCTTTCAGCAAATATTTGTTCCATCCGCCTTTCCCATCTTCCAGCACAATGTAAAATTCATCCGGTCTGCAAAATTCCTGCATGACCTGCCTGCACACTCCACACGGTGCACATACATTTCCGCTGCGCCCTGTTCCTTTGCCTCCGACAATCGCAATCCCTTCAAATTCCCGCTCACCTTCTGAGACCGCTTTGAAAAATGCGGTTCGTTCCGCGCAGTTTGTCGGCGTGTAAGATGCGCTCTCAATGTTACAGCCATAATATAACTTGCCTGACTTTGTAAGAAGCGCAGCCCCTACGCGAAAATCTGAGTATGGGGTATATGCATACTCTCTCGCTCTGTATGCATGTTCGATCAGTTCTCGTTCATCCATCTATTGTTCTCCTATCAGACGAATCGTCTCGGTCACAAGCGCCTTAAATTCTTTTGCCACTCGATCTGCTGTCTCTTGCACTTCTTTGTGATTCAAAGGCTGGTTGGACATTCCCGCTGCCATATTTGTGATGCAGGAGATTCCACATACTTTCAATCCCATATGTCTTGCTGCCATAGCCTCACATGCAGTGCTCATTCCGGCTGCATCCGCACCGAGCGCACGACACATTCTGATCTCTGCCGGAGTCTCATAGCTTGGTCCAGTAAACTGCATATACACACCACTCTGAATAGAAACTTTTACATTTCTTGCAGCCTGTTTAATGATCTCACGAAGTCCCTTATCATACACTTCACTCATATCCGGGAATCTCGGTCCCAGTTCATCAAGATTTGCACCGATCAGCGGACTCGGAACTGCGGTCGTAATCTGATCTGTGATCATCATCAGGTCACCCGGCTGGAAGTTAAAGTTCACACCACCTGCTGCGTTTGTCAAAATAACGGTCTTTGCTCCAAGCAATCCCATCAGGCGTACCGGAAGTACTACATCTGACATCGGATACCCTTCATAGAAATGTACTCTTCCCTGCATTGCCACTACCGGGACCCCTTCTACATATCCGAAAAGAAATCTTCCCTGATGTCCTGCAACTGTGGAAACTGGGAATCCTTCAATCTCAGAATACTCAATCGACTCCTCCACCTGCATTTCTTTTGCATAATCACCAAGACCTGATCCGAGAATCAGAGCCACCTCCGGTTGAAATTTCACTTTACTTTTTACTGCATTGCTGCAATTTAACAATTTTTCATAAATCTGATTCATACTTCTACCTCTCTATCAGTTCCGATACGACTGCATTCATTTTCTGGTACTGTTCACTGTCTATATAGAACTTACTTCCTTTTCTCGTGATCCATCCATTCTCCTCGAATTTCTTTACCGCCCTGTTGATCGTCTTCACACAGAGCCCGGAAGATTCCGAAAGTTCCTGACGGGTACTGTCCACATACAAAATGCCATTTTTTGCATATTTTGTATAAGTTTCCACAAGATAGAATGCCAGCCGGTCTGCTCCTTGTAAAAATAAAAATGCCCGACTGTTCTTGCCCTGTTCAAACAGGTAATGTCCCATGATCTTCGCTTCCAGCTTCAGAGCACGGATATCGGAATTCAGCCAGCGGGCATATTTTTCTTTTGCTATTTTTACGATAGTGCAAGGGGTTACTGTTTCAAGTGTTGTGCAATAACGGTCAAGATCCATGATAACCTCCATCCCGCCCATCGCATAGACTCCCTCAAATCTCATAAAGTCATAAGTGATCCCATAGATTCGGTAATCTGTCGCCTTGATCATTCCACGACCAATGATATAGATGGTATCAACCGGCGTGTTCTCTTTGACAAAGACCACGCCGGCATCCAGTTCTACAATCTGAAAAGAATCCATCAGCCACACCGGTGCACTGTAAAAATACTCTTCAAACCGCTCCCGTTTCTTTTTGTCAATCTCATTCAGAAACGGAAGCACCTGATATAAATATTTGCATTCCATATGCTTATTTGATCAGCTCTACCTTTACGATCTCTGCCGGAACACCTGTTGCATCTTCTGCAACAGTATCATTTTCTACTTTGATAGATCCATCTTTTAATTTTCCATACAGTTCATCGTATTTTTCCTGTGTAAATTTTGTAAATTTAGAAGTTTCCATTGGAAGCTGAATTCCGTCATCTTTTGCACTTAAGTTCAGAGTTGTTCCGCCTGCAAAGTTTCCATCATAGTAGCTTGCAACTGCATCATATACAGAATCTCCAAGATTCTTCATAGCAGAAGTGATTACTGTATCAGACTCTACTGACTGGTCTACGTCGACACCGATCACTACTTTTCCTGCTGTCTCTGCTGCTTTCATAACAGAGTTACCAACTCCACCGCCACATGCGAAGATACATTCTGTTCCTTCATTGTACCATGCTGCTGCTTTTGCATTGTTTTCCGGAGAAGCATCAAAGTTTCCTACATAAGTGTATTTCACTGAAACATCACCTGCTGCAAGACCTAAATCTTTTGCTGCTGCATCTGCTCCCTGAACAAATCCATATCCGTAACGGATAACTGCCGGCACTGCGATTCCACCCATAAATCCAAGATTTCTGTAACCTTCTGTTACTGCTGCATAACCTGCAAGATATCCTGCCTGCTCTTCTGCATAGAAAATAGAAAGTACATTGTCTTCGAGTTTTGCTTCCCCATCTTTTACCGGCTGTGCATCGATGATGATGAAAGATACATCCGGGTATTTTGTCTGTGCTTCGTATACAGGCACCTCAAAGAGGAATCCTGGTGTTGCAACCACTTTTGCTCCACCTTTGACAGCAAGATCGATCGCATTTAAACATGCCTCATCAGATTTTTCTGCTGGTTTGTAATATTTGTAAGTGATATCATGCTCTTTCGCATATTTTTCCAGACCTTCCCATGATCCCTGGTTGAAAGATTTATCATCGATTGTTCCTACGTCTGTGATCAGCGCCAGCTCATAACCTCCCTTGGAATCTTTCTTGTCACCGTCCTTTGCAGTATCCTCTGCACCCGGTTTTTTTACTGCACATGCAGCCATGCTCATAACCATGACTCCTGCTAAGATCAGACTTAAAATCTTCTTTTTCATAATAAGTTCTCCTTTTCTTTTTTAATATTCATTCGTCTTATGACCTTGAATCAATTTTACCGCGGAACTTGTTCCGATTCTATCGCAACCTTCCTGAAGAAATGCTTCCAGATCTTCTACCGTCTTCACTCCTCCGGCTGCTTTCATTTTCACATGCTCACCAATATTTTCTTTGAACAGACGAATATCCGAAATAGTCGCTCCTGCTGTTCCAAATCCAGTAGAAGTTTTGATGTAATCTGCACCTGCCGCTGTTACTGCTTTACACATTGCAATTTTCTCTTCTTCTGTCAGATAGCATGTTTCGATGATCACTTTTAAGATCTTATCTCCAACAACTTCCTTCAATGCCGCAATTTCTTTTTCTACCGCCGCATAATCACCATTTTTCACATCTGAAATATTGATGACCATGTCGATCTCAGACGCACCGTCCTCCAGCGCCTTCTTTGTCTCTGCGATCTTCGCCTCTGTCACACTGTAACCGAGTGGAAAACCTACGACCGTACAGATATTGATCTGTTCTCCGTATGCCTCCTTCACTCTCTGAATGTAGCATGGCGGAATGCATACCGAAGCAGTCTGATATTCCACTGCCTCATCGCACAGTTTCTTAATGTCTTCCCATGTGGCAAATGCTTTCAGCTGTGTGTGATCCACATGTCTCATGATTTCCTTTTCTGTCATCACGTTCTCCTTTCTTAATTTTTTTATACACATTGCTATGCAAGGCGTTCTACCTGATCCTTGGTTACTCTCGCATATACAAGCGGAGTCTCGTTTGCTTTCTCATCTTCAATCGTCACAGCTGCCTGATATCTCAGTTCTGCTGCTGCAAATAATTCTTCCTTATCTGCATAGAAGACTGCCATAGGCTCTCCTGCCTCCACGTAATCTCCAACTTTTTTCTTTAAGATGATTCCTGCTGCAAAATCAATCTGGCTGTCTTTTGTCTCACGGCCTGCCCCCAACATAGCAGAGGCAATCCCACAGCTTTCTGTATCCATAAATGTAATGTATCCGCTTTTCTTTGCGAGTACTTCATGTTGATATGCCGCTTTTTCAAACTTATCTGTATCAAAGATCACAGAGCTGTCTCCACCTTGTGCTTCCACCATTGCTGCAAGTCTTTTTAACGCCTCACCATTTGCGATTACTTCCCGCACAAGTGATCTGCATTCTTCCAGCGTTCCTTTTCCTGCAAGGAAAAGCATGTTCGATGCAAGATGTACACAGACTTCTGTCAGATCCTCCGGACCATTTCCTTTTAATGTCTCTACCGCCTCAATCACTTCCAGACTGTTTCCGATATTATGTCCAAGTGGAATATCCATATCTGTGATCAGTGCCACAGTCTTTCTTCCGGCATTCTCTCCGATCGCTACCATTTCTTTTGCAAGTGTGATAGAATCATCGATACTCTTCATAAATGCACCACTTCCAGTTTTTACATCAAGAAGGATACAGTCATTTCCTGCTGCAAGTTTCTTACTCATGATCGATACCGCAATCAGTGGAATACTGTCCACTGTCGCTGTTACATCCCGGAGCGCGTACAGTTTTTTATCTGCCGGAGCGAGATTTCCTGACTGTCCGATCACACTCAATCCGGTCTGATTCACTACGTTGAAAAAGTCTTCTCTGGAAAGAGATGTATGAAGTCCCGGAATGGATTCCAGTTTATCCACTGTTCCACCTGTATGTCCAAGTCCTCTTCCGGACATTTTTGCAACCTTCACACCGCAAGCCGCAACAATCGGAGCAATAATCATAGTTGTCTTGTCCCCGACACCTCCCGTGGAATGCTTATCCACTTTCACGCCCTCGATTCCGGATAAATCTACCATCTCTCCAGAATGCGCCACAGCCTGTGTCATCGCAAGTGTCTCTTCCTCGGTCATTCCTTTGAAATAAACCGCCATCAAAAACGCTGACATCTGATAATCCGGAATTTCTCCTGCTACATACTCACGGATCATATACTGAATCTCCTGCTCTGTCAGTGCTTCACCATTTCTTTTCTTCATGATCAGATCATACATTCTCATGGTGTCTGCCACTCCTTTCTATTATCTGCTTCCCTTATCGTATGGGATTCCCTCTGCTCTTGGAGCCTGAGAGTTCTTAGATGAAAACGCTAATACGATCAATGTCGCAATGTACGGAATCATCTTATATAATTCGTTTGGAATTGGCAACGATTTCAAAAATGGAATTGCAGAGTATGCACTTGCCAATGTCTTCATGATTCCAAAGAAAAATGCTGCCATTAAAATTTTGTTACTTCTCCACTGTCCAAAAATCAACACTGCAATTGCAAGGAAACCATATCCGGCAACACTTGCATTAAAGTTTGTAGAAGTCGGAATAACAAAGATCAACCCACCGATTCCAGCCAGTACACCAGAGATGATAACCCCGGCATAACGAATCTTCGCCACATTTACACCGACAGAATCTGCTGCTCCCGGATGCTCTCCACAGGCGCGGAGACGAAGACCGAATCTTGTATTTTTAATCACATAAGCTGCCACAAGAAAGATTCCGATTCCGATGTATGTTGTAATATAACAATTCTGGAAAAACATATCCCCGATCACCGGAATATCTCCAAGTACCGGAACTTTATCAATGTGAAATGTATCTGTAAACTGTATCTGCTGTACCCCCTGAATCATACGCGCTGTAAAAATCGCAAATGCCGGAGCAAATAAGTTTAATGCAGTACCACTGATCGTCTGGTCTGCTTTCATATTAATAGAAGCAAACGCATGAAGCAGGGAAAACAATCCTCCGGCAACTGCTACGATCAAGATTGCCAGCAATAATAATTTCTGTCCACTCATTCTGTCCTGGAAAATATTGATGAAGAAAATTCCAACAAAAGCTCCCATGACCATAATACCTTCCATTGCGATGTTGATGACACCGCTTCGCTCAGAATACATTGCCCCGATTGCTACAATAAGAAGCGGGATCGCAAAATACATCGTCTGTTGAATAACAAAATATACTACACTCATTATTTGCCCTCCTTCTTATTCTTTTTCGCAGATTTTCTCATGCGAATCTTGTAGATCAGATTTTTAAATAACAGCGACAATGCTCCACAGTAAATAATCGCAGAAATAATAATATCGATAACCTCCGGCGCAAAATCAAATAGCTGCATGTTGTAACCGCCAACTGTAATATGTCCGATAAACAGTCCCGCAAATAAGATTCCAATTGGATTGGAAAGTCCGAGCAGTGCAACCGAAATTCCGGAAAATCCTTCCGGTGCGATTACGTCAAGTACCTGCATGTATTTTCCGGAATCTGCCAAGTATAACAATGCTCCGCCAAGCCCTGCGAGCGCACCTGCGATCACCATTGAAAGAACAATACTCTTTTTTGCATTGATTCCGGCATACTTACTTGCGTTCGGATTTTTTCCGCACGCTTTCAATTCATAACCAAATGTCGTCTTATTCAAAATAATATAAATCAGAATCACACATAAAATTGCGATCAGAATACCGATATTGATATTGGTACCCGGGAACAATTTGTCTAACCCTGCTTTCGGAAGGTTTGCCCCGTCTGCAACGGCCATAGTCTGGTTCTTTACCTGATCGTATACTGTTCTCTGAATCATCATATTTACAAGATACATTCCGATATAGTTCATCATAATTGAGGAGATTACCTCATTTACATTGAAAAATGCTTTCAACAAGCCCGGTACCAATCCCCAGATTGCTCCGGCAAGGATTGCTGCAAGAAGCGCTGCAAGACAATGCAGTCCCGGTGGAAGAAATGTAAACTTCACGCCGACAAATACTGCTGCAAAAGCTCCTGCGGTAAACTGTCCGGATGCTCCAATGTTAAAAAGTCCTGTCTTAAATGCAAATCCGACAGAAAGCCCTGTCATAATGATCGGGGTTGCCAGATAAAGCATCTGCCCAATTCCCTGGATTCCGTCTGTAAATCCTCCCTGAAGGATCATCATAAATCCATAATATGCCTGCTGCGGATTGCTGGACAGCAGAATAATAAATCCAAATAATAATCCACAGACAATCGCCAGAATGGAAGAACTAAAATTGACGATTCCGTCTCCGCGCCAGATATTTTTCCATTTATTTTTCATTCTTCACACTCCTTTTCGCACCCGCCATATAAAGACCAAGTTCCTCTACCGTAATTTCCTTTGGATTGACATCTGCAACAATCTCACCTTCATACATTACGATGATACGGTCGCTGATATCCATTACTTCATCCAATTCCAGTGACACTAACAGCACTGCTTTTCCTTCATTTCTCTGCTCCACAAGCTGTTTGTGAATATATTCAATCGCACCAACATCCAGACCACGTACCGGCTGCACTGCAATAACGATCTCTGGATCTCTGTCAAGCTCTCTTGCGATGATTGCTTTCTGCTGATTTCCTCCAGACATTCCCCGGACAATGCTGTCTTCTCCCTGACCGGAACGGATATCAAATTTCTCGATCAGTCCTTTTGCATATTTCCGAATTGCATCAAATTTTAAAAAACCATGTTTCTGAAACCGTTCCGTGTAGTAACTCTGCAATACAAGGTTTTCCTGAAGCGAAAAGTCAAGCACCAGACCATCTTTATGTCTGTCTTCCGGAATATGAGCCATTCCATCCAGACACTTACGCCGGATGCTCTCTTTTGTAATGTCTTTTCCGTTTAAAATAATCTGTCCTTTTTCAATCGGAGTCAATCCTGTAATTCCATATACTAACTCGGATTGTCCATTTCCATCAATCCCCGCAACACAGAGAATCTCTCCCTTACGCACCGCAAAAGACACATCTTTTACTGCATGCTGCCCTTCATGCTTGGAGGCAATGGTCAGATTCTTTACTTCCAATACCGGCTCTCCCGGCGTTTTCTCCGGCTTGTCCACATGGAAATTAACTTTTCGTCCTACCATCATCTCTGACATTGCTTCCTTTGAAGTCTCTGCCACATCGATCGTGCCGATATATTTCCCTTTTCTTAGTACACTGCACCGGTTTGCCACTTCCTTGATCTCATTCAGCTTATGCGTAATGAATATAATGGATTTTCCTTCTGCCACAAGCTGTTTCATCACTTTCATCAGCTCATGGATCTCCTGCGGTGTCAATACCGCTGTCGGCTCATCGAAGATCAAAATATCATTATCACAGTAAAGCATCTTTAAAATCTCCACTCTCTGCTGCATTCCAACTGTAATGTCAGAGATATAGGCATCTGGATCGATCTTAAATTTATACTTTTCACTAAGCTCCATCACTTTTTTTCTTGCGGCATCCATCTTTAATGTGCCAAATTTTGTAGTCTCTCTTCCAAGGACAATACTTTCAAGGACTGTAAAATTGTGCACCAATTTAAAATGCTGATGTACCATTCCGATTCCAAGATCGTTGGCATCATTTGGGTTATTGATCTTAACTGCCTTCCCATTGATCTTGATTTCTCCCTCTTCCGGCTGGTACAGGCCGAAAAGAACGCTCATCAGTGTGGATTTTCCTGCCCCGTTCTCACCTAACAGTGCATGGATTTCTCCCTTTTTCACTTGCAGGGTGATATCGTCATTCGCTTTAAAATTCCCGAACTGTTTGGTGATATGGTTCATCTCGATTACATACTCCACGCTCCTACCTCCGTTTCTTTTTCCTTTCTCCTACTGTTTCCCTGTTACTATTTTATAATAAGTTCCTTCATGCTCGTTCCGTCTGTATTATTTTCCACATGAAGAAGATCCAATACTGTTGCAGCAATGTCCGCAAATGTCTCTCTTGTCCCAAGATTTACATTTTCTTTGATATCTTCCCCGCAGATCAAAAGCGGTGTATGCTCTCTGGAGTGGTCTGTTCCTCTAAATCCCGGATCACATCCATGGTCTGCTGTGATCATCAGAATATCCTCCGGTCTCATGCGCTCCAGGAATGTTTTTAACTGTCTGTCAAAAACTGTTGCAGCATTTGCATATCCCTCAATATCATTGCGGTGGCCATACATCATATCAAAATCAACAAGATTTACAAAACAGAGTCCTTTAAAGTCCTTCTCCTGCATCTCAAGTGTCTTCTCCATGCCGTCCACATTATTCTGGATTCTCTGTGTGTGTGCAATCCCCTTGCCTGCGAAAATATCATAAATTTTTCCGATTCCATAAGTATCATATCCTGCCTCTAAGATTGCATCAAGCATCGTATCTCTCGGCGGAAGAAGTGAAAAATCATGACGGTTTGCAGTTCGCTGAAAATTCGGCGCTTCTCCGATAAACGGACGTGCGATCACACGCCCTACCCCATGCTCACCACATAAGATTTCCCTCGCGATCTCACAGTATCTATAAAGTTCCTCTACAGGAACAATCTCTTCATGCGCAGCAATCTGGAATACACTATCTGCGGATGTGTAAACAATCAAAGCTCCTGTTTTCATATGCTCCTCACCATAGTCCCGAATGACATCGGTTCCTGAATATGGCAAATTGCAAAGCACTTCTCTTCCGGTTGCCTCCCGGAACTTCTCTAAAATCTCTTCTGGAAATCCATTCGGATATACCGGAAGTGGTTTTGGAGATACAACTCCGGCAATCTCCCAGTGTCCGATCGTCGTATCTTTTCCCCGAGAGCGCTCTTTCATCCTTCCATACGCTCCAGCAGGACTCTCTTCCTTTTTCATCCAGTCCACACCATCAATGTTAAACAAGCCTAGTTTCTTCATATTCGGTGTATCATAGGCTTTGGAAGCTGTAATCGTCTTTAATGTATTGCTTCCTTCATCCCCGAAATCTGCTGCATCCGGAAGTGCTCCGATCCCATAACTATCCAGTACGATTAAAAAAATTCTCCTATTTTCCATTCTTTTTCCGTCCTTATTTGTTGATATTTAATAACTCTTTTTGTATCATATCGAAATAATATTAGCTCGAAAAGGACTAAAGTCCTTTTTCGTTCTACTTATTTTAAGTTTGTCATTTTTTCGCTAATTTGTCTACTGTTTTTTGTAAAAAAATCATAAGTTTTTCCAACTGCTTTTTCGTTATTCTGCATAGAACTTTTGTTTTCTTCCATGAGAATCCGTCCGAAATAAATATTTTACATTTATTTGTGGAAATCTAACGATATCTGTTATATAATTTACTATTGTATACAAGATATTCATTTAGTCTCTGCAGCGTAATTCTATAAAGGATAGATTGCGGCAGATCTGTTTGAATACACCTATTTCAAACAGATACGATAGCTTATAATACAGATCACATAGTTTTGTAGGAGGAATATTATGAAAGATACAAAGATTTCAGATTCTGTTATTTACATTGGTGCAGATGATAAAACATTAGACCTTTTTGAAAGTCAGTATGTCATTCCGAATGGTGTTTCATACAATTCTTATCTGATTTTGGATGAGAAAGTTACCGTTATGGATACTGTGGATGCCCGCGCGACAGACGAATGGCTTCAAAATCTTGACACCGCCCTCGATGGAAAAAAAGTAGATTACCTTGTTGTTTCCCACATGGAACCGGACCATGCAGCCAACGTTGCAACTCTGATTGAAAAATTCCCAGAACTCCAGGTAATCGGGAATGCAAAGACCTTCAATATGATCGCTCAATTTTTTGATTTAGACCTCTCTGGTCGTTCCATTATTGTGAAAGAAGGAGACACGATTTCTCTTGGTACCCACACATTACAATTTTTTATGGCACCGATGGTTCACTGGCCAGAAGTCATGGTTACTTATGAGCAGAGTGAGAAAATTCTCTTCTCTGCAGATGGATTTGGAAAATTTGGGGCTCTGGACACAGAGGAAGACTGGGCTGAAGAAGCAAGACGCTATTATCTGAATATTGTCGGAAAATATGGCATGCAGGTACAGGCGCTCTTAAAGAAAGCTTCTGCACTTGACATTCAGATGATCTGCCCGCTTCACGGACCGATCTTAAAAGAAAACTTAGGATATTACATTGAAAAGTATAACACTTGGAGTAGCTATGAGCCTGAGGAGGATGGTGTTTTAATCGCCTATGCTTCCATCCATGGCAATACAAGAAAAGCAGCTGAATTATTAAAAAAAGATCTGGAAGAAAAAGGTGCGAAAAATGTTGTCCTGACTGATCTTTCTCGTGATGATATGTCCAAAGCACTGGCAGATGCATTCCGTTTCACTAAACTTGTTGTCGCATGTGCGACTTATGATGGTGGACTGTTCCCATGTATGGAGGATTTCTTACATCACCTCAAGGCAAAGAACTACCAGAAACGTACTGTTGCTCTGATTGAAAATGGTTCTTGGGCTCCAATGGCCGCAAAACAGATGAAAGCATTCTTTGAGACATTGAAAAATATCTCCATCTGTGAGAACGTTATTACTGTAAAATCAACTGTAAAACCCGAAACAGAGGTTGCTCTTGCATCACTTGCGGATACCTTGCTTGCATAAATCCAATTTTTACTTTTATAAAAATGCGTCATGAAATGATTCCCTTATCATTTCATGACGCATTTTTTATGCACTATGTTTTTCTTTCTTTTTCTCGAGATGAAGCCAATCCACTCTCCACATATAGATGATCACACCCAGTGCAGCCGCACTCCATGAGACCGGGTATCCCCACAGAACCGTGGAAAGCTTCGGAATGATCGAAGTCATAATTCCTACCCAAAGCATTCGGATTCCTACCATACTTCCCACCATCAGAAGCATTGCGGCCATAGACCGCCCGGCACCTCTCAAAACTCCTGTATACACCTGTGCGATTGCAAGTAAAAAGTAAAATGGCATCACCGTCTTCAACATCAGATGCCCGTTTGCATTTACCTGCGGATCTGAAGAGAATATCGTTAAAAGCTGTTTCCCAAATATCAGTAAAATCGAACATGCTAAAATAGAGTAAATCTCACTGATCAATAGCGTTCGATGCTGACCTTTCTTTACCCGATCGAACTTCCCTGCTCCGATATTCTGTCCCGTAAATGTCATTGCAGCCATACCAAAACTCATGATCGGCAAAATCACGAACCCGTCAATCTTCATATAAGAGCTTGTTCCCGCCATCGCATTTGCTCCAAAACTATTAATATTGGACTGTACGATCACATTGGAAAAAGAAATGATTGCCGACTGTAGTCCACTTGGAATCCCCATTGCCAGGATTCTCTTCATCATTCTCACATCTATCCGAAGTTTCCGAAAATACATACGGTAAATATCATCATCCCTGCACAAGGTCGAGACAACAAGTACTGCCGAAATAATCTGTGAAATAACTGTGGCAATCGCTGTCCCTTTTACGCCCATCCTTAAGACTACAACAAACAAAATATCCAGCAAAATATTGACCGCTGACGTAATGCAGAGATAATAGAGTGGACGCTTAGAATCTCCGACACCTCTTAAAATCCCTGCCCCCATGTTGTATGTAATATTAAAAAGAGAACCCATAAAATAAATTCTAAGATAAATTACGGATTGTTCCATTACTTCCGGAGGAGTTCCCATCGCCTTTAGAATCTGCGGCGATAAAAATACTCCGATAAATGTCAGGAGAATCCCTCCGATAATGCTGAGCATCATCGATGTGTGAACTGCCCATTGCATTTTTTCTTCATCTTTTGCCCCATAATATTGTGCAATGATCACACCTGCTCCCGTAGATATGCCAATGAATAACCCAATGATCAAATTGATCAAGGAATTGCTTGATCCTACCGCTGCCAGCGCTTCTTTCCCAATAAAGTTTCCCGCAATGACGGAATCTGCTGTATTATACAGTTGCTGGAACAAGTTTCCAATTAAAAGCGGAATCGAAAATAGCATAATACTTTTAATAATACTTCCTTCTGTCATCGTTATTTTTTTCTCTCTTTTTCTCTTCTCCATACTTTCACCTTTACTATTGTTTATGTTTATTCTCAAAAGCTGCTCGCTCAAAGAAAGAAACCAGCAAACTGCCGGTTTCCTCTTAAATTTTGTAAAATTCTTTTTATGTATTCTTTTTCACTTCTACTTTGAATGGAACTGTTCTATCTATCCCATTACTCCTTTATACAGCAATATTATTCTTCTTGCTGTTCTTTATACAAAGCTGCCAGATATTCTACAATTTTTTCTTTTCCCAGAAGACTGCTGTTCATAAGAATCTGATGAGACTGAATGCTGCCCCATTCCTTTCCGGAATAGGTTTCATAGTAATACTTTCTCTCTCGATCAATTTTCTTCATCTTTTCCGCTGCTTTTCTTTCTGATAAATGATACTTGTCCATGACACGGTTTTTCCGGTCTTCTTTGGAAGCACAAATAAATACATTAATACATCCCGGATAATCTTTTAACACATAATCTGCACATCTTCCAACAATCACACAGGATCCCTTCTGTGCAAGCTTCTTGATAATCGCAGACTGTACCGCATAGAGATCTCTTCCAACAGGTGCATAAAACTCAGCGTTTGCCATAAAATCGTTATATCCGCCCATTGCCAGATTGGCTTCCAAACTGTCTGCCAATTGTAATAATCGTGTTCTTCGTCATAAAAATCACCGCCTTTTAATGACTGATTAATTATCTGATTCTTGTATCTATTATACTATATTTGTTGTATTTTTTCCATGTATTTTTTATTTTTTGTCTATTTCTAATGCTATAATCTAAATCTTTTGTTTCATTCAAACATCAGCATATAAAAGACCCCTTATCAATACTTCAATAAGGGGTTTAAGCGTGGGCGAGAAGATTCGAACTCCCGACCTTTTGGTCCGTAGCCAAACGCTCTATCCAGCTGAGCTACGCCCACACAATATTTAATTATTACACCTTTTGGTGTAATGCCGGCGACCGGAATCGAACCGGTACGGGAGTATAAGTCCCGCAGGATTTTAAGTCCTGTGCGTCTGCCTGTTCCGCCACGCCGGCATTTCAGCAGTTATCTGCTAAGTGGGACCAATAGGGCTCGAACCTATGACCCTCTGCTTGTAAGGCAGATGCTCTCCCAGCTGAGCTATGATCCCATGGGATATGAAATTATGTATCTTTTGATACAAGCGACCCGGAAGGGACTCGAACCCTCGACCTCCGCCGTGACAGGGCGGCGCTCTAACCAACTGAGCCACC
>NZ_CAXSKS010000006.1:0-202502 GCF_964238105.1 Coprococcus sp. HPP0074 | reverse complement strand
AGTTATCCAATAATACCATCATCGAAATTGACAATTGTTCTCCGTTGGAGATTGTGAAACTCCAGAAAAATCTTCTTCAGATTGTAGAGCAGGAACAGATCGAGTTTGTTTATGGAAAAGGAAAGAAAAAACCGGAAATCCAGCAATTATATGAGGAACTGGAAGCCTGCGGTGAACGCCTGATGGGATACAAAGAATGCTTTGAGATCATGGGAAGAGACAGGAACAGTTATTCCAAGACAGATTTAGAAGCTACCTTTATGAGAATGAAAGAAGACCATATGCTAAATGGACAACTAAAAGCAGCATATAACATTCAGATAGCAGTAGAGAATTATTTCATTGTTCAGACATATGTAAGTAATGACCGGACAGATTATAATACATTGATTCCTGTGTTAGAAAAGCATAAAAACGCATTTGGAGAAATTTTGGAAGAAGTAACTGCCGACAGTGGTTATTGTAGTGAAAAGAATCTTCTGTACTTAAGGGATCATAAAATCACCAGTTATATTAAGCTGCAGGATCATGAAAAGCGAAAAACGCGTGCATACACAGAAGATATTGGGAAGTATTACAACATGAAAACGCAGATCTTTGAGGATGAACTTTATTACGTCTGTCATGATGGAAGAGAACTTCATCATATCAGGACTGAGAAAAAAGAACAGTCTGGTTATACACAAACATTTGAGGTGTATGGATGTGCAGATTGTAGTGGCTGTGGACATAAAGCAAAATGTCTCTATAAATATAATGCTGAAAAAGATGCAGAGAAAAATAAAGTCATGAAGATCAATGAACAATGGGAAGTTTTAAAAGAAGAATCCCATGCAAATATCCAGAGCGAGAAGGGGATTTTGAACCGGCAGATCCGTTCCATTCAGACGGAAGGACATTTTGGAGACATCAAAGAAAATGACGGTTTTCGCCGTTTTAATTACCGGACAGCAGAAAAAGTATACAAAGAATTCATGCTGTATGCGATTGGAAGAAATATAAATAAATACCATCGTTTTCTTCATGATGAGATCAAGAAATTTGAAGGAAAAACCGAAGAAAAGACTGCTTAGAAAAAGGATGCTTTCAAAAATGCAGTCAAGGGGTTTTTGCGTCCTAAAATACATACAGAAAAGAAAAAAATACGAATCTCCTAAAGAAGTTCAAGTATTAAAAATACTGATTTCTATGGGAGATTCGTATTTTAAGATTTAGAGCCTAAAAATCGGTATTAACCGATAGCCCCCTATTTTTATACTCTTTATTAAGACTTAGGGGAAACTATTTTATTCCAAATGAGAAATCTCTGTAGAATCCTCTTCTTAGTCTATTCTAGTGCATCCAAATCTTTCTGCCAAAGTGTCACACATGCATCACTCGGCATCCGCCAGTCGCCTCTTGGCGAAAGCGACACTGTTCCTGTCTTCGGTCCATCCGGAAGACAAGATCGTTTAAACTGCTGAGAGAAAAATCTCCAATAAAATTTTTTCAGCCACTTCAAAATTATCTCATCTTCATAAATCCCACCAAACGCATATTTTGCCAAACGATATATCTTCGACGGTTCATAACCGAATCTCAAAACATAATAGAGATAGAAATCGTGTAGTTCATACGGTCCTACAGTTTCTTCTGTCTTCTGCACGATTTCCCCATCCTTAGGCGGCAGAAGCTCTGGGCTTACCGGCGTATCCAAAATATCAAAGAGTAGTCCCTTTAATTCTGGATCTTCACATTCTTCAGCATAATATCTTACAAGATGATATACCAATGTCTTCGGCACAGAGGCATTGACTCCATACATAGACATGTGATCTCCACTGTAAGTTGCCCATCCAAGTGCAAGTTCTGACATATCCCCGGTTCCAATGACCATCCCATTTGTCTTGTTCGCCAGATCCATGAGAATCTGTGTCCGCTCTCTCGCCTGCGCATTCTCATAGGTGACATCATGCTCTTCCTCGGACTGCCCGATGTCTTCAAAATGTACCCTAACTGCATTCTGAATCGGAATTTCTCTCAACGTAGCTCCAAGCTTTTCCGTCAATCTGCATGCATTTTGATAAGTCCTGTCTGTTGTTCCAAAACAAGGCATCGTCACTGACAGAATCTGACTTCTGTCAATTCCGAGAAGATCAAACGATTTTGCAGTAACAAGCAATGCCAGAGTAGAATCGAGCCCCCCTGAAATTCCAACTACTGCACGCTGACAGTTCGTGTGCAGCATCCGCTTTTTCAGACCGACGGCCTGGATCATCAAAATTTCCTCACACTGTCTGCTGCGCGTAACCTTATTCTCCGGAACAAACGGAGACATCGGAATCTTCCTTGTCAACATGGTCTCTTCTTTCTCAATCTCAAACGGAATGTAAGGAATCGAATACTCTCCCTTTCTCTGGAAAGTAGTATTCTTTCTACGCTCTCCAAGAAGCATCTCCACATCGATCTCCGAATAAATTGCGCCACTCGTAAAACGCTTGGATTCTTTTAAAATCTCTCCATTTTCTGCAATAATATTATGTCCTCCAAACACAAGATCTGTCGTAGACTCCCCTTCTCCCGCATTTGCATATATATATCCGGCAAGAAGACGTGCAGACTGCCCCGCGATCAGACTCCTTCTATACTCTTCTTTTCCCGCAATCTCATTGCTCGCTGAACAATTGACGATCAATGTCGCACCCTCAACCGCTGCCTCGATACTTGGCGGTACGGCAGACCACACATCCTCGCAAATTTCCGCAGATACAACGAGATGCTTCATCGTCTCCGCCTGAAAGAGCAGCCTCGGACCAAACGGAATCCTGTGTCCTTCCGTCTCGATCATCTGTACGGACTGTGGTCCTGCCTGAAACTGGCGCATTTCATAAAATTCTCCATAATTAGGAAGAAATGTCTTCGTCACCAATCCTAAAACCTTCCCATGATTTAGTGCCGCTGCTGTATTATAAAGCTTTCCCGCGACTTCATAAGGGACTCCCACAAAAATAAGTGCATCTTTCTCCTTTGTATACTCTGCAATCCGATATAATCCTTGTTTTGCCTCACGCAAAAGAATTTCCTGTGAGAACAGGTCTCCACACGTGTATCCGGTAATACATAACTCTGGAAACGCAATGACCTTTGCTCCCTGCTCTGTCGTCTCATCAATCATTCTGCAGATTTCATTTACATTATATTCAACGTCTGCCACACGCATATTCGGTGTGACAGCTGCCACTTTTACAAATCCCTGCTTCATACTCTCTGCTCCTTCTGATTATCTAGTTGCTTTTTTGATCAATGTCTTTAATTCTTCCACAGAAAATTCATAACTCTTCCCACAGAAATGGCAGTTGACCTCAATCGGCTTTCCATCTTCGATCATCTCCTGAATATCTTTCTTCCCAATGCTGATGATTGCTTTCTCTACACGTTCTTTTGTGCAGTTACAGTAAAACTGTGCCGGCATTGTATCTTTTACTTCTACTTCAAATCCATCCAGTACTTCTTCTAAAATCTCCTCCGGTGTCATTCCTTTGTCCAACATAGAAGTCACAGAAGAAATTTTCTTAATATTTGCTTCCAGTCTGTCTACAACATCGTCATCTACAAATGGCATCAGCTGTACAATAAATCCTCCCGCCTGCTTCACGGTATTGTCGTGTTCCATCAGTACACCAAGTCCTACCGAAGATGGCACCTGCTCAGAAGTTGCAAAATAATAAGTCAGATCTTCCGCGATCTCACTCGTCTGAAGAATTGTCTGCCCTACATATGGCTCTTTCAATCCCATATCTTTGATTACGGAAATCAAACCAATCCCAAGCGCTCCTGCCACATCGAGTTTCCCCTGTGCATTCGGTGGGAGCATGACCTCCGGGTGTTCCACATAGCCCTTTACATTTCCCTTACTGTCTGCAGTGACTGTAAGCCCTCCGATCGGACCATCTCCTTTGATTTGGATCGTTAACATATCACTGTCATTTTTCATCATGCTTCCCATCATCGCGCCGCCCGTCAAAAGTCTTCCAAGCGCAGCCGTTGCGACCGGGCTTGTATTATGTGCCTGTCTCGCTGCCTCCACGGTCTCTTTTGTTGTTGCAGCAAATGCACGAATCTGATTATTTGCTGCTGTTGCTCTTACAATATAATCTGTCATAAATTTCTTCCTCTTTCATTGTTTTCTGTTTCTGATCTGTCTCTGATCTATTCCCTGCACTTTCCAGATTCCCTTGCGATCACATAGACTCGCTCGCTTTCTTTTGTCGGTGGATTCCTTGTAAATGCATCGTATGCAGTGACAAACTTCATGCCGGATTTCTCCAGCAGCCTTTTGACTGTCTCCAGCTCATACCCTTTCTGGTAATGTGTCTCGACATATTTTCGATATAAATTTCCCTCTTCCTGAAGAAACAGACTCAACTCATATTCATTGATCTGCTCCTCTTCATAATAATAATTGTCCCAGATAAAGCTACAGTCTTCCCGGCTCTCCGCGATTGTCTGATCTCCCAGGATCTCCCGGTATTTATATACCGTATTAAAATCAAATATAAATACACCTTCCGGATCTAGATAATTATTGACAAGCCTGAAAACTTCTTCCAACTCCGCTTCCTCTGTAATATAGTTAAGAGAGTCACAGATACTGATCACTGCACGGACAGTCCCATACAATTCAAACTCCCTCATATCCTGAAGCAGATACAAAATATCCCTTCCAGATTCTGCCCGCTTCTCCATCGCGATTTCCAGCATCTCCTCCGAATAATCCACACCGATCATGTCAAATCCACGCGCAGCCATCAGTTCTGTCAGAGTTCCGGTTCCACATCCAAGATCTAATACAATTCCATCTGTCACTTCATACTCGGCCAACAACCTTGACAGATATTCTGCCCACTCTTCATATGGAATATTATCCATAAAGATATCATAGACTGACGCAAAACTTGTATACGCTTCCAATTACTTTTCTTCCTTTCCAGCGCCTTCGCCACAAGCAGCCTCATTTTTTTCGACAGACTGCTCTTCTGAAGGGACCTCTGTATTTCCCGCAGGCACATCCGCATTTGCCTGCGCCTCTTTCTGCACAGCATCCTTTACAACTGTCTGTGCGCGTTCCTGCCTGTCCGTTCTCTGCTGCCCCATTCCATAACACGGTGTTTTTCTGATATAAAACAGGTAGATTCCTCTGTAAAGCGGCACAAAAATACCTAAAACCGCATGGATTACTGCAAGATGCAGTGGCATATACCGGCTGTAAATCTGATAATCCACCAGTACATTCAACACACTCATCACCGCTTGATAAACAATCGAAATGACCAGAACCGGTATAGCGAAGGCAAATAACAGCACCGAAACGACTGCCTCAACACCTCCGTTTATCATCACACTCGCACCAAATATCGCGAACATAAAACACACCAGAAACAGGCAGCTGACAATGACGCTGTAAGCAATCGGCATAAGCACAAGCAAGAGTCCCGGATTTTTCACAGAGCGTTTCTTCAGATAAATATCTCCTGACAACTCACCTCTTAAATAAGTTCTTGCAAATGGAACAAATGCCATCCACGGAGAAGGATGGTTTCTATTTGCCGCCATACGATACAAGCCCATTCCAAGAAAAATGTATTCTACTGCCGCCACAAAAAGGGCACCTGCGAATATAAGCAAATAAACAGTTGGCAAAACCATCCCTTCCGGACTTCCATAATGATACATATAGTGATACATAACATGCTCCTTTCTAAAATTCATTACTACAAATATCATATCATATCTCGGTTTTAAATACACGAAAAAAAGCAGCTCCATTTCAAAAATTTCTAGAAAGATTTTCTCAATATTTTTTTTCTTGACATTATAATCATAATCAACTACAATGAAACCGAACAAAAAATATGAGAAATTCGGTAGGTGAGGCTACCATAGGGATTTGGATTTTCCTAAGATTGCTGCCGCAAAATTGTGGAGACACAATTAGTTGGTTAGCAGGCTATGTCGTAATAAGGCATAACCTAATGCAATTTTTACGCCCTATGATGCTAAAGCTTGAACGATCGTCCTTTCAGACAGAAATATAGGGTATATTTGTATTTCCATCTTCGACATCTTTCAGGCATGTCGGAGATTTTTTTATTTCATATACTTTCTTGTTTTTACTGAATTTCTATCAACTTCCAGAAAGGGGTGTATATTTATGAATGCTAAAATTTTTACAGAACTTCTAATCAAAGGTGATTTCAAAGCCGTCCATAGTATTTTAGATGTAATGAATGTGGTCGATATCGCTCTTTTATTAGAAGAGCTCAACGAAAAAGAACTTGCGATTGCCTTTCGTCTGATCCCAAAAGACAAGGCTGCTGATGTGTTTTCCAATATGTCTAATACAATGCAGACAAACCTTGTAGAAATGTTTACCGAAAAAGAATTGAAAGAAATCCTCGACGATCTATATATGGATGATACTGTGGATCTTCTCGAAGAGCTTCCGGCCAATCTTGTCACCCGCATTCTCAATGCAGTGGACAGCAGCAAGAGAAACAGCATTAATCTTCTGTTGAATTATCCTGAGGACAGCGCCGGCAGCATTATGACAACCGAATATGTCTCCCTCCACCAGTCCATGACTGTCAAAGAGGCTATGGCACACATCAAACAGGTCGGCATCCACAAAGAAACCATCTATACCTGCTATGTTCTGGAGCGCAGAAAGTTGATTGGAATCGTCTCTGCCAAAGACTTGATGACGATGAATGACGATACTGTCATCTCCGAAATCATGGAGACCGAGATTATTTCCGCTACCACTCACACAGACCAGGAGGAAGTTGCCCAACTGTTTTCCAAATATGGACTGCTTGCAATTCCGATCCTTGACACCGGCGGTCTGATGGTCGGGATTGTCACAGTCGATGATGCGATGGATGTCATGGTGGAAGAGGCTACCGAAGATATCACGATCATGGCGGCAATGAACCCAAGTGAGAAATCTTACTTTGAAACTTCCGTATTTTCTCACGCCAAAAACCGTATCGTGTGGCTCCTTGTCCTGATGCTCTCCGCCTCCATTACAGGCGCCATCATCACAAGATACGAGGATGCCTTCTCCGCAATCCCGCTCCTTGTCTCCTTCATTCCAATGCTGATGGATACCGGCGGAAACTGTGGTTCCCAGAGTTCTACACTGATCATCCGCGGTCTGGCGCTGAATGAAATACGTTTCCGGGACATTTTCAAAGTCATCTTCAAAGAATTCCGGATTGCACTGATCGTCAGTGTCGTCCTCGCCTTTGCAAATGGACTTCGGATTTTCCTTGTCTACCACGACATGAAACTTGCTGTTGTCATCGGCCTTTCCCTGATTGCAACCGTGATTTTATCCAAATTGATCGGCTGTGTGCTTCCGCTTGCCGCTAAGAAAGTTCACTTAGATCCAGCAATCATGGCTGCACCTCTGATCACAACACTTGTAGATACCTGCTCGATCATTATCTATTTTTCGATTGCCACACAGGTATTCCATCTGAATTAATGTTTCTTATTTGCCATCATGATCTGCCGCTGCATTTCATGATGGCATTTTACACCTCTTTACTATTGACTTCCCAATAACGTTTTTCGTGGTTTCAATCTCTTCATATAAATAAGGAACCCTACCAACAGACAAATTCCTTTTAAAATGCTTGAGATTGTAATGCTCCACCAGATTCCATTTAATCCAAGTGCAGTTGCAGTCAAGAGCATCGCCATCGGAATTCTTGCAGTAGTCAGGATTACACTGACAATAGATGGCGGCAATGTCTTCCCAATCCCCGCAAAAGCGCCCCCAGTCGTAATTTCCGCACACATAAACAACTGTGAATACCCTAAAATTCTTAGATAATCAACTCCCATCGGCAAAATCTTGTCATCTGGGATAAAAATTCGGAAGATCACCTCTGGACATCCGATCAGAAGAATCGTACAGAAAATCCCCCAAACAGTGACAACTCCCATTGCAATCCGGTATCCCTTCTTTACACGTTTGATATTGTCTGCTCCATAGTTCTGCGCTACAAACGAATTGACTGCGGCTGCAAATCCTTCTGCGGTCATCCAGGAGATGGACTCAATCTGCGATCCGACTTTCTGCACTGCCACAGCGGAATCCCCAAATCCCGCAATCAAACGTGCAATGATCATCGAGATCCCTGTAAATATCATACTCTGTACTGCACTTGGCAGACCAATTTTGATCAGAAGCAGCATATGTTCTCTATGGATCCCGGATAAAATCCTCACTTTCTGAAAGACTGTCTCCTCATGAAATGCTGCCCACAGAAACATTGCTGTCACAACTGTCTGGGCAAGAACCGTAGCCACAGCCGCTCCGAGCACCCCCATTTTAGGAATCGGTCCGGCTCCAAAAATCAACAGTGGATCTAAAACAATGTTGATCAAAAGTCCTACTGCAGTTGCCATAAAAGAAATCCTGCTATTTCCCATAGCAGTCATGATCCCGGTAAATATCTGATTTAAAAAGGAAAAGATCACTCCCCCGCAAGTCACTTGGAGATAAATCCTCGCATCCGCAACGACCTGCGGACTATTCAAATGGAAAAAACTGATCAGAGGTCCTGCAAAAAGTACCGCTGCCAACCCATAAATGATTCCAAATAAAATTCCAAGCTGCAGTACGCTCTTTGTAAATACCGTCGCTTCCTCATAATCTTTCGCTCCGATTGCGTGTGCAACCTTTACCTGCCCGCCCATTTTCGCAAGTGTTGCAAGCCCATTGGCGAGCCACATATACATTCCCGCTGCGCCGACCGCTGCCACCGCATCACTGCTGATTCTTCCAATCCAGATCATATCCGTCATATTATACGCCATCTGTACAAGAGATGTCGCCATGATTGGAAGAGCAAGCTTGGTCAGTGATGGGAAAATCGATCCCTCCAGTAGATTTACACTTTTTTTCATCTTCGTTATTCCTTCCTATTCTCTCATTTGCATATCGTGACAATTTTACCACAAACGTGGAAGAAAACAACTGTTTTTCTATCTTATTATATTCCAACAAAAAAGCCGGCAATGGCAGGCAGAGGTTTCTTCTCTGTTTACCATCACTGGCTTTCTTACTTTTCTTCTCGTTTTATCCACTTCTACGCTTTCATCTTTGGATAAATCTATATTTTCTCCTATGCAATCGCATTTGCCGCATCGTATCCTGATTTTATTGCATTTTCGATATCCGATGCACGGTCTTTGCAGTCTCCGATCTTTGTCACTGCAATGCCTGCTTTCTCTAATTTCTCCGTCTCAAATGTATTTGCTTTTGCTCCTACTGCCATCACAACAAAATCATAAGGGATTTCTTTCGTCTCATCATCTCCTGTCTTACATACGACTGACTTCTCTCCGATACTCTCTACTTTATGAGATACATACTGAGCAACGTGATTTTTTTCAAAATTTTCCATCAAAGTAGGGAGAATTGTACTGCTCTCTCCGTTTGCAATCTTATCCAGCATTTCGATGATACTTACTTCACACCCTCTCTCTGCCAGATATTCTGCGGTTTCACATCCTACCATTCCACCACCGATCACAGCTGCTCTTCCATATACCTGTGCAGTTCCTTCCAGCACATCCCATGCACTGCATACGCGTGTGCGGTCTGCCCCTGGGATTGGGAGCATCATGTTAGAAGCTCCGGTCGCAACGATCACTGCATCTGCTCCATAAGCAAGCAGATCATCCTCTGTCACTTTCTTTCCACAGAAAATTTCCACACCGGCCTCTTTTACTGCATTTGTCAGGTAAACAAGCGCACGTTCCAGCTCTTCTTTTCTCGGCGGAACTTTAGCGATCTGAATCTGTCCTCCGAGAACTGTCTTCTCTTCAAACAGGGTCACCTGATGTCCTTTTAATGCCGCAACTCTCGCAGCTTCCAGTCCTGCCGGGCCTCCGCCGACTACAACAACTTTCTTTGGTGTCTCTGCAGGTGTGATCTTTCTCTCTAATTCATATCCGTTTTCTGCATTTAAAATACAGCTTAAGAATTGTCTGTTCTGGATCCGGTCTGTACATCCTTTGTTGCACATGATGCACTGGCGGATCTGATCTCCATTACCTTCTTCCAGCTTTTTGCCCCAATCCGGATCTGCAAGAAGCGGTCTACCCAGTCCGATAATATCTGCCTTTCCACTTTCCAGGATACTCTCTGCAAGCGCCGGACTTACGATTCTTCCAACAGTGCTGACTGGAATATTGACCTGTTCTTTCACTTTTCCTGCAATGTCAGCAAAGAATGCATATGGCTGAACACCCATCGGTGGAATGGTATCTGCCATATTCCCAGTATGATTTGCCTGTGCCACATGGAGCATATCTACTCCGGCTTCCTCAAGCCATTTTGCAAATATAACCGCTTCCTCTGCGATCACTCCGCCCTTTCCTCTCTGTGGAGTAACAACAGCCAACTTGTAATCAATGATCATATCTGGAACTGCTTTTCTGAGCGCTGTCACAAGCTCGATGGCAAATCTTGTACGGTTCTCAAGACTTCCACCATACTTATCTGTTCTGTGGTTTAAAATTGTGCTGGAAAGTGCTCCGACCAGACGGTCTCCATGCACCTGGATGGCATCGATTCCGGCTGTCTGTGCCCGCTTTGCACATTCACACATTTTTTTAATGATCTCCTGCAGGCTTTCTTCTGATACCTCATCGATGAAATGCATCATATCATGTTTCATTTTTGCGCGGAGTCCTTCAAAATCTCCTTTTAAGAACAGTTCTGTAATGCTTGCTGTATCATATTCTGGATGGAAAATCTGTACTCCGATCTTGGCACCATGTTTATGCACTGCATCTGCCAGCTTACGGAAACTTTCGATCTGACTGTCCTCACATAACTTTGGAACCGGTGTAAACGTCTTGATCGGCGCCACATCTCCGAGAACGATATACGATACTCCGCCCTCCGCAAGTCTCTCATAAAACGCCTGACTCTGCGGAGTAATACTTCCATCCTTTGCCTCATATCCTGTCGTCAGAGGTGGAAACATAATTCTGTTTTTCAGTGTTGTATTCCCTACTTGAATGCTCTCTAATAATTTCATCTTGTTCTCCTGCCTTTCTGAAATCAGATAATCTCTTTTACATAATTTACAATTTCTGCCTCACACGCTTCTCTTGCCGGAATACTTGCAAAATTATGATTGCCGCCTTCGATCTTCACGAATTTTTTCGCTCCGGTATAACATTCCATATATGTTTCACAAGTTTTATCATCGACAAGCTCATCTTTTGTTCCACGCAGGATCAGCACACTGCCCTCATATCCTTTTGCGTCTTCAAATGGTGAATACTTTGCAAGGTCATAGTTAAACTCCAGACCGAACCTCAGTCCTTCCATATCTGCGAAAGTCATTCCGAGATTCTTAAAGTAATCTGCACGCTCTTTGCATCCATACCACATGCCTGCTCCCGGACACATCAGAACCAAACCGTACGGCTGAATACGTGGAGCCGCACTTGCCGCCACAAATCCGCCCATACTCTGACCGGATAAAATAATTTTCTCCCCGTCTACGCATGACTGACTTTTCAGCCATGCATAGGCATCCTCCGCATCCTCAAGCAGTCCGGTAAATGTCATCTCATCAAACTCTCCGTCACTTTCCCCACATCCGTAGAAATCAAATCGCATACATGCGATTCCCTCCGCCTCCAGTGTTCTAGCCAAATGTGTATGTGCATATTTGTACCCGGACAGACTTCCTCCAAATCCATGTAGATTTAAGACAACCGGCGGATGCGCTACTCCGTCCGGAAGATTTAAAAATCCACGGAGAATTTTTCCTTTTCTATTTTCAACTTCAATATAACGGACCATTTATCTGCCTCCTTTTCCCTTTGCTCTTCTTTTTGCAAGCTCTTCTAACATTTGTTCTGTCTTTTTCTTTGACAATGGATATACAAAGAATAAAATCAATACTGCGATCAAATATCCCACTGCATAGATTGCGGTGTAAGATTTCCATATATTTGCTTTTACTGCCGCTGTCTGTACTACTTCATTTACATTATATCCGATCATTGCAAGTGTAAAGCTGCTAAGACTTGCACTGACTGCCGATGACAGCTTCCGGAAGAAAGAGTAAGTAGAGTATACCATACCTTCATTTCTTTCTCCTGTCATCAACTCCTGATAATCGATCGCGTCATTTACCATTGCCCAGATCAGCACCTGAAAACCACTTGCTCCGAGATAACAGATTCCGTTGATCGCAATAAATACAAGTGGATTTTTCACCGGTACAAAGAATAAAATACCAAAGACAAGTGCTGCAAATCCCGCTCCGTACATACACCATTCTTTTTTTCCAAGCTTCTTGGAAACATATTTTGTTCCGATAAATGTGATGATTGCATACACAGTATTTAACATACCAGAGATTGACATTACTTTCACATCCCCGAAATAGTCTTTAAATAAGTAAGTATTCAATCCATTTACAACACTTGCTGCAATCATTCCTGCAAGGCTTGAAAAGATCAGTCCAAGCAATGCTCTGTTCTTGATAACATTTTTCAGCGCATCTAAATAGTTGAATTTCTTGCCTTCCTGCACCTTCCATTCGATACGTTCCTTACACCAGGAGCTTGTCACGATCAGGCAGAACACACCGATTGTCGCACAGAGAAGTGCCATCAGAGTGAATCTGGACGCAACTGGCTTATTGTCCTTATAAAGTACAAGCGGCCCTACAATTACGATCACGGTCATAAAAATCGTTCCGCCAAGGCTTCTGTAACGGGATAAATCTGTCCGGTGATTGACATCATCTGTCATGACACTGGAAAGTGAACCAAACGGAACATTTACACAAGTATACATCGCCTCATAAAGAATATAGGTGATCAAAATATATGCCAACTTGAATTTATAGTCCCAGCTGCTGACATCTAAAAATCCGATCACACACAGCACACCCATCGGAACACAGAATGCTTTGATCCACGGAATAAATCTTCCGCCCTTTGTCGACTTTCTTGAGTCGATGATCGCACCGATGATCGGGTCATTGATTGCATCCCAGATTTTTGTAATCAGCAGGATGATTCCGACATGGACAGGATTTACTTTCAGTACAAGCGTGTAGAACACTGTCAAAAACATTGCTCTGAACTGCTCCGTACAGCAGCACCCCAAATCCCCGAGGGTGTAGCCAATTTTGTCTTTCATGGAAAACTCTCTCACAATAATTTCCTCCTCGCATGTTTTCTTATTGTATCTTTGTTATTTCTTTGACAGAACGCTGTCGTTAGAAAGTATTATAGCTTTCTGAAATAAGAAAACATATCCATTTTTTGCTTGAAAATATTCAAAAATTGATATATTATCTATATTAGTCATTATAGATAAAAATAAGTTTTATTTTTTGTGTATTTTGAATACAAATTTTAGGAGATAACTGATGCGTGAAGAATACTTTGCAAAAGAATATGTATACACCAATGCGAAAAAGAAAACCTTTTCCTCCGGTAATTTTTATATGATTTTATTTGTCACATCCGGAAAATGCAGCTACACCTATAATCACCAGACTTTTTTATGTGCCACCGAAGACATCCTGCTTGTAAACCCAAACACTACTTTTCTCTTAGAATATACACCATCGAAAATCCCTCTGAAATTTCTTCAAGTCGGATTTACAAGTGAACTTCTCACCCGTCTCTCCGATGAGAATACTGATCTGGAATCCTGTTTTCATGTCGTACCGTATGAGTGTACTTGTGTCCACTCTTCTTCAGAGATTACTATGTTGATCAAAAATCTATCCAAAAAGCTCCTGACTCTCCCTCAGGAACAGACAGATTTCGGCCACCGGCTCTTTGAAGACAGCATTCTCACAATGCTGATCGTGCTTGTCCTGCGCGCCTGCATCCGTACAGAATTCCAGACAAACACAAAAGTGCGCCCCCGCCTTTCTCTCGATGATATTTTCATTTTCATCAAGCATCATCTGCACGAAGAAATCTCCCTGGACCGACTGGAAAAGGAATTTTACATCAGTAAATACCACATCTGCCGGGAATTCAAACGGCAGACCGGGATGACTGTCCACCGCTACATCGTCAAATCCAAACTGGATCTTTGTAAACGGCTGCTGGAAAAAGGCTACCCGATGATCGAGATTTACAAAATCTGCGGACTCGGAAACTACAATCACTTGTTCCGTGCATTCAAAAAAGAATTCGGAATGACTCCCAAAGAATATGTCAGACAAATCCAGGAACACACTTCGGAAATTTCCGATAGATCCTGACAGTCACTTACACTCCTTTCTCCTGAACAAAAAGGCTGCCGCAGATTTTCACAGATTTACTTCTGTGCCATCCACGGCAGCCGATTTTATTTTTTATTTTCTCTCGTATTTTACAAATTCATATTCCAGATCAAAATAAGTCTGTTCTTCGCTGATTCCTGTAATCTCCCATTCCTCATCCGTATCCAAATTCGGAAAATAAGTATCTGCCTCATAGACATGATCAATTTTTGTGATATGTGCTGTATCACAGTAAGGCAGCAGTTGTCTGTACACACTCTCTCCACCAATCACATAGATATCTTCCTGTTTATATGCTTTCAGTGTCTGCAGCAACTCTTCCACAGTGTGCACGACAATCGCATCTTTTACCTTATAATTTCTATCAGAAGTCAGCACAATATTCGTCCGCTTCTTCAACGGCTGTCCGCCCGGAAAACTTTCTAATGTCTTTCTTCCCATGACAACCACTTTCCCGGTTGTCGTCTCCCGGAAAAACTTCATATCAGATGGAATGCTGACAAGAAGCTTGTTATCTTTTCCGATTGCCCAGTTTTTGTCTACTGCAACAATAATATTCATCTTTCTTCCTCCAAAACTCTGTTTTTGTTCTGATTACACGATCCATATACTGTATGACTTTAACTCTCTACACAGCGATCGGGATATTTTTAATCTGTGGTCCGGTCTGATAATCATCTAAACGCACATCCTCCGGTGTAAATGCATAGAAATCCTTAATGTCCGGATTCAGCCAAAATTTCGGAGCCGGAAGTGGTTCTCGTTTGATCAGTTCCTCAATCAAAGGAATGTGTCTGTCATAGATATGTGCATCTGCAATTACATGAACAAACTCTCCCACTTGCATATCACATACCTGAGCCAACATATGCAGAAGTACTGCATACTGGCAGACATTCCAGTTGTTTGCCGCCAATACATCCTGGGATCGCTGATTTAAAATTCCATTTAGCACAAGTTTCTCACTGTCTTCTCGCTTCGTCACATTAAAAGTCATGCTGTATGCACATGGATAAAGATTCATCTCATGAAGATCTTGATGTACATAAATATTTGTCATAATTCTTCTGCTGTAAGGATTATTTTTCAGATCATAGATTACACGATCTACTTGATCCATCATTCCTTCCCGGTACTGATGCTTTACCTGCATCTGATACCCATAAGCTTTCCCGATTGAACCATCCTCATCTGCCCAACTATCCCATATGTGAGAATTCAAGTCATGGATATTATTTGATTTTTTCTGCCAAATCCAGAGCATCTCATCTACACAATTCTTGATTCCTGTCCGGCGGAGTGTCAGTGCCGGGAATTCCTTTGACAGATCATAGCGATTTACTACTCCAAACTTCTTGATCGTATACGCATAACTCCCGTCTTCCCACTTTGGTCGCACTTTTTCTCCTTCTGTGCTTGTTCCATTATCAATAATATCACGGCACATTTCTATAAACACTTTATCTGCATAACTCATATTTCCACCTTCTTCTTTCTCTTTTTCTTCTATGTTAGAATCTATTTTTCACTTTCGACCGCCTGAAATCTTCTTGCAGAACCTCTTTCGTATTGTAACATGAATTGAAACGAAATCCAACACTTTCTATCCTGCGCTTTGCTCCTGATTCGCTTTAGCGACAGATTTCTCCCGCTGTTTTTCCTGCCAGAAATTCATTGACAGCCCACATTTTCACCTGATCATAAATCATGAACAGCATTTCTTTTTCTGCTCTGTGCCCATACACTTTCCAATACCCAGTCATCATGCATTCTTTTCCGGAAATGCCGGCAAATCCTTCCACATCCTCAAAAGAGTAGCCAAGAAAAATCCCCGCCTCCTGCGGAAATCTCCCCTTCTCTTTTTCAATAGAAATACGCTCCGCAAACCGCCTGATCTTCCCTTTCAGATTTCCTTTTTGATAACCACAATTCAAAAGAAATGCTTCCTGACTTTCCCGCATCAGATATCTGCAAAGTGTTTCTTCCCGATAAAGAAAGATCAAAACTTTCCCTGACTTTTGATCCATCCTCTCACACAAAATCCCCATCTCGTCTATAAGCGTTTCCAGTTCTTCTAAAAGTTCTTCCGGCATCCAGATCATGGCTGAAATCTTCAATCGCTTTAAAAATGGCGCACAGTACAATACCAGTCTTGCAAGCACTGCACGTTTTCCTTTCTCCTCTTTCAGAAGATATCGAACTACTTCCGCCTCCATGATTTCTCCCCTTTTACACCTTTGCCCCGAAATACTTGTTGATATCTTTTTTAGTCTCTATCCCTTTTCACAATTTTATCCCTTTTGGATTGGATTTAGTCTCTCCAAAATATGGAACAGGAAAAGCAGCCCGCCGCAATGACTGACTGCTTTTCTAACACTATACGTTATCACTTTGCACGAACCTCAGAGAAAAAGTGTGCTTTCCCCAATGTCTTTACGATGATATAAAACAATGCCGCTTCTACTGGAACCGAGCACACCTGCTTGAGCGCTCTTGCCGGAAGCAATGCAAGAAATCCTTTTCCATAAAGCATAGACAGCCAGTAAGTTCCAAGAAGAAGATTCACGAAAACTGCGACAAGCACTTTAGCTATAAAAATCCTCGGAAAACTCAGCGGTTTCTTATAGAGCATGATTCCATAGATCACAGGACCTAAAATTGCGCTCAGTGTAAATCCAAAAAAATATGGCCCGTCTGGCTTGATGAGATATTTGATAATATCTGCAATTCCGCCCATGACACCACCGACCACCGGCCCAAAAAGAAGTGCTGTCAATTCGTTTGCAATAAACGAAAATCCGATTCTCAGATACGGGGTCACTGTGATGGAAAAATATCCCAGAATAATTCCAACCGCAATCAGCATCGCTGTCACAACGACTGTCTTCAAGTGTCTTAACTCATGCCAGGAGTCTACAAACTGTTGTTTCATTTGTTTCATAAAAAATACCTCCTTTGCAGTAGTCCAGAAGCCACGCATAGAAGGTATTCACATATCATTTCTATGTGCAGCAGCGGGATGCGAAATATGTACCGCAAGCTACTTCTGCTCTTCGTCCAGCCGGCAACTCCCCGTCCGTCTGGCACTTAACGCACACATCTCTACTCTGCTTTTTCTATATTTATTTTCGCTCCAATTCTACCATATCCATTTTCCTGATGCAATACTTTCTTTGTTTTCTTTTTCCAGGATTCTGATTCTTATATTGACTTTGAAAAATTTTTATATTAAACTTCTAGAGCGTATTTCTTATTTTTCAGATCATTGCCTTCCAAGCAATATTACTAAATATATTTTTACTGGAAATGCTATTTTATAAAAGAATGTCCATACTTTGATACGCAGTACTCTGCGACATTCTAGAACAAAGGAGATGACTATGAACAATTTTTTATCACATGTAAATGATTTTCTGTACAGCTATATTCTAATTTTTCTGTTAGTGGGCGCCGGAATCTATTTTTCTATCCGGACACGGTTTGTCCAGCTCACACTTTTAAAAGATGCATTCCTTGCACTGAAAGAAAAATCTTCTGACGGAGAAAATGCCTCCGGAAAACCAGTATCTTCCTTTCAGGCTCTGATGATTTCTACGGCCTCGAGAGTCGGAACCGGAAATATTGCCGGAATCGCAACTGCACTTGCAGCAGGTGGTCCCGGAGCCATTTTCTGGATGTGGATCATGGCAGTGATCGGCGGAGCTTCTGCATTTGTGGAAAGTACGCTTGCACAGGTATATAAAGTAAAAGACGGAGATTCTTTCCGCGGAGGACCTTCCTATTACATTGAGCGCGCATTAAAAAAGCGCTGGCTGGGCGTCCTCTTTTCTGTCCTTTTGATCTGTTGCTTTGCCTATGGATTCAATGGACTCCAGGCTTATAATATTTCTTCCTCCTTCGAATACTATGTCAAAGACTATTCCAACACAATGCTTCCGGCAGTTGTCGGAGCAGTTCTTGCCCTGCTTACGGCAGTTGTCATTTTCGGTGGAGTTCACCGGATTAGTTTCATTACTTCTGTGCTTGTTCCGATCATGGCGGGAATTTATATTCTTGTAGGAGTTTATGTAACTGTAACAAACCTGTCGTCCGTTCCGGAAATGTTTCAAACGATTCTTTCCGAAGCTTTTGATATCGAGTCAATCATCGGAGGTTTTGCTGGCAGCACTGTGTTGATCGGTATTAAACGGGGATTATTCTCAAATGAAGCTGGGATGGGAAGTGCGCCAAATGCTTCTGCTTCTGCCGCTGTTTCTCACCCAGTCAAGCAGGGACTCGTACAGATCTTGTCTGTGTTTATCGACACACTTCTGATCTGCACCACAACTGCTTTCATCCTGCTGCTTTCCAATGTCAAAGGAGTTCCGGGAACATTAGACGGCATTCCATATGTACAGGCAGCCCTGCAGAGCAGTGTAGGAACATGGGGAATCCACTTTATTACCTTCTCCATTTTTGCTTTCGCATTCACAAGCCTTGTCGGAAACTACTATTATGCAGAAGCCAACATTCTGTTTATCAAAAACAGTCCTGTTCTTTTGAATCTTTTCCGTATCACCTGCCTCATTGCCATCTTTTTCGGCGCACAGGCAAATTTTTCAACTGTGTGGAATCTCGCCGATGTTCTGATGGGACTTATGGCTCTCGTCAATATTTTTGCTATCCTGCTTCTTGGAAATATTGCATTCCGCGTGCTTGACGATTACCGTGCGCAAAAAAAGCAGGGCAAAGACCCTGTCTTTCAAGCATCTAGTCTCAATCTGACTGACACAGATGCTTGGAACTAAGAATGGTTTCAAATAAATTTCTTATCTGATAAAAAGGAAAGCTGGTAGAGACACAATATTGCAAAACTTCTGTTTTGCTATTGATTCCTACCAGCTTTCCCTTCTATTTGGCATCTGTTCAGAAAAATTTTTCCCTCTACTCACCTGCCATTTCACAATTCCTTCTAGTGTACTGTATCTTCTCCATCTTCCTCCAGTACCTTCTCTGTCCTTGGAATATATTCGATCACATCCTGAATCCTACAATTCGTATAATCACAGATTCTGCATAAAAGATTTACATCCAGCCTCTGTACATCTCCTTTACAGTAACGGTTCAACTGTGTTCTCTGTATCCGCAGATCAAAACAGATTTTATTTTTAGAAATATTTCTCTCTTTCAGCAACTCCTCAATTTTGACTTTTAAATATCCTACATCTTCCATTTCGATTCACTCCCTGTACTTATCTGACTGTTATTATATCCAAGTAATCCTAAATAAATAAGCTATAGATTTGACAGGTGTGTTATTTATAGGATATATTATATATGCAGGGGGTGTAAATCTTTGAAAGGCAAAAAATCATTTCGACTTCTTCTCCTTCTGGTTCTTTTCGGAATCATTTGGAATTATCTTCATCCAACCTATCATATCATCAGACAACATCGTTCAGAGTGCTATAATCTTTCTGAGCTTACAATCGATGTCTCTATCCCCAAAGACTATTCGGAACAAAGACTCGCTCTTTTAAAAAACTCCATTCTTTCCAAACAAAAAGAAATCAATTATGACCTTCACACCGATATTTACCATATTCGATTCTATTTATCCAACTCACCCTCCACTCCATTGCGAGAATACCTTGTTCGTAATTGATGGTAAATTACAGAAAAATTAAAAAAATAAATTTTTTCAATTTTTCTGTTGACAAATCCCTTTTTATCCTGTATAGTATGTATTGTTCAAGGGAACACAAACAACAAAACAACATGCACGAGTGGCTCAGTGGTGGAGTATCGCCTTGCCAAGGCGAGGGTCGCGGGTTCGAATCCCGTCTCGTGCTCTTCAGAAGCTTTACAGGTTACTGTAAAGTTTTTTGTTGTCTATGTAACATAGGTACATCGAAAATTTCTTTTGAATCCCATCTACGAAGATTCCCGCATTTCAAAAAAGAGAGACTGTTACAAACAGCCTCCCTTTTCAAATTTCAAATATTATCTGTTTTCAACACTTCTCCATCCAATGGCTTATTGTTGTTTCTTCTTATTTCGAACAATCACAAATACTGCAAGTCCTGCTGCCACAAGCAGAAGAAGAATATAAACAAACATCTGGCTCGTATCTCCCGTCTTCGCCGCTTTCTTTGCTGCATCCTTTCTTGCCTGTTCTTCCCGCTGCGCCTCTGTTCCCGCTTTGATCGTCACTTCTTTTATATCTGTCTGATCCGTATTCTGCCACGTTCCACTTTCAAACTTCTGTTGCCGGAAAGATGCCATCACCTTATAAAATCCTGCCTTGTGTATTTGAAATCCAGATTCTCCATCAGTCTCTCTCCAGTCAAACTGATTTTCAATCTTCCAGCTCTCCGGAACGTATCTGGTATCGCCTTCTACCGGTTCTGTATTATCCTGTCCAGCTCCGTAAAGATGAAATGTGATCGTCTCATCCAAAGGATAATTAATATCTGTCCTTAAATCTGCAATCTGGTTTTTCCCGGCATCTGCCTTCCGACTCAGTCGTTCTATAAGTTCAGTCTCTCGATAGTCGCAGCGCTTACAATTTCGTGCCCGTTCTCCCTTCTCTGTCGTTGTACTTTTCTTTGTAACAGTCCAGGCATTCATATCATGTCCAAGCGGCTTTCCCTCTGTATAATGACAACCTTCCCTCTGACATTTTGCTGCCTCTGTACAAGTTGCCTTAGAAATATCATGACCAAGGGCTTTTCCTTCTGTGTAGTCGCAGCCTTCTCTCTGACACCTTGCTGGTTCCGTACAGGTTGCCTTAGAGAGATCATGTCCGAGAGCCTCACCTTCTGTATAGTCACAGCCTTCTCTCTGACATCTTGCAGGTTCCGTACAAGTCGCTTTGGAAAGATCATGACCAAGAGCCTCGCCTTCTGTATAGTCACAGCCTTCTTTCTGGCATCTTGCAGGCTCCGTACAGGTTGCCTTAGAGAGATCATGTCCAAGCGCTTCGCCTTCTGTATAATCACAGCCTTCTCTCTGGCATCTTGCAGGCTCCGTACAGGTTGCCTTTGAAAGATCATGTCCAAGCGCTTCGCCTTCTGTATAGTCACAGCCTTCTCTCTGACATCTTGCCGGTTCGGTACAAGTCGCCTTAGAGAGATCATGTCCAAGGGCAGGTTCTGTATAACTACAACCACTCCTCTGACATTTTGCTTTTTCGGTACAAGTTGCCGCTAAAAGATCATGCCCCCATTTTTCTTCCAGTAACATTCCACATGTTTTACATACGGAATCGTTTGTACAAGTCGCTGGATCTCCCGCATGCGAAAGGGTACTCACTGTCACTGTATAAGAATTTATTTGTCCCTGATACTCTACGTTACATATTCTCGGTACTGAAAAGTCTTCTGTTTGCAATGCATTTCCCTGCTCCAGCTTCTTCTGCCCATCATCTGCTGACGGCTTCAACGGATCAAACCGTACTATAGCATCTGCCGGATCACAGGTAACCTCTGCGGTAAGACTTGTAAGATCTGTATTACACGGAAGCCCTGCCACATTAATTTTCTGCTGTTGATCATCCACCGTTCCTTTTACTCCCTGAATCTTAAATTCTGTAATCTTAGGAGTGTCCGCTGTCGGCAAGGCATCTTCCGCTAATACTCGCACCTGAGACATACTGCATAACATCAGAACTGCCATAAAATATGCCATCCATTTTTTGATTGTCTTCATAAAATCCCCTCCTTCCGAATCCATGTACCGCATCACTTCCAGATGTTGCAATTACATAGAAGTGAATGCTCGCTTGCACTTGAGATTTAGGTATTCTTTTTTTTATCATACTATATTTCAGTTTTTTTATCTACTTTTAATTAATATTCTGTATTTTTTCGTTATTATTCACAATTTTCTTATTCTATCATCACCTATGCGAGAGCTTTTTCGTATTGCATGCACAAATTTTTTAAGCGTGCACGCTCACTAAACTAGTTTGCTTTTCGATTTTCTCTTGCCCATGCAAAAAAACTGCGGTATGATAATACAAAAAATAAGGCTACTGCAAAAAGAAATAACAGCTTTCATTTTGCAGTACTTTGACCACACACTTTTATAAGGGGGTATTCTTTATGACACATCCAACTGATACAACACCAAAACAACAGGCACGCGCAGCGTTGGCCAATACGATCATTCAAAAACTGGCGAAACGAAATATGGAGGGGTACTACTGTCCGACTGCTTCTGAAGCCGTTCAGCAAGCTCTTTCTTTTATCCCAGCAAAATCTTCAGTAAGCTTTGGCGGGTCTGTCACACTAGAAGAGAGCGGTATGCTCCAGGCGCTCCGCGAAGCAGATATCACACTCATTGACCGAGGGCTCGCCCGCACTCCGCAAGAGCGAAAAGAAGTTTACTTAAAAAGTGCAGCTTCTGATTTCTTCTTTATGAGTTCCAATGCCATTACCATTGACGGTGAGCTGATCAATATCGACGGAAACGGAAATCGACTTGCCTGTCTGATTCACGGACCAGAGCATGTTATCATCCTTGCAGGAATGAATAAAATTGTCACAGATGTTCCATCTGGAATCGCACGCGTTCAAAATATTCCTACTCCTGCAAATGCTGCAAGACTTCAGACAAACACACCTTGTAAAGTAACAGGCACATGTGCAGACTGCCATTCTGCGGACTGTATGTGCTGTCAGGTCGTTGTCACAAGGCACTCCAGACATACCGGTCGTATCAAGGTCATTTTGATTGGAGAAGATTTAGGATATTAAACAATAATAGTCCGTTCTCCCATTTTTCTAACACATACTTCAAAAAATGCCAGACAGTAATTCCAAATGAGCTTCTCTCATAAAGATTTTCTGACTGGCATTTTCTATTTTCTTAATCTTCTTCAATTCTTAATTGATGAATCTGATACTTTCAAATATAGAATTCCCCTGTCTATTTTTGAATTATTGCCTGAAATGGCATCGACTTGTTTCATATCCCCGGAAATTTTACAAGAACAGTAAAACTTCCAGAGTTTCAGATCTGATCATCGATCAGAAATAGATTTTCTTACATCTTTTGTATGAATTCATCCAATGTTTCTGACTGAAAGGCTATCTTCATCCAATGTTTCAATACTTCTGTCTCTTGCTGTAACTGAATCTGCTCAGAAATTTCATTTGGAACTTCTCCGAAATTTTTTAAAAACAGAAGCAATGTCTCTTTCAGTGTACTTACACATCCCTCTACAAGACCTTCTCTACGACCCTCCTCAATACCTTGCGCATGCTCTTCTTTTAACATCTCTTCAAAAATCATAAAGCGCTCCTCCATTTCCCTACTTCTCTTGACCTTCCGAATGAATTTCTGTAGCTGTTCCACATACGGATCATCAAATGCTTCCTCACTTTCCGCAAGGTCTGCCTTTACATTAGTATGCTTAGATTCTTTGCATTGCATCTCAAATACATAGCGGTATTTTTCTTCTCCAAACGGATCAAAATCACAGATAAAAATGACATAAGTGTTTGGAAGTTCTGAATAATCTTCCCCTGACAATAATAGTTCCATATCCATCTGACTCTGATAGTACCGGCTCCTTTTTCCAAGAGCCGCTTTCCGTTCCACATGCATTTCCACATTATAGTGACTTTGATGCTCATCCTTCGCGTATACATCCAATCGGACACCCTTGTATTCCGGATGATATACAATACTCTTTTCCCTGCTGACTTCCACCCGTTCAATTGGTATCTCCAGCACTCTTTCCAAAAGACCTTTGCAGTTTTCTTCATCCATCATCACTGCACCAAACATGAAATTATCTTTGATTGTAAGTTCCTTTAAACGATGTTTTCTCCTCATGATACTCCTCCATTTGACAGAGGAATTCTATGAGATTATCATAGCAGATTCCAAGCTGATCCGCAATCAGAAACATCCCGAGGGATTGCCTGCACATTTTTAATCTATACAACTTTTGTAAGCAAACCATTTGATTTCTGGATTTTTGGTATCCCCAATTTTCCTTTTACAAAACAGACATACGATATTTCTAACAAAAATGCCAGGCAGTAATTCCAAATGAGCTTCTCTCATAAAGACTTTCTGTCTGGCATTTTCTATTTTTCTTTTTTACTTATTTTTTTATCTGCTGCAATTCGCGGTTAATGACAAGAATTAATTCTTTCGGAATTCCCAAATTCTTTAATTTGCTCATCGCATCTAATGTCATTACTTTCATCATTGCAAATTTAGGGTGATCTACCATTTCTCCAAAATATTTCAAAATAATCGCTTCACCTTTTGGATGCTTCATGATCTCTCCAAGCTTATCCATACTAGAATAGCACTCCGGATCCAATGCAATCTCCTCTGTACCGGCATCTTCCAAGTCAAATTTTTCAAACCAGTTAATGACATTTCCGCCTTGATCTTTCTGTACATATTCATAGCTCTTATCCGGCTCTGTCACTCGATGAAGCACCATCTCATCTTCATATACTGTCTCTGCTTGATCAAAGCCTTTTACAGTAATTTTGTTTTCTCCCATCGGAAGTACTACCGTGAAATTCGTCATTGGTTCTGGCTGCTCTTTCACACCAGCAAGCATTCCATTGACATATACTTCAAGCTTTTTAAGATTAGACAATACTGTAATTGTATTCTCTTCCTGATGACGATTTACAAATCTGCTGCCAGCTAATTTTACAAAGCTTTCTTTTGACCAGTTTGCTTTATATAAGTAATATGCATCTTTCTTGATCTTTCGGTCAATCGTCACAAGTCCCTTCTGATTTTGTCCCTGCTTTCCGCCTTCATCACGGTTGGCGCTTCCAAAATCACACAGATTCCAAACATAACTTCCGACAAAGTAATCCCGCTCTTCAAAAGCTTTCAGCGCATTTTCCGAGAACAACAACTGATACTCTTCCGAATAATCTTTCGTTTTCGGTTCATAAGAGTGATAGCCTGGATTGGTATCTACACCATATTCTGTCACAAGCAGCGGAACATCCGGACAGGCCATATGGAACTCATCCAGACGCTGCTGCAGCCCTGTCATTTTATCATAATACCATCCATAGTACAGATTATACCCAACTAAATCTGCCATTCGATTCAAAGGACTTTCATTTGCCACGGAATAGATGTTTGCCTCTGCTGTATATCTGCTCGGATCTAACTGCTTTGTATACGCTGCCATCGCTTTTACCTTTTCGTGGATCTCTGCCGTCTCTCCTGCAATTGTAATCTCGTTTTGCACACCCCAGCAATAAATCGAGATGTGATTTCCGCACTGTTTGATCAAACGTTCCATCTGCTGTCTGATATTTTCATCTGCTTTTTCGCTTTCTGATAAAATACTGATGAATGGTACTTCTGCCCATACAAGAATTCCTTCTTCATCGCAGCGGCGATAAAAATAATCATCGTGCTGATAATGTGAAAGACGAACGGAATTTGCTCCCACTTCTTTTACAAGAGAAAGATCTTCTTCCATTTGCTCTTTGGAAACTGCATTTCCCACACCGCCAAAATCTTGATGACGGGCAACCCCGCGAATCTTGATGTGCTTTCCGTTTAAAAACATTCCTTTCTCCGGATCAATCGTGATTTCACGGAATCCTGTTGCAATACTGCGTGTTTCTTCCACTCCATCTTTTGTGCAGATTTCAACCTGTACTTGATATAAATACGGATCTTCTACTCCCATCCATAAATGCGGATGATCTATTTCTGTCCGGATCGTAAATGCCTGTTTCTCAGATAAATACATGCTAAGAGTCTTTTCAAGGACTACTCCCTGCCTATCTAAAACAGATACTTTCACTTCCCCTTCGCAATCTTTTCCTTCGTTGATCACACAACCGGTTACTGTGACTTCCCACTTTTGTCCATCCAACTTCTGTGTTCTGACTTGCACACCATCTCTGCTGCCATCTAAGTAGTCAAAATGAAGCTGTTGTGGCACGAACACTAATTTTACATCCCGATAGACGCCTCCATAGAACGAGAAATCTGCCATCTGCGGATACACTTCATCCGTCGCCGTATTGTCTGTTACAATTTCTAACAAATTTTTTCCAACCGTGATGTGCTCATTCAACGCAATTCTGTACATTGCGTATGGACAAGTATTGTGACAAATAGTTTTTCCATTCATATACACAGTACTCTTCATCGCAGATGCGCCGATTTCCAGGAAAATCCTTTCTTTTAAGTCCTCTTCTGAAAAAAGAACCTCTTTTTTGTAAAAGCCTTTTCCTCTCCACATAGAAATTCCTGATTGACCGTCGACAGCATTGTATGTGTGAGGCAATGTCACACAGCTTTCCACTTCATTTTCTTTGTGAAAAAGCCAGTTGTCATTCAATAAAATTTCTTTCAACCTATTCACCTCTTATTTGTTAGCTTCTTTTTTACTTAAAATTGCTTTATCTCCATACATTTCTTTGTACTCTTCTGCCGTAATATGATACCGCTTCAGAGCGATCACACTCGCCAAATCTCCCAACAGCGGAGCTCCAAGGTACATTGCGATTGTTGCGATATACAATGTAGTTGTCGGTTCTGCTCCTGCACTGTATCCTGCAAATCCCATAAGGATACCTACAATCGAAGAACCAAATGCACTGATCACCTTATCTACCAGTGAAAATGTAGCACCGATGAATCCCGGCATAAATTTTCCTGTTTTTAATTTGTGATAGTCGATGATCTCTGCGATCATTGGATCTACATTTTGAGCAGAGAATCTTCTAAAGAGCATATTCAATGCCATCAATGCCACAAAGACAAACAGTGTTCCCTCTCCAAAAGGACGGAAAATAATTAAAATAGCCTCTAAAGTCAAGTTTGCCACAGCTCCGATCAGAGATGCTTTCTTACATCCAAATTTTACTGCAACAGAACCTGCAACAAATGCACCTACAAGGGACATCGGCGTAGAGATTCCTCCTACGATTGGCTGTAAATCAATGTTCCCTACCGCATAAATATAAAAGTATGTCATAACTGAAGTCTGGATTGTTGACGCAATCTTATCTGTAGATGCAGCTAAGATCAACATTCGCAGCGGCTGATTCAGACGAAGCACACTGATACTGTCTTTGATTGTAATCTTCTCTTCCTTTTTGTTAGGATCTTGTCTGTAAAACTCCGGCTTATCAGAACTTGAAATCGCAAACAAACAACCTACTAAGAGAATTGCATGTAAGATAAACGCACTGATGATAATAAGCATCCATCCTTTTTGCGATCCGAGTCCACCATTTTTCTGTAAAATCGGAATAATAGCCGTTGTCATAATCAAGCTAAGCAGCGTAGAATAGCATCCTCCTGCCACGCCTGAAAGCGGACGATATTTTGGGTTTTTTGTTACGATGGACAATACACATTTATTTACCGTTGTCATAAATGTATATCCAATTACCCATACCGCATACCACAGAATTACCCATACCATACGATATGACTGTGGAATATCAAATGAAAACAGATAGATCATAAAGCTTGCCAGAAGCATAATCAGAGATCCGATCACTAAGAATGGTCTGAACTTACCAAATCTTGTCTCTGTTCTGTCAATGATCGAACCAATGACAGGGTCTGTAATCCCATCAAAGATTCTCATCGCAGTCATTACAAGCCCCATGATTATAATATTTAATCCAAGTGCTTCTGTACTAAACACAAGGAAAAACGACATATTCAACATATTGAATACATTCGATGCCGCGGAACCAAGTGGTGTCATAATAACACGTGTGGCTTCCATTTTTGAATTTTTTACTTTTGTACTCATCTTACCCTCCAAATACTTTTCTCAGGTAAAAATTATATCTCTTTTCCTCCCTTCCTTTCATATAGAAAATAAAGCTTTTACTGTCTTTTATTAAGATTTTTATGCTTTTTTCGGTAATTGTCCGGAGACTCGCCATACTTTTGTTTAAAGCATTTATAAAAATACCCTTCATTCGCATATCCGATTTCAGATGAAATCTCCTCTATCTTCCTATCTGTTTTGCATAATAAATTAGATGCTTCTGCCATACGTATGTCAAACAAAATATCTTTAAATCCCCGGTTCCCATCCATTTTCAACAGCGCACTAAGATAATTGGGGTGGAAGCACAACTCTTTTGCCACTGAATTCAAAGTTGCATTTCGATAATTTTTCTTTAAGTATTCAATTACCTCTTTTTGGATCTTGATGCTTTTCTGTGTAATGACTGCCTCATCTTCTGCTCCAACCGCTCTCGATATTTCCGTAAAAAGTAAGAGCAGACATGCGGTAATCTTTCCAATATTCTTTTGTTCTTCCAGAAAATACTCACAAATAAGTTGTTCCATAACCTTTTCTTCAAAGCTTCCCTCCGGAAGATGATAAAAAATGTAATTTTTCTTTTTACTTTCCGAATACAGACTATTAATGATATAGTTAGAAATGTATTTATCTTCTGAAAACAAATACATAAAAATGGTATCAAAAAAATCAGCCGTCATTAATATATTAAACATCCAAATATCATCTGTTGCCCGCTCTGAAGAATGACTTACATTTCGATTCATCAGACAGATATCTCCCGATTTCATTCGAATTTCCTTTCCTTCTATCTGCACCGAAAGTTCTCCCTCCATCATAAAAGAAAGTTCGATATACTCATGTCTGTGATTAGGAATCGGAACATTTTTATATTTTTGACGGATTACAACTCTCTCTTTGCATACCTCTTCATTCGGATACGAAATGACAATCTGGTCTTCATCTCTATGCATTTGCGGCACTCTATGACGCTTCTTCATATTTCCTGCTTGCTTTTCACTTTGAAGATAATGCTTTAACACTTCGTAATTCTTTTCCATGCTGCCTCCACATTCTGATGTCTCATTTGTTTTTATATGCTTGTATGAACCTATATTACAAGATTATTTTCCAAAAGTATAGTACCTTGCAGTTTTTTTTCATATAAGCAATAAAACATATCGTTTCATGCTTTTCACTTGCATAAAACGATATGTTCTATTTTTTTCTTTCTTATCGATCCATCTCACTTTGTCTTCCCGTACTCTTATGTGCTCGGATAATACGTTCAATCTCTCTTAAGTCGGAGGATGGCAGATCTCCCGGTATCGTGTTTTTCACCGAACTTGTAGCATTTCCATATTCCAGCGCTTTCTGGCAATCACCATTGTGTGCAAGCAATCCGTACAGCACACCCGAAATGTAGGCGTCCCCGCTTCCGATCCGGTCAACGACTTCGATATCTCGGTAAGGCTCTTCCTCATAGTAAACATTCGTCTTCGCATTGTAGATTACTGAACCGAATGTGTGGCGTTTCGGGCTGTGGACGATCCGCTGTGTAGAGGCTACGATGGAAATCGGGTAATCCTCCGTAAAGCTCTTCATAATCGTCCGGACATCCCCTTCTTTTCCAAACGTAAGCCGCGCCGTCTCCTCAGAACAGAAAAATACATCCACATATGGGAGAATTCTCTCGATACACGCCCGCGCTTCTTCTCCTGTCCACAAGTTTCCACGGAAGTTGACATCAAAGGAGATCATTGCTCCTGCCTGTTTGAACCGTTTGATCATCTCTATTGCAGTTTCACGTGTCTTCTCACTGAGTGCCAGTGTGATTCCGGTCGTGTGGAAACATCTTGCTGACGAAAACAGACTCTCATCAAAATCCTCCACATCAATCTTTGTCATAGACGTATACATCCGGTCATAGACGATTCCCGGTTTTCGCGGATATGCTCCGTTTTCATAATAGTATACCCCAAGGCGTGCATCTTTCTCGCTGTCATATACTAAATAGTCATCGCTGACGCCACAGAAACGCACTCGATTTTTGATATAAGTTCCAATGTCATTTGCCGGAAGCTTGGAAATGATTCCGGTACGTAACCCAAGAAGGGAAACACCAGATACCACATTTAATTCTGCGCCGCCCGCCTGTTTCTGAAGGGTCTCTCCGCGCACAATCCTCTCATTGTTCGGCGGGGACAGCCGAAGCAGTAATTCTCCAAGTGCAAGCAGATCAAATTCTTTTTTTGTTTCCATAAGGTACACCTCTTTTAATTCATTTTGCAATTATGATTCTCTCTGATTTGAAAATAGGGAATACAATGCACCTCTGCCTGTATTCCCTACGGTAAAAAATATATAAATAATTTTAGGTACAGCTCAAATGGGTATAAGCTGTTTGGACGTTTCCTGTACTGGCAAATACAGGTTTATATAATTAAAAATAAATTATATACTATCTTTGTACACGGCCTGAACCGTCTCCACCTGCAAGTTTTAACACTTCATCCATAGATACTAAGTTCATATCTCCTTCGATAGAGTGTTTCAGGCAGGAAGCTGCAACTGCAAATTCGATTGTTGCCTGTGAGTCAAATCCGTTTAAGGAAGCTGCGATCAGTCCGCCTCCGAAGCTGTCTCCGCCACCTACACGGTCAACGATGTGCATTTTATATTTTTTGCTGAAGAAGTAGTCATTTCCATCATATAACATTGCAGACCAGTTGTTGTCGTTTGCTGAGATAGACTCTCTTAATGTGATTGCTACTTTGCTGAACCCAAATCTATCTGCTAACTGTTTTGCTACATCTTTGTATCCTTCGTGGTTTACTGTACCAGTTGTAACATCTGTGTTTGCTGCGTGAATTCCGAATACGTCTGCTGCATCTTCTTCGTTTGCGATACATACATCAACGTATTTACATAATTCTCCCATCACTTCTCCGGCTTTTTCTTTTGACCAAAGTTTATTTCTGTAGTTTAAGTCACAAGAGATTGTCACTCCATTCTCTTTTGCTGCTTTACAAGCTTCTAAGCAGATTGCTGCTACTTCATCATTTAATGCTGGAGTAATTCCTGTAAAGTGGAACCATTCTGCTCCGTCAAAGATCTCTTTCCAGTTGAAATCTTCTTTTGTAGCTGTTGCGATAGAAGATCCTGCTCTGTCGTAGATTACTTTAGAAGGTCTCTGGGAAGCACCCTTCTCTAAGAAGTAGATACCTACTCTGTCTCCACCACGTGTGATGTAAGATGTGTCTACTCCATACTTTCTAAGAGAGTTTACAGCAGCCTGTCCAATCTCATGTGCCGGTAATTTTGTTACAAATTTTGCATCAAATCCATAGTTTGCAAGAGAAACAGCTACGTTTGCCTCTCCTCCGCCGTATGTTGCTCCGAATGTATCTGCCTGCACAAAACGGTAGTATCCTTCCGGTGCAAGTCTTAACATAATCTCTCCAAATGTAATTACTTTCTTTGCCATGTTTAATCTCCTCTTAATCATAAATTGTAATTTTATCTTCTATAATCAATATTACAAACTTCTAACAGATACGCTGCAATGTCGTGCAGCTGTAAGCATTTCTTATTTCTGTACTAAATGCACTGCAAATCCGCCAACCTCTCCTGTGAAGTAAACTGCTTTTAAATTGTTCTTTGCATCATATTTTGCTGTGGACATATCGAATTCATATCCCAGCATTTCCAGATAGCTCACTGCTCTGTCGATGTAGTTTGTGGAAACTGCGATGTGTCCGTTTGTTCCTTTGTATGGAGCCTTCATTACTTCTACACCAGTTCCTGCAAAGTATGAAGAGTTTCCTTCTTTGGATGTGAATCCGAACATCTTTTCAAATGCACTTGCTGTATTTCCAGCTTCACCATCGCTATTTGCATTGATTCCTACATGTGCAAGTTCAAATCCTAACATAGACTGTACTGCTTCTCTTGTCAGTTTTTCGATCTCATCAAATTTACCTGCTGCTACAAGATCTCCTTTTACCATCCAGCTTCCGCCACATGCGATGATCTTCGGGAAGTCTAAGTAAGATTTTAAGTTAGACGCGTTAATTCCACCTGTCGGCATGAATTTCATGTTTGTGTATGGAGCTGCCATCGCTTTGATCATGTTGATTCCGCCTGCCGGTTCTGCCGGGAAGAATTTTACAACTTCCAGTCCGCACTCAATTGCCTGCTCGATATCACTTGGGTTTGTTGTACCCGGTGTGATCGGGATATTCTTCTCTACACAGTATCTTACAATCTTTGGATTCAATCCAGGGCTGACAATAAATTTTGCTCCTGCTGCCACTGCGCGGTCCACCTGATCTGTTGTAAGAACGGTTCCTGCTCCTACAAGCATGTTCGGGAACTGCTCTGCCATAATTCTGATAGACTCTTCTGCTGCATCTGTACGGAATGTTACTTCTGCACATGGAAGTCCACCATCACAAAGTGCTTTTGCAAGTGGTGCTGCATCTTTCGCATCGTTTAATACAACAACCGGAACGATTCCGATCTTCTGGATTTTCTCTAATACTTCGTTCATTTAACTTCCTCCTGACTGGATCTCTCTACGTTTCATTTTGTTTCACATTGTGAAACTCAGTTTCATAATGCAATACTCTTTATTTGCATTATACTACTTCTTGTAAGAAAGTCAAGATGTTTCTTTCGATTTTCTCCAACAAATGCAGGATTTATTCTCCGATCACCCGAAACCTCCTTCCATTCTCCCTGAATCTGGAAAGGGGATTGCTTCTCTTTTCATAAAATGTTACAATAGTCCACAGATTCTAGGAGGAAATGATTGTGTACGATAAAAAAGAGAACCAAACTACAACTCAGACTGCAGAACAAAAAAATCCGATTCAGGTCGCAGACAGACTGTTTGCAGTCATTGAAGAACTTTCCAAGTCCGGTCCGACCGGACTGATTGAACTGAGCAATACGCTTGGTTTACATAAAAGCACGACCCACCGACTTCTAACCTCACTCATGTATATGGATTATGTGCGTCAAGATGAAGAGAGTGGAAAATATTCCCTTTCTTTTAAACTGCTTGAAATTTCCAGCCGGATTTTAGGGCATATTGATGTGTTATCTACCATTCACCCTTATTTAAAGGAGCTCGCAGATATCAGCGGAGAGACCGTCCATCTTGTCAAACGTGACGGACTGGACGTCGTGTACATCGACAAGGTAGAATCCAGCTCTAACTCGGTGCGAATGGTATCCCGTGTTGGAAGCCGCACACCAATGTATCGTTCCGGTGTTGGAAAAGCACTGCTCGCCATGATGCGTCCAGAGGAAGTGCGTACAATTTGGGGCGACAGTAAGATCGAGGCACTGACAGAGTATACCGTCACCGATCTGGATGAACTATTTATTATTTTGGAAGAAGCGCGGGAAAATGGTTACGCACTTGACAATGAAGAAAATGAAAACGGCGTTCGCTGCATTGCCTCCTCGATCATGGATTACAGCGGCAAGCCAAAATATGCTTTCAGTATCTCCGGCCCGACCGTCCGCATGACAGATGAGCGTATCCTGGAACTCTCCAAGCTGATGCTACAGACAAAGAAAAAACTGGAAGAAGAGCTTGGTTATCATTCATAGGCTCACATAAATCTGATTTGTACTCAAAAAAGAGCGTTGTGAAATAAGGAATCCTCTCCCTATTTCACAACGCTCTCTTTTCTTTGCAATTTTAAATACGATCTACTCTTCTACCTTTGCAATCTCAAGTCCAAGTTCTTCTAACTGTTTTCTGTCAACTGCTGCCGGCGCTTCTGTCATCAGATCGGAGGCATCTTTGACTTTCGGGAACGCGATCACGTCACGGATGCTGTCTTCTTTTGCCATCAACATGATCAGACGGTCAAGTCCGTATGCTAATCCTGCGTGCGGCGGCACTCCATATTTGAATGCACTTAACAGGAACCCAAACTGTTCTTCTGCCTGCTCTCTTGTAAATCCAAGCACTTCAAACATCTTATTCTGAATCTCCTGATTGAAGATACGGACACTTCCGCCTCCGAGTTCCGTTCCGTTTAATACGATATCGTATGCTTTTGCACGGACTTTTCCCGGATCTGTATCAAGAAGGTCAAGGTCTTCTTCCATCGGCATTGTAAATGGATGATGCATTGCTGTATATCTTCCGGCTTCCTCGTTCCACTCTAATAACGGGAATTCTGTTACCCAGAGGAATCTGTAATCTCCTTTGTCAAGGATCTCTAACTGACGTGCGATCTCCAGACGCAGATTTCCTAACACATCCCATACAACTTTATTCTTATCAGCAGCAAAGAGAAGTAAGTCTCCGTTCTCTCCACCCATCGCCTCGATCAATGCGTGCATCTCTTCTTCGCTCATAAATTTTGCGAACGAAGATTTCACCGTACCGTCTTCCTGGATTGCAATGTAAGCAAGCCCTTTTGCACCAAAATCTTTGGCGAAATCTACCAGTTTATCAATCTTCTTACGCGGCATCGCTCCCTGCCCTTTGGCATTGATACCTCTGACACTTCCCCCGTTTTCCAGTGCATTTTTAAATACGACGAACTCACAGTCTTTTACGACTTCAGATACGTCCACAAGTTCCATTCCAAAGCGGATATCCGGCTTATCGGAACCAAAGCGATCCATCGCCTCCTGCCATGTCATGCGCGGAATCGGAAGGCTTACTTCTACACCTAAGATTTCTTTAAATAATTTTGCCAGCAATCTTTCATTGACATCGATGACATCATCTACGTCTACGAAAGAAAGCTCCATATCGATCTGTGTAAATTCCGGCTGACGATCTGCACGAAGATCCTCGTCACGGAAACATTTTACAATCTGAAAATAACGATCATATCCGGAACACATCAGAAGCTGTTTGAAAATCTGTGGTGACTGCGGCAGTGCGTAGAAATTCCCTGGGTGTACACGGCTTGGTACAAGGTAGTCTCTCGCGCCTTCCGGTGTACTCTTGATCAGCATCGGTGTCTCGATCTCAAGGAATCCTTCTTCTGCAAGGAACTGACGTGTCAGTGTAGCAGCCTTACTTCTCATCATCAGATTTCTCTGAAGATCCGGTCTTCTCAGGTCAAGGAAACGATATTTCAGACGAAGTTCTTCCTTTGTCTTACTGTTCTCCTCGATTGGAAACGGCGGTGTCTCTGACTCGGATAAGATCCGGATCTCTCTTGCGCGAATCTCGATCTCTCCTGTTGCAAGATTCTCATTGACTGCACCAGAACGTGCCTCCACAGTTCCCACTACTGCGATTACAAATTCACTTCTTAATTTTCCTGCCTTTTCAAATCCGGCTTCATCGATGGAACCATTTTCAAAAATGATCTGCAGCAGACCGGAGCGGTCTCTTAAATCTACGAAAACGATTCCTCCTTTATTACGGTTCTTCTGCACCCATCCCATCACGGTCACAGTCTCACCGATATTTGCTTTGCTTAACTCTGCACATCTGTGGCTTCTCTTTAAGCCCTGCATTGATTCTGCCATGTTCTTTTCCTCCATATTTATTTAAAAAATTCCTTAATTTCTGTGTAACCTTCCTGAGAAAGTTGTTCTTTCTGGAATTTCTTGTTTTTCTTCATGATCGAGAGCATTACTTGCTTCCCTGCAGCACGCTGCTCTTTTGCAAATGCCAGCACTTCCAGCATCTTCTCCTGCGGCATTCCTTTCTCGATCAAGAGCGCCAGCTTCTCTTTGTTGTCCGGAATCTCATATCCTCTCTCTAAAAGCAGCATGACGATCCGCTCAAATCCGATTGAAAATCCGCATGCCGGTGTCGGCTGTCCGGTAAACTTTCCGATCATCTCATCATATCTTCCGCCGCCTCCGACAGAGCCGCCGAACTCATCCATCGCAATCTCAAAGATCGTTCCGGTATAGTAAGACATTCCCCGCACCAGTGTCGGGTCAAAACTTAACTTAAAATCTGCTTCTTTCACACTGTCCACACTTGCGATGATCATCTCCAGCCCATCTGCAGTCGCTTCCTCAAGGTATCCCTCTAATTTCTCTTTGCAGTAGCGTACTCCCTCGATATCATTTGTAATCTCCTTGAATAACTGAAGATATTTTTCAACCGCTTCTTTCGGATATCCATGCTCCTGCAGTTCTTTTTCTACACCGTCCAGACCAATCTTATCCATCTTGTCCAGGATGATAAATACATCATCATAGTCTTTCTCTTCGAATCCGCTGTAAGCTGCCATCGCCTTTAAGATCTTCCGGTCATTGATACGGACAGTAAAGTTTTTAAAATCCAGTTTCCCAAGCAGTGTCGTCGTCGCAAGGATCAATTCGATCTCCGCAAGATTATTTGGTTCTCCTAAGATGTCAATATCGCACTGCATGAACTGACGGAAGCGCCCTCTCTGCGGACGGTCAGCTCTCCACACATTTCCCATCTGCAGCGCTTTAAACGGAGATGGAAGCTCACTGACATTGTTGGAATAATAACGGGATAACGGAACAGTCAGATCATATCTGAGTCCACCATCCACGAGATCTGCCTCACATTCTGCTGTGTCCAGCTTTAACTTCTCTCCACGTTTTAAAATTTTAAAGATCAACTTTTCATTCTCTCCCCCTTGCTTGCTCGACAGGTTCTCGATATGCTCCACACATGGTGTCTCAATCGAAGAGAATCCAAATGTTCCATATGTCTCCTTGATCAGACGGATCACATAATCCCGGATCTGCATCTCTCTCGGTAACATATCTTTCATCCCGGTTACGGGCTTTTTCTTTAATGCCATAATAGTTCTCCCTTTCGCTCTATCATCTCGTCGATCCGTGCGATATACTGTCCCACATCTTTGACATTTTCCACACGCTCAATCCTTTTTTCTAATTTTACTTCTTTTCCCGGCTGACCGTTCTTTAACTGGTCTTCTGCCGCCGAAAATACAGCCTTTGTGGAGGCTCCTGCTCCCACTGCTACGATAGACTGTTTTTCCTCCATAATAAGTATATTGTATATTCCTGCTTTGTCAACCTTTGCATAGCCAACATTTTCAAAATTTCCGGCAATATTTTTCTGGCGATACAGATAATACGGTTTCATTCCCATCCGCGCAGCACTCTCCGCTGCGAGATCTATCATCGCTTCCATCTGCCGTCCTCTTTCCTCCTGGAGCGCAGCCTCTTTCAATTCCGGCATCTGTGCCAGCCTTGATGCACGCTTAACTGCCAGCGAGTGCACCGTAATACTGTCAGGAGAAAGTTCCTCAATCTGCCTTAACGTGTCTTTGACATCTTCCACCGTCTCTCCCGGAAGTCCGGCAATCAGATCCATGTTGATATTTTCAAACTCCAATTCTCTCGCCATCCCATACACGCGGAGAATATCCTCCACGGTATGCCTTCTCCCGATGAGATCCAAAGTCTTTTGCTGCATCGTCTGCGGGTTAATCGAAATCCGCGGAATCTTGTGGCGCTTCAGCACTTCCAGTTTTTCTCTTGTAATACTGTCAGGCCGCCCTGCCTCCACGGTAATCTCCTTTATCTCCTCATAAGAAAATGTCTCTTCCAAATGTGTGAGCAGACGATCTAACTGATCTGCTTCCAACGTCGTCGGCGTTCCTCCACCAATGTAGATTGTATTTAATTTCTTCTCTTTTGAAATATCCCCGACATAGCTGATTTCCTTGCAAAGTGCATCGAGATATTCCTCCACCCTCGTCTTCCATGCTTCGATCGGGTATGAGGTAAACGAACAGTACGCACAGGTGGTCGGACAGAATGGGATTCCCACATAGAGACTATATCCATCTTCATAATCAAGCTGCTCCAGCTGGGCCTTCTCGCGCTTTGCAATCTCGATTCCAAGGCGTGCTTTCTCCTCACTCATCAGATATTGTTCCATGAGAGTTCTCTGAATCTCTTCTTCCTCCATCTGCTCTTCTAACATCTTCATTGCGATTTTTGTCGGGCGGATCCCCGTTAGGATTCCCCACGCCAGCGTTTTCCCGGAATATTCTGCAAGCGCCCGGTAAATCTTTCGGTCCAGATACTGCTTCTTCTCTTTTTTTGTCTCATATGCATCCAGTTCCTTTATCTCCGCACAGATTCTGCAAATGCGCTCCTGCACACACACCTCCAGCTCCAGAAACATTCCCTGCTCCTCATCAATTTCCTGCTCTACTGTCTCATTTGGGAAAAATGCTTTTACAATATGAAATACATCATAGATATAACTTTTGTCTTTTATCCGTAATCGAATCATTCTCTTCTCTTCCTCATTTATTCTCTCACTGTGTTTTTTACACCACTGTCACAGACAGCACTCCTCTTCTCTCTTACGAAGGAAGGACGGGAAAATGCTTCCCCGCCCTCAGTTACCTTACACAAAACACCTTTTTTGCTCCTTGTATGATTCTGACATTTTTCTGAACAGAATTGGTTTTATCTTTTCAGCACTTACGCCAGAAATGGATTTGCTGTCTTCTCTGTCTGAATAGTCGTCGCTGCCATATGCCCTGGATATACCACTGTATTTTCCGGCAGAACAAGGAGCTTCTCCTTGATAGAACGAATCAATGTCGTCTCATCCCCCGTCGGCAGATCACTCCTTCCGACGGAACACCGAAACAGTGTATCCCCACTGAACAACATGTTCTCTGTCTCCGCGTAATAACAACATCCGCCCGATGTATGTCCAGGTGTAAATAATACTTCAAATGTCACCCCTGCAGCCGCAATCTTCTGACCGTCCGTCACATAGGTTGCATCCTCAAAGACGTACCCGTTTGTATAAGTCAAAGAAAGATTTGTCTTCGGATCTGCGATCAGTCCTTTCTCTGCTTCATGGACATATACCGGAACCGGATACTCCTCAAGCAATGCATCTAGCCCCATAATATGGTCAAAATGTCCATGTGTCAGAAGCACTGCCTGCGGCTTTAATCCCTCTTCTCGGAGAAATTCTGCCAACTTCTTGGAATATGCCGCCGGATCTACGATTACGGCTTCCTTCGTCTGTTCATTCCATGCAACATAACAGTTCGTACTTAATATTCCAGTTAAAAAACGTTCTACTTTCATCTCTTTTTGTTACCCCACACTACGTTCTATATCGATCACGCCTTCTAACTGACGCATCTTTTCAATCAGTCTTGCCAATTCCTCACGACCGCGCACAATAAATCCCATCTCAATGGTCGCAGTTCCCTGCTTACTAGTACGCACATTCATGGACTTGACATCAATCTTATTCTCCGTAAAGATCTTGGAAATCTCCATCAGCATTCCCTGCCGATCTGTCGCATACATCTTAATCTCTGCCATATACTGTCCATTGGATGCATCGCTTTCTGTCTGTTCCCACTCTGCATCGATCAACCGTGCACGCTCTGCATTAGACAAGTGAAGAATATTGACACAGTCTGTGCGATGAATCGACATTCCTCTTCCTCTTGTCACAAATCCCACGATTTCATCCCCCGGCACCGGATTGCAGCACCTTGAAAAACGGACTGCAATATCATCGATTCCTTTTACCACAATTCCGCTCTTTGATTTTGCGATGTGCACTTTATGTTTGGACGCCTCTGACACTTTCTCAAGAATCGTCTCATCCGTGATCTCTTCCTTGTGATCCTTCTGATATTCCTCAGCAAGGCGATTGACAATCTGTCCCTCCTTGAGTCCTCCATGTCCCAACGCCGCAAGCACTGCATCCCAGTCTCGGAATCCATATTTCTTCTGCACAACTTGCATATATTTTGGCTTTGTCAGGTCACTCAACACGAGAGATTTTGCCTTGCAATAAGCCTGAAGCATCTCTTTTCCGCGGATGATATTCTCCTCTTTGAACTCCTTCTTAAACCACTGATTGATCTTATTCTTTGCCTGCGTACTCTTGACGATCGACAACCAGTCACGGCTCGGCCCCTTAGAATTCTGTGATGTCAGTATCTCAATGCGGTCTCCGTTCTGAATCTTGTAATCAATCGTCACAAGCTTTCCGTTGACTCTCGCCCCGACCATCTTATTGCCGACTGCCGAGTGGATCGCATAGGCGAAATCAATCGGTGTAGAACCATTTGGAAGATTTTTCACATCTCCGTTCGGCGTAAAGCAGTAAACATCTTCGGCAAACAGATCCAGACCGCCCTTTAACAGACTTAAAAATTCACGATTGTCCGTATTCTGCTGCCACTCGAGAATCTGCCTGAGCCAGCTTAACTTCTCCTCTTCCTGCATGGCAATATTCTTCTTGCCATCCCCGCTCTCTTTGTACTTCCAGTGTGCTGCGATACCATACTCGGCCGTCTTGTGCATCTCCTTCGTTCGGATCTGGATCTCAAACGGCTGTCCTGCAGGTCCCATCAGCGTTGTATGTAAAGACTGGTACATATTTGCCTTTGGCATCGCAATATAATCTTTAAATCTTCCCGGAATCGGTGTGTACATCTCATGGATCACACCAAGCGCGGCATAACAATCCTTCACCGTATCTACGATGATGCGGACCGCAAACAGATCATAGACCTGATCTACTGTCTTATCCTGATTGACCATCTTTTTATAGATACTGAAGAAATGCTTCACTCTGCCATAGACTTCTGCCTGAATGTCCGCATTCTTCATATGGCTTGCCACCTCATCTACAATCTGCTGTACAAATTCCTCCCGCTCTGTCTTCCGGTCATTAATCTGCTTCACAAGATCATAGAACACTTCCGGCTGATAGTACTTCAGCGCCAGATCGTCCAGTTCTTTCTTGATTTTAGAAATTCCAAGTCTCTGTGCGATCGGAGCGTAGATATCCATCGTCTCTCTCGCCTTCTCCTTCTGCTTGTGCGGCGGCCAGAACTGTGCCGTACGCATATTATGCAGACGGTCTGCCAGCTTCACGATGATCACACGGATATCCTTGGACATCGCAAGAAACATCTTCCTTAAGTTCTCTGCCTGAAGTTCCATCTTATCGACATCTTTTGAATAAGATAACTGTCCAAGCTTTGTGACCCCCTCCACAAGGAGTGCTACCTCCGCGCCGAATTCCCTCTCAATATCATCCCTCGTCATGATCGTATCTTCCACAGCATCATGCAAAATTCCTGCAACGATCGTCTCTTTATCCATCTCAAGCTCTGCCAGAATGATTCCTACCCAAAGTGGATGGATGATGTAAGGCTCTCCGGACTTCCTCTTCTGTCCTTCGTGAGCCTGCTTTGCAATCCGGTATGCCTTCTCGATCATAGAGATATCCGCCGATGGATGATACTCTCTTATCCTCTTGATTAATGACTGGTACAACAGTTCGGGATCTTGATAGTCTTCCGGCTCCTTAACTGCGTGGCCGTCCACCATTTTAAATTCTTTTGGTCTGATTTCCAGTGTTTCTGACATCTCGATCCCTCCTTCTCCTTTGCTTCAAACGATATTGTTTAGTATATCACTTTTTTTGCTTTGAAACAACATTTATATCATATCGAATCACCTGTAATTTTGTATCACAATCTGAAGTGTCTTCTGTCCACGAAATTCATTGACCGATGGATAATACGTCGCTGTGATTTTCCCCCCTGCTCTCCTGATTTTTTCCAGACATTCCTGTGCCTCTCCAAAATAAATCGCATCCATCACCGTTCCTCCCAAGTCTTTCACTTGCATCTTCAGCACATTCTGATTTTTCCCGAGGATCCGGCTATTTAGGACAAGCATATCTTTTTCTACAAAGACCGGTTTCGTATTTCCTTTTCCAAACGGTTCCAGAAGTTCCAGTTCCTCTACCAGTTCCTCTGTCACATATTGGAGTGGCATCTGCATGTCGATTGATACTTTCTCACAGAAATCCTCTTCTGTCAGTACCGTTTTTTCATTCATCTGTCTGCGAAATACTTCGATATTCTCTTCCGGAAGCGATAATCCTGCTGCCATCTTATGTCCTCCAAACTTGGTAAACAAGGCTTTGCACTTACTCATCTCCTCGTACATATCATAATTCTCGATCGACCTGCCAGAGCCCTTTGCCCCCTGTTCTGCTTTTGTAAGAATAAATACCGGCTTGTGATACCGTTCTCTGATCCGTCCGGCAATGATTCCGGCCAGACTTTCATGGCAGTCCGGAAGAAAAATCACAAGCACTTTGTCTTTCTGAAGCGCTGTTGTCTCTACCATCTTCACCGCCTCCTCGACCCCTGCCTGTGTCATTTCTTTTCGGCTGTCATTCAATGCTTTTAGATCCCCCGCAAGCATATCTGCCTCTCTCCGACTGGAGGCTCTCAGAAGTTCCAATGCCCGTTTTGCCGTGTCAAGCCTTCCTCCCGCATTCAGGCATGGTCCGATGACAAATCCAATATGATATGCAGACAAATGTGCCCGGTCAACGCCGGTGCATTCGATCAAAGCATCCAGTCCATAGTTTTTTGTACACTTTAGCATCTCCAGTCCCTGCTTTACAAAAATGCGGTTTTCTCCGACAAGATCCATCACATCTCCTACCGTCGCAATCGCCACATTTTCCATCAGATAATCTACGTCCTCCACGTCCTGCCCCATCACATTGAAGAGTGTTTCCACCAGCTTATAAGCCACTGCCGCGCCACACAGGGAAGAGAACGGATATTCACAGTCGATCCGCTTCGGATCAACGACCGCATCTGCCGGTGGAAGTTCATACACTTTTTCCCCATTTTTTTCTTCATATGGGATTTCATGATGGTCCGTGACAATGATCGTCATCCCCATCTTCTTCGCATAGGCAATCTCTTCTGCCGCCGCAATTCCATTATCACAAGTGATGATCGTGTCGACCCCCGCCTCCAGCGCACGGTTGATCAATTCCTGATTCAGTCCATATCCATCTTTCATACGATCCGGGATGTCGCTGTCCACAACTCCACCAAGCTTTTCTATTCCTTCCAAAAGGATATATGTTGCATTCACCCCGTCAATATCATAATCCCCAATCACCCGGATCGGCTTTTTCTCCCGGATCTTCTCACTTAAAATTTCCACTGCACGGTCCATATCTTTCATCAGAATTCCATCGTGGAGTTCTGCGATCGTTCCGTTTAAATAAAGTCTGATCTCTTCCTCATCCGTGATCTCCCGGTTCCGGATCAGTCTTGCGAGAATGGGGCTGATGTGAAATTTCTGTGCAATTTCCTGAAACGGTGCACCCTTCCGCATAATAAACCATTTTTCCATCATATACCTCATCGAAAAACAGGGGCAGAAGAACCTCCTCGTTCTCCCGCCCCTGTCTTTTTCTATTTTTTCTTCTGAATCTTTGTCCTCATAATGTACCAAAGTGCACCTGTGATCGTAATTGAAGAGAAAGTTCCTCCTACGATTCCAACCATCAGTGGTGCCGCAAATTCTTTCACAGAGCTTACTCCGAGAATAAAGAGAATTACAACCATAACAAAAGTTGTAAAGTTCGTATAGATACTTCTTGTCAGTGTCTCAGAAATACAGCGGTTGACAAGTGTCGCCAAATCTTCATTACGTTTTTGCACTTTCAATTCCTCACGGATACGGTCGAAGATAACGATCGTCGAGTTGATCGAATATCCGACCATTGTCAAAATACATGCGATAAATGTATTTCCGACAGAAATTCTTGCCACTCCATAGAAAACTACAACAAACAGTACGTCATTTAACAATGCGATGACTGCACTTGTTGCAAAGCGCACATCTTTAAAGCGGAACCAAATATACAGAAGCATGCAGGCTGTCGCGATTAAAAGCGCAACAACTGCGTCGCTTCTCATCTCGGAACTTACGGTAGAGCTGATATTCTCAGAAGTGATCAGACTTTCGTCCACATCAAAATTGTCTACCATTGCTTTATTAAATGCTTCACGCTCCTCTAAGTCAAGACTTCTCGTTTTGATAATGACCGCATTGGAACCATCAACTTTTTGTGTCTGCACATTTGCATCTTTTGTAATCTTCTCAACAACCGGAACCACTTTGGAATCAATCTCTTTGATTGAGTAATCCTCATTGAATGTTACATTTGTGGAAGTACCGCCCATAAATTCCAGGCTGTACTTAAATGCCCCCTGCCCTTTTGCTGCATGGTATCCCATGATTCCAAGTCCGCCGAGGATGATCACTCCGGAGATGGCAAAGCAGACTGCTTTCTTTCCGAGGAAGTTGCGAACTTTCGTTGTCTTCTTCGCTCCATAAAACTTCACATCTCGGAAACCAATCGCATACAGCGAGAAGATAATGATTCTTGTAATGAACAGTGCTGTAAACATGGACACAACCACACCAAGTGCAAGTGTCTGCGCAAATCCCTTGACACTTCCTGTGCCTTTTAATCCAAGTACCAGTGCTGCGATCAATGTTGTGATATTTCCATCAATGATAGCAGACAATGCTTTCTGAAATCCGATGCGGAGCGCTGATTTCACAGCCCTTCCTGCTGCCAGTTCTTCTCTGACTCTCGCAAAAATAATGACATTTGCATCGACCGCCATACCGATAGACAGCACGATACCAGCGATACCCGGCAGAGTCAATGTAATATTAAATGCATTTAAAAGTACCAGTGTCAGTCCTGTGTAAATGATCAGAGCAATGCTGGATGCAAATCCCGGAAGCAGATATACAATACACATAAATACAAGCACGATTGCAAGTCCGATCGCTCCTGCAAGAAGACTTGTGCTGATTGCCTCTTCTCCAAGCTGTGCTCCGACTACATTAGAACGAAGTTCTTCCAGTTCCAGCTGAAGTCCTCCGATACGGATTGTTGATGCCAGATTTTCTGCCTCTTCATAGGAAGCCATTCCATCTATATAGGCCTGTCCGCCGTCAATCTCAGACTGTACAACCGGATTGCTGATCGTCTTTCCGTCATAGACGATTGCAATCTGTTTTCCAAGATTTTCCGCTGTCGCCTTGGCAAATTTGTCTGTACCGTCCTTTGTGAGGATCAGTTCCACGATATACTCTTTGTTGTTCATCTCATCCTGCGTTGTCTTTGCAGAAGCTGTTTTCACATCCGTTCCTTCTAAGACAACGTTTCCTTCTGAATCCTGGAATACCAATGACCCCGGTTTTCCAAGCTCATCGAGGATCTTATTTGCATCTGTCACACCCGGAATCTCAATGTTGATCCGGTCGTCACCTTCCTGGTAAACTGTCGCCTCTGTGCTATACTGCTCCACACGCTTTTGAAGCTTGTAGATTGTATCACTCATCTGCTCTGAAGTAGGATTTTTATCCTTCGCCTGATAGGTAATACTCACACCACCGGCAAGGTCCAGCCCCAGTGTGATGTTCTTTGCAGAACCAATCTTTCCCTTTCCGAATCCGACGATTGTCGTAAATCCGAGCAAAACGATCAGAAGTGTAGTCGCGATCAGGCTCCATACTCCTCTTGATTTTTTCATGTCCTGTTACCTTCTTTCCCTTACTCTGCCAATGCTGCCTTCATCATGATCGCGCATTCTACACGCTTTCTTTCCATCTCGCATCCGATGTCATATGTGTCATGGATCGATCCGTGGAACTTCTGAGAGTTCGCCATACAACCACCGCTGCAGTAGAACTTCGCAAAACAATTCTTACATTTTTCTTTGGAGTATACACTACATCCTCGGAATTCCTCTGCGATCTCCGGCTTCACAATTCCGTCATCTACATTTCCCATTAGGAACTCTTCTTCTCCTACGAACTGATGACAAGGGTAAAGATCTCCCCAAGGCGTCACTGCAAGATACTCTGTGCCCGAACCACATCCAGACAATCTCTTTGCAACGCACGGACCACCGTCGAGATCGATCATGAAGTGGAAGAAATTCACTCCTTTTCCTTCCTTCTCTCTCTCTACAAGTGCTTTTGCAAGTGCATCGTACTCTTCAAAGATCTTTGGAAGGTCCTCTTTTTTAATAGAATAGAAATCTGAATCTTCCCCTACGACCGGTTCAATAGAGATCTGTTTGAAACCAAGATCTGCAAAATGCAGCACATCTTTAGAAAAATCAAGGTTATCTCTTGTAAATGTCCCACGCACATAGTATTTCTCTTGATTTCTGCTATCTGCAAGCTTCTGGAATTTCGGCACGATCAGATCATAACTTCCCTTTCCATTGCGGAACGGACGCATCTTATCGTTGACTTCCTTTCTTCCATCAAGACTTAAGACAACATTGTCCATCTCTTTGTTGACAAATTCCTGTACCTCATCATTTAAAAGTACACCGTTTGTTGTGATCGTAAAACGGAAATTTTTGTTATGTATCTTTTCCTGCTCACGTCCGTATGCCACCAGGTCTTTGACAACCTGCCAGTTCATCAAAGGCTCCCCTCCAAAGAAATCTACTTCCAGATTTCTTCTGTTTCCAGAGTTTGCGATCAGGAAATCCAGCGCTTTCTTTCCAACTTCATAGGACATCAGCGCTCTTCTTCCATGATATTCTCCTTCTTCTGCAAAACAATATTTGCAGGCAAGATTACAGTCATGTGCGATGTGCATACAGAGCGCCTTTACCACTGTCTTTCTCTGCTTCACTTCCCCGATATACTGTTCATAAATATCTTTTGTAAACAACTGACCTGCTTCTGTCAGTTCCACGATATCTCCATAGGCATCTTTCAGATCACTCTCTGCATATTTTGCTGAAAGCTTCTCCAAAAGCCCTGCTGCTGTTTCTTCTTTTTTCAACTCTTCCACAGGATTTTCTGCCTGATCTATTCCCATTGTATCCAGCGCCTGAATGACATCATAGCAAAGTTCATCTACAACATGAACGGAACCGCTGTTGACATCCAGCACGATGTGATACCCATTATTTACATACTGATGAATCACTTGTGTTCTGCTCCTTTCTTCTTAACGCAAAGACAAAGCAGCGACCGAAGCCGCTGCCTGATCTCAATCTGTGCGATGTTAGCTTATTTCTTTTGTTCGCAAGTTTGATTTCCAACTGTGCAAGATGTCTTACATGCTGACTGACAAGATGTCTGGCATTCTCCACATCCGCCTTTTTTCATTGTATTGTTTAATGTCTGAGTATTTAATGTTTTAATGTGCTTCATCTTACATTCCTCCTTAAATTAGCATTAACTTAGCTTATTATATCACATGCATGTAAGATTTAAAAGACTTTCTTTTAAGAAATCATTCCACCCGCCATTCCACCTGCCGCACAGAGCAGGAACGACGTCAAAATATTCGTCCCATTTCCTTGTAAGGTACGATAAATCCCAAAGGAAATCAAAAGCAATAACCCGAAATATAAAATTCCGACCGCAAGTCCCCACAAAAATTTTCTCATTTTGGAAAGCTTCCCGATCACAAGTCCGCCCACAAATGTGGACAGTACATAGATTGCTGTAATCCCCGCCGTCACCTTTTCCTCACTGAACTCCATCTTGTATACAAGCAGTGTCAGCAGCAAAAGAAGTAAGCCGGTCACAACGTAAGCTGCCATCAGCGCCTTTAACACCCATGTGACTTTCATTTCCTGTCTGATTGTCTTCTCCATTGTCGTCCCTCCCAGATTTCAAGCGTATTTGCACCAAATAATAAGTACACTCTAATCTATGCCCGTCCACAATGTTTTATGACCATCTTAAAATTCCATCTGTTTCCCGAGAAAAGTTGCCGCTGCAAGTGCAAGCTTTTCTGCTCCATCTTCCGTCCTCTTTGTTTCCTCTTTCATTAAAAGTACAACTGCACCGATCACATCCCCCTCCGCCACAATCGGACTGATGATTTCCTCCGTAAAGACTGCGCTCTGTCCTTCTGTCAATAAAACAAATCCTTTCTCCCCTCTGGCTGCACATCTCTCCTTTCTGTCACTTAGACAGGTCTGAAATGCCTCACTGACTCGTTTCCCCGCAAATTCTTTTTTCCCATTTCCCGCCGCTGCGACTACCGTCTCATGATCGGTGATGCAGACAGTACATTTTGCTACCTGGGCAAGACTTTCCGCATACTGTATCGCAAGCGGTGTCATTTCTCCGACTGGAGAATACTTTTTTAAAATGACACCTCCCTCTCGATCGGTAAAGATTTCAAGTGGATCTCCTTCATGAATCCTGAGTGTCCGTCGGATTTCCTTTGGGATTACAACCCTCCCGAGATCATCAATTCTTCTTACGACTCCTGTTGCTTTCATATAAAAAATTCCTCCATTTTACTTTGTTTTCCATTTCTGGAAATAGTATCTGTAAAATGAAGGAATTTATGACATTTTTATTTTTAATTCTATCCGATTGATTAGTTGACCGCTGTTATCTTCACTTTCTTCATCGCTTTGGAGACTGCCGGAATCGATAAAACGAGAACTGTAAGCGCTGCCTCCGCAAAAATATAACATCCGTTATATACAAGCGAATATGGAAGCGCTGCCCAACCGTCCCACGCATATTCTCCAAAAAAGAGCCATCCGGAAATTACCGCAAATACATATCTTGCAAGAACGCCAAACAAGTATCCTTTTACAAGACCATGTTTGGATTTGCTGAAACATCCTGAAAGTCCGAGTGCCCCGAATGCGAGCGGATAATCTACAAGCACTTGAAGTGGGAAATAAATATATGGTTCAATCAGAAGCTGAAGTACCCCGTATGCCGCCCCAGTCAGCATCCCCGTCGCCGGTCCATATAAATAGCCAACAAAACAGATAAACAACATGCTGAATAATGTTACCGATCCACCAAATGGAAAAGAATAAATCTTTAACATCGATGTCACCATCGCAAGTGCAACTGCCATCGCACATACGACAAGCTGTTTTGTTCCAATTTTCTTTTTTTCTTTCTTCTCCCGTTTTGCAAACAGCGCAGCTACAACGATCAACGCCACAAGAATCACAGCAACTGCCACATAACCTGCCGTTGTCAGACTGTATGCCCCATCTGATTTTGTTACAAAAAATGACATAAAAAAACCTCCTTTATTATTTTTTACAGGAGGAACCGTTCTGGTACTGCTTCCTTCCGCCGGTACTAACCGGTTCAAGTAGTGAGGGTCATCACGCAATGTGATTTCTCAGCCCTGGGCTCCCCTAGCAAAATGCTATATGAAATTTGTCATTTCATATAGCATTGTACCATACTTTCTTTTTTTGTCAAATTTTCTTTACGATCAGCTTTACACCCTCGACCCTGAGTACCTCTCCGAAATCGCCCGGCTCCAGAATGTCTCCATCTGCTTCCGCTCTGACCGTCCATTCCTGTCCGTTGACGACTGCTTTCCCTGTCTGACTCAAATTATCTACCCGCTCTGTCATCTTAATCTTCTGCCCGATCAGACTCTCATAGTTTGTCTTCACTGATTTTGCATTCAAATATTTCTGCGCCCAAGGTCTCGTAAAATATAACAGTATAAAAGTCACGATCAGAAAAGCTGCGATCTGCCATACGATTCCAAGTCCGAGAAGTTCTACCACCAGTGCCGCCAGTGCACCTCCTGCAAGCCAGATGGAAGTCAGTCCTACTGTGGCGATCTCAACGATCAGAAAAATCACAATCAACGCCAACCATACAATGCTCATCATATACCTCCGCCCTTTCTCCTTTTTGTTACCTCTATACTATATCAGCCGTTGCAATTAAACAATCTTTTTTTACATCTTTTTCAGAACTTTTTTAGCACATTCTCTCATCGCTTTTTCGGGAGATCTTCCGTTTTCCCGAACTAGTTCAGAAAAGACAGTACGATGTCATTTACAAGCTTTCCATCTGCCTTTCCTTTTACTTTCGGCATCAGTTCTTTCATAATCTTTCCTTTGTCTTTTGCTGTCGGTGTCTCCAGCGCCAGAGAAGCAAGCACCTCTTTGATCACTCCGCGGATTTCTTCTTCTGACATCATCTTTGGTGCAAACTGTTCCAACACTGCAATTCTCTTCTGGCATTCTTCCACAATGTCACTTCGGTCTGCCGGTGCAAGTTCCAACGTCTCTTTTGTCTGCTTGATCTCTTTTAGGCTAACCTGTGTCTCTTCTTCCGGTGTCAGATCTCCTTTTTTGTCAATCGCCTTATTCTTCAGCGCAGATAAAAGCAGTGATAAGGACTCCTTCGTTTCCTTGTCCCCTGCCTTCATCGCACTTACCATCGCACTTCTTACTTCTTCAATCTTACTCATCAAATCTCCTCCATTCTTCTATTTTCGATTATTTCTGGTCACTTTTATCTGTGTCAGATCCTTCTGCATATGGAATTTCTTCCTGCTGTTTCATCTTAATCCCTTTTTTCTCGAAACTGATCTTAGCCCATACCTTTTCATTGACTTCAATCTTTACATCTTTTTTCCACTCTTCGCACAGATCTTTGTACTGTTTTTCCTTTCGCTCTTCTGCGATAGATTCTTTTTCTGCATCGGTCGCTTCCCGGTCAAGAAGACTTGTCACTTTCAACACATAGTAGCCACTGTCCGTCTCGATCACCTCTGAGACTTCCCCTTCGCCAAGTTTATTCGCCTTCGTCATCAATCCCTCATCCGGAGTTGTCGTCTCTTCGTCAAAAGTCATTGTCTTTACTTCCAGTTCCTTCTCCTTTGCAGTCTTTGCAAAGTCAGCCCCTTCCTTAACTGCTTTCTGGAATGCTTCTGCCTTTTTCTTTGCCTCTGCCTTTTCTTCCTCGGTCATCTGCTCTGTGCTTCCGTCTTCTTTTGTCTTTGTCAGAGAAAGGTTGACATACTGCATACTCTTTTGTGCCGCCTCTTCATCAGACACTTCTGTATCCACATCTGCGACCATCGCCTTCTGCATTTTCTCTTGAATCGTCACAAGTGTCAGCATCCGCTCTACATTTTCTGTTGTTCCGGAAACAGCTTCCTTTTCTTCCAGTCCGTTTGCCTCATCAAACGCTTTTGCTGCCTCACTGATCTTCTTCTTTTCCTCCTCGGTGATCTCGACTTTGTAATCGCCCATATGATCTTCGAGTACATACATATTTTCCAGTGTCTCTAAGATCTGATTTTTCACCGTCTCCTCATAGGATTTCCCTTTGGAAATCTCTGTAGACCACATGTCCTCTCCCATCACTCCTGAGTAGTATGTTTCATATTCTGCCTGCTGATAGCGCGCAAAAAAATTGGCAACACCTACAGTCACTTTTTCTCCACCAATCGTAACTACCACATCGCTGTCTTTGACAGACCCGCAGCCGGCAGCGGAAACTGCCAGTGCTGCTGTCACAGCAAGCGCTGCCGCTTTTTTTCCTGTCCTTCTCATAATTGCCCTCCTTCGTGTTTCTAACTCTCTCATTATACTCTCTGACTATGATTCTAGCAATGTTTTCATATCAATTAACACTTTTTTCACAACTTCAATTGGATCTTCCTCTTTGCCTTTTCGGTTTCTGTTCTTCTTATGATAGAGGAAATATGGAGGCGTATCCATTTTGAAATGCAACTCTTCTTTGTACAGTTCCAAAAGCTTCGGAATTTTTTCTGTCCGAATTCTGGCATGCTCAAACATGGTAAATTGATACTCTTCTCCCTTTTGTTCTACTGCCGTAATATACAGTCGGTGTGCCATCGCTTTCAGGTTCGCAATCGCCAGAAGCTTTTGAACTTTTCTTGGAATATCTCCAAAGCGATCGATCAGTTCCTCGATCATATCATCCATCTCTTCCTCTGTCTCAATCCCTGCGATCCGCTTATAGATATCCAGCTTCTGATATTCATTCGGAATATACGATGCAGGAATATATGCATCCACATTTAGGTCAACCGTTGTCGTATATGGTTCTTCCTCTACTTCGCCCTTCAGATGCTTCACTGCCTCATTTAACATTTTACAGTACAGATCGTATCCAACTGCTTCCATATGTCCATGTTGCTCTGCCCCAAGAAGATTTCCCGCTCCTCGTATTTCCAAATCTCTCATGGCAATCTTAAATCCAGAACCGAGGTCTGTAAATTCACGGATCGCGGACAACCTTTTTTCTGCCACTTCTTTTAACAGCTTATCCCTCTTATAGAGTAAAAAAGCATATGCCATCCGGTTTGACCGCCCGACACGCCCGCGAAGCTGGTACAGCTGAGAAAGTCCAAGCCGGTCCGCATCGTGTATGATCATCGTATTTGCGTTGGAAATATCAAGCCCGGTCTCAATGATCGTCGTCGAGATCAATACATCGATCTCTCCGTTGATAAAATCATACATGATCCGCTCCAGCTGATGTTCCCTCATCTGTCCATGTGCAAATGCCACATTTGCCTCAGGCACAAGTTTCTGAATCCGGTCTGCGACTTCATCGATGTCCTGTACCCTGTTGTACACATAATATACCTGTCCATCTCTTGCGAGTTCCCGCTCGATCGCCTCACGTACCATCTCGTCATTGTACTCCATGACATATGTCTGGATCGGCATTCTGTCCATCGGAGGCTCTTCTAACACGCTCATATCTCGGATTCCGATCAGACTCATGTGAAGCGTTCTCGGAATCGGAGTTGCTGTCAGTGTCAGCACGTCTACATTTTCTTTCATCTGCTTGATTTTCTCTTTGTGCTGTACCCCAAACCGCTGCTCCTCATCGATGATCAACAGGCCAAGATCCTTAAATTTCAGATCATCTGAAAGTACGCGGTGCGTCCCGATCACAATATCTACAAGACCTTTCCTCACATCATCGATTGTCTTTCTTTGCTGTGCCGGAGTCCGAAATCTGCACAGCAGGTCTACTCTCACCGGAAAATCCTTCATCCGCTGTACAAACGTATTATAATGCTGCTGAGCAAGCACCGTTGTCGGAACGAGGTACACCACCTGCTTACTTTCCTGCACTGCCTTAAATGCGGCGCGGACTGCCACTTCTGTCTTCCCGTATCCGACATCCCCGCAGATTAAGCGGTCCATGATCTTCTTGCTTTCCATATCTTTTTTAGTTGCCTCGATCGCATTTAACTGATCATCGGTCTCCTCAAACGGAAACATTTCCTCAAACTCACGCTGCCAAATGGTATCTTCTCCGTAGACATATCCTTCTTCCTTCTGTCTTGCCGCGTACAATTCCACAAGTTCCTTTGCGATTTCTTTGACTGCCCCACGGACTCTCGTCTTCGTCTTCGCCCATTCCTGTCCCCCGAGCTTATTCAGCTTAGGTCTTTTTGCATCGGCACTTGCATATTTCTGGATCAGTTCCAGCTGTGTCGCAAGAATGTAAAGATTCCCTCCATCTGCATAAGAGATCTTCATATAATCTTTTGCAACTTTATCGACTTCAATCTTCTCAATTCCCTGATAGATTCCAAGTCCGTGATTCTCATGAACGACATAATCTCCGACCTTCAGATCCGAGAAGCTCTGGATTTTCTGTCCTTCATAAGTTTTCCGTTTCTTTTTCTTCTTTTTCTTCCCAAAAATATCTGTCTCCGAGATTACAATAAACTTTAACAGTGGATACTCGTATCCCTCATCTACATGCCCATAGGCGACCATGATTTCTCCCGGCTTCACTTCCCGATCCATCTCTTCACTGTAAAAGCTACTCAAACTATAATCTCTCAAATCTTCTGCCAGACGCTTTGCTCTCGTCCTGGATCCAGATAAAAGGATCACTCTGTAACCGCTCCGTTTCAGCCGTGCCAGATCCCTCGTAAGTGTCTCAAAACTATTATTGTACGGATTCACTCCCTTTACCTGAAGGTGAATACTTTTCTTTACATGAAACAGATTTCTTTTGCCTTCCAGAATCGACAGCCCGATCCCCGGATACTGATTCATCTTCGATGCAATCTCCTTCGGTGCAAACAGCTTCACTTCTTCGTCTGACACTTCACACCCGGTCTCCACACGCTTCTTCATACTCTCGATAAATTCTGCTTCGGCTGCTTCCCCCTGCTCTATCAGCCGTGCCGGCTCTTCCAAAAACAAAAGCGTATCTTCTCGCGGAAAGTAGTCTAGAAATGAAACGCGCTTTGTCTTCTCATCCATGAACTCGGACGCCGGATAGATTGTAATCTCTTCCAGATTTTCAATCGATCTCTGACTCTCCACGTCAAATGTGCGGATCGAATCAATTTCATCATCCCAAAGTTCTATGCGGACCGGAACCTCCTCAGTGAGCGGGTATACATCTAAGATTCCCCCACGCACCGCAAACTGTCCCGGCCCTTCAATCTGCACTTCCCTTTCATATCCAAGAAGCGTCAGATCTTTCTGAACTTTCTCAAAATCAATAATATCTCCTACCTTCAGAGAAAAAACTCTCTCCCGGATCGTCTCAATCGGCAAAAGAGAATCCATAAACGCATCAAATGTCGTGATGACTGTACACCCTTCCCCAAGGAGAAGTGCCTGAATTGTTTCCATCCTGCTGCTGACAAGCTGTTTTCCTCGCAAATCTGCATGATAAAACAGCAAATCTTTTGCGGGATATAAATATACAGTTTCCTTTAAGAAACGATACTCCTCATACATCTGCTTTGCTTTTGATTCTCCGGAAGTTACAATCAACTTATACTTACAGTCGCTGCCAAGTGCACAGGTCAGATGTGTCTTCTGTGAACCGACGCATCCTGTAATCTGAATCAATCCTGCTTCTTTTTTCTTTTCGTTCTGAATCTCTTCAATCTCTGCCAGTTCCCTCAAAGGCTCCAAAAGAGCTTCCATACACACCTACTCCTTTCATTTTTATACCGTCGTCTGCTTTTTGTTATACTGGTTCATCGCAGCATCAATTTCTCCTGCAAGAATGAGACGGACAGCCTCTGTCGCACGATCATACCCATCTTCCATCTGCGCTCTCTCTGCCTTGGAAAAGTGTCCCAGCACATAATCTGCCAGATCGTAATTCTTTGGCTTCTCTCCAACTCCTACTTTGATTCTCGGAAATACCTGTGTGCCGAGATGTGCGATAATATTCTTAATTCCGTTGTGCCCTCCCGCACTTCCTTTCTTCCGAATTCGAAGTTGTCCGACATCCAGACTGATGTCATCGTAAATCACAAGAACTTCCTCTTCTGCATCCACTTTGTAATATTCTACAAGTTCCCTCACACTCTCTCCGCTCAGATTCATATAGGTCTGCGGTTTTACGAGGAGCACTTTCTGACCATCGATCATACCTTTCCCGATATATGCCTTGTGTTTCTTTGTATCCACAGCTATATTATATTTCTCTCCCAGTCGGTCTATCACATCAAATCCGACATTATGTCTTGTTCCTTCGTACTGTGCTGTCGGATTTCCTAATCCAATAATAATATACATACATTGTCACCTCCGTTCCCATTTTACAGGATACGCCCCTGTTTGTCACGCATATTTCCTTCTGCCGTATCATAAAGTATATTAAAACAATTATTTCATAGTTCTTTTTCAAGCATACATTCACAGGAGGCATATATGAGTTCGAAAACAAAAATCGTCGTCCTTCACATGAAGGAAATCATCTACACTACTATTTTCATTGTACTTGGCATCCTGCTTCTGCTCCTTCTCTTTTTTATGTTTCTTCCTGAAAAGAAAGAGGGGAGTCCTGGAGCTAAGCAATATCAACCCGGCATATACACTTCCACACTGACACTGAACAACACCGATCTGGAAGTGGAAGTCGCCGTCGACGCCTCCCACATCAATTCTATCCGTTTCTCAAATCTAGACGACACGGTAACTACTATGTTTCCTTTGATCCAACCGGCGATCGAAGATATTGCAGAGCAAGTATACGACACACAGTCTCTTGAAAATATTTCTCTGCCGCAAGAGAATCCCTATACTTCCCAAGTCATCTTAGATACCATCGAAGAAGCACTCAAAAAAGCCACAGTCAAATGACTGCGGCTTTTATAATGTTCTGCCCTCTTAGTTGGTCTTGTACGATCTTATCAATCAACAAAGCAGTTATTTTTCCATATAAACAGGCCAATATGCTACCCTTCTACGACAAGATATTGTCCGCCCGGCAATGCAAACACTTCAGAAGCCTCCTCAAGCTCTTCATCTGACATTCCATCAACGTCTGCACCATTCTCTTCAAAATACTCTCTTACTTCCTGCAAAGAGTCTACGATTACTGCCATACAGTCCTCTAAAAACGCTTCTGCTTCCTCCAGTGTCTCTGCCACCGGCTCATCAAATAATTGTGACTGGTTCTTTAAAAACACCTTTAAACAATCCTCATCATATTCGTACATCGCATATATCCTCCTTCATTTCCTCTTTTTGTATTTCTATGCATGTTTTTCTTATGATATGAGTTCCAATATTTCCAGCGGATCATCCACCGTCTCCACGGCTCCTGCTTCTAGCAATTCTTCCTTAGAACGAAATCCCCATGTAACTCCGATCGTCCGCATTCCCGCTGCACTTCCGGTTCTGATATCTACCTCGGAATCTCCGATATAGACACATTCTTCTATCTTCCTTCCAAGCTTTCTAGCAATCTCAAATACCATCGTCGGATCCGGTTTCTTCGGATACCCTTCACACTGCCCCTGCACGTAGGAAAATAACTCTTTTCCAAATACGTCCTGCACTACCTGAACCGTCTGGGCATGTGGTTTATTCGATAAAACCGCCCTCTCAATCTGATGTTCCGTTAATCCTTCCAGAAGCTCTCGGATCTTCGCATATGGTTCTACATGATACATACAGTTCTCATGAAATATCCTTCCATAAATCTCCATCGCCTCTTCTATTCTTGAAAGATCTCTTGCCCCAGAAGCCATCAATGCTTTCTCCATCAGCACTCTTGCTCCATTTCCTACAAACTGCCTGCACTGATCTGTTGTAATCTCTGGCAGTCCCATCTCACACAACGTCAGATTCACGGATCTTACAAGGGAATCCAGCGTATTTGTCAATGTTCCATCTAAGTCAAATATGCACGCTTTATACATTGTCTCTCTCCTTTATATCCATATAATAGTATGAATAGGCTGAAATTTCAACAAGAAATTTTCTTCTTCTTCGGACTCACTTGCTGTACAAAGCAAAGTACATACTGCTACAAGCACTAGAATCAGCAGTGTTTTCATTGTTTTTCGTCTCTGCTCCACCGTCTTCCCCTCTTCTTTTTTCTTTTTTCTTCCGGCATTTCACAGAATAACACTACCTATCTTTTGCCCTATCCTAGATGGATTTCGCAATGCTTCTTTTACCCCGCCAAATACTGCCGCATTGTCTTTAGTGCGTTTTTCTCCAGACGACTTACCTGCGCCTGTGAGATCTTCACCTGACTCGCCACTTCCATCTGTGTCTTTCCTTCAAAAAAACGAAGCTGGATAATAAAACGCTCCCTTTCATTCAAACGTTCCATCGCCGCTTCCAGAGAAAGACCTTCCACCCAATATTCCTCCCGGTTCTTCTTGTCACTAATCTGATCCATCACATACAGCGCATCTCCACTGTCATTATACACCGGCTCATTCAGACTCATCGGTGCCTGGATGGCATCCAGTGCAAAGATAATATCTTCTTTCGCAATTCCAATCTCCTCTGCAATCTCTTCTACTGTCGGTTCTTTTAAATGTCTTTTCATATAGCCTTCTTTCGCATAGATTGCCTTATACGCAGTATCCCTTAAAGAACGGCTTACACGGATGGAATTATTGTCTCTTAGATATCTCCTGATTTCTCCTATGATCATCGGAACCGCATAGGTTGAAAATTTCACTTGAAGATCTGTATTGAAATTATCAATCGCCTTCATCAACCCGACACAACCGATCTGAAAAAGATCATCGACATTTTCATTGCTGCTTGCAAACCGCTTGATCACGCTCAGGACCAACCTTAAATTCCCCTTGATATACCGCTCTCTTGCCGCTTCATCCCCTTCTTTGATCTTCACAAACAAAGCTTCCTTCTCCTCATTGCTTAGGAGAGGAAGCTTCGCTGTATTGACTCCACATATTTCAACTTTACTTAATGCCATGACTGCCTTCCTCCTAGAACATTTTCTAGTCAGAGGATTCTCACAATCTCCGGCAGTTATACCACTTTCCTTCTACTATTTTTCATTCCGGTTACTTTCTTCTCTAATCACGATCCCATTTTTCTGCAAGATTCTGAATCTGTGATTCGAATTTTGCCAGATCTTTGTTGGACAGTCCTTCGTTTTTGAAAATAACTTCCATGAGATGTTTTCCTGCAGAAACCACTCTCTGGAATGCAGTCGCAGCACGTACCGCCATCGGTTTTTCCTTTGCCTTTTTCGGAACTCTCGCGCCAGCTGTGAGCACTTCATTTGTCATCAGATCCACGCATCCTCCGGAATATGGTGCAAATGCCTGGCATCCAAATTGTTCTTCAATCGTCTTTGCGAATTCATCTGTCACCGTATCCTCTCCATGCACAACAAATACATGGGAAAGCTTCGTCTCAAATCCACCAAGCCAGCTAAGTAAGCCTTTCATATCCGCATGTCCGCTGATACCTTTCAACGTCTCAATCTTTGCACATACCTCTATTGTCTCACCAAACAGCTTGACAGACGGTACTCCTTCGATTAGCTTTCTTCCAAGCGTTCCCACCGCCTGATAACCGACAAACAGAATCGTACATTCTTTTCTCCACAGATTGTGTTTTAAATGATGGCGGATTCTTCCGGCTTCACACATACCCGACGCTGAAATAATCACCTTCGGCTTACTATCATAATTGATCAGCCTCGAATCATCGCTCGTCGTGGAAAGCTTCAAACCCGGAAATACGAGAGGATTGATTCCTTGTTGTACAAGTTTCAGTGCATCTTCATCAAAGCATCCTTTTGTATTCTTCTGAAAAACGTTCGTCGCTTCGATTGCAAGCGGGCTGTCCACATACACTTCAAAATCAGGAAACTCTGACAAAAGCTTCTTCTCTTTGATCTCACGAATAAAATAAAGTAATTCCTGTGTACGTCCGACCGCGAAAGATGGAATCACCACATTTCCGCCTTTTGCAAAAGTTTCCCTGAGTATTCTCGTAAATTCACCTACATAGTCTGGAATCTCATCTCCGTGAAGCCTGTTGCCATAGGTAGATTCAATTACTACATAATCCGCTTCACGCACAGTCTTCGGATCTTTGATGATCGGCTGATTGATATTTCCGACATCCCCCGAAAATACAATCTTCTTCTCCACATTGTCTTCACACATCCAAATTTCGATACTCGCAGAGCCGAGCAAATGTCCCACATCTGTAAACCGTACCCATACACCCTCGCAAAGCTCAATTTTCTGATCGTAATCGCACGGTACAAAATATTGCAGTGCATTGACAGCATCTTCCATCGTGTACAATGGCTCATAAAGTTCTGCACCAGATCTTCTCGCCTTTCTATTTCTCCACTCAGCCTCAAACTCCTGAATATGGGCACTGTCACGGAGCATGATCTGACAGAGGTCTGCTGTCGCAAAGGTCGTTACGATCTGCCCTTGAAATCCTCGCTTGGCAAGCAGAGGAATCAGACCGGAATGATCAATGTGTGCATGCGTCAAAAGTACATAGTCAATCTCCCCGACGGCAACCGGAATCTCTTGATTCTCATAGAGATCCGGTCCCTGCTCCATACCACAGTCGATCAGAATGTGTTTTCCATTGACTTCCAGAAGATGGCAGCTTCCGGTCACCTCATGTGCTGCACCGATAAATGTAAGTTTCATATGCAAGTCTCCTTTCTGATTGCGGCAGTTCCCCGCTGTATATTCTTTGTCTAATATGCAGGAACACCTCGCAACTGCTGTCATAAAATTTACTATATTATAACACATTTCCAATCAAAACGGCATATATTTCAGTCTTTATTCTTTTATTTATACTTTTTTTATTTTTCTTTTAAGATTCGTAGCGTACAATCTCCTTTTTTAATCTCTGCATAATCTTCTTCTCCAGACGTGAAATATAAGATTGAGAAATTCCCAAAAGATCCGCTACCTCTTTCTGTGTCTTTTCTTCCCCTTCGGAACGATTGATCCCAAAACGCATCTCTACGATCGTCTTCTCCCTCGGAGACAATTTTTCAATCGCTTTGCGCAGCATTTTCTGTTCTGCCTCCGTCTCTAGATCTCGGTAGATTGTATCTTCTTCGGTTCCAAGGATATCTGACAGCAATAGCTCATTTCCATCCCAATCCACATTCAGTGGCTCATCGATCGACACTTCCAGCTTTGTTTTATTATTTCTTCTCAGATACATCAAAATTTCATTTTCAATACATCTGGACGCATAGGTTGCAAGCTTGATCTTCTTTGTGGGATTAAAGGTATTGATGGCTTTGATCAGACCAATCGTGCCAATTGAAATCAGATCTTCCACCCCAATTCCCGTATTATCAAATTTCTTGGCAATGTAAACGACAAGTCTGAGATTGTGTTCAATCAACACCTTTTTTGCTTTTTCATTATATTCTGTTGCCAGTTCCTTGATGACTGCGCTCTCCTCTTCCATCTCCAATGGCGCCGGGAGCACCTCTGACCCTCCTATGTAATGGATTTCTCTCCTTGTCCCTATCACGATCTTACGAAACTGTGACAAAAACTTCATCCGAAACTGCTTTGGCAGCATTGCATTTGTTACCATTTTTATACTCCTCCTAATATTGCTGGATTCAGAATCATCTGATATTCCCCATTTGTAAAACTATCTTCCTCACAAATTCCAATGAGCGGCTTTTCCACCCAACACTCCTTCCCGGTATGAATGCACATTTTTTCTGCTCTGATCACCGGAAGTACCCCTTTCTCTGTTCCAACAGAACAGTACGGGATATAGCGCAGTGTCTGAAGTTCCTTTTCTTTTAGAATCTCCCCTGCCTGTCTCTTTCCTAAAATGCAGACCGGCTTCCCCGTAACCGGATCGCACAGACTGTTTCCGGTATCTAAAAGCGCGTGTATCGTGCAGCTCTCCCCGGAAGTATACACCGTAACTGTATATTGATACTTGTTCATGCGCTGCAGATACAAAAGAAATTTCCAGATTCCGATCACCAGATAATAACTTCCGACTGCTGCGCCAAAAAAAAGACTTCCCGCGCGCACATACGGCTGCAGCCATGTAAATACTCCCCCAAGCAGAAATGCACTGGCATATAATGCCACAAATGCCTTTAGAAATTCTCTGAGTGTTCGGATTTTCAACCCGATCCAGATCATAGCTGCATTCACAGATAAATGAAACAAAAGAAAGCGAATCAGTGTACTCCTTACCGGGAGAAGCATGCAAATACAGACCGCTGCCGCTCCAAAAATACTCCCCACGCAAATATTTCCATGTGTGGCAGTACATTTCAATACTCTGCGCACAATCAGAAGCAGCAGGTAGTCCATCATAAAATTTATGAGAAACAACACATCTATGTACACTTCGTAATACATTTCCCACCTCTTTTCCGCTCCGCTTTCCTTATATCTTTTCATTTCCGTACTTATTATTATATCTGCATGCTTCTGCAGAATTTGTCAAATATTTGTTTCTTATTCTGGGATTTTTTCGACAAAAAAGAACTATAACAACTGGATCTCGTCCCATTGCTATAGTTCTCTTCGGTGAGCTTCTATTATAAAAGATAAGTGTTTGCTATTTTATCGTTCTATTTCTTAAAAAAATCCGGAATCTTGATGGATTTCTCTCTGACTGTACTTGTCGGAACTCTCGGTGTCACCGGTGTTGTCCCTGTATAAGTTCTCTGGCCAGCTGATGTATTGGTGTTATTTCCAATTACGCTGAATTCTGGTCTTGCCTGTCTTACAGAAGATGCTGTTCCTGCTGCTGAAGCTGCTGTGTGACTAGTATTTGGAAGCACACTGCCTGTCTTCTGTCCATCCAGTCTGGATTTGAGTCTGGATGACGGTCCTTCCACGTTATGAAGTCCGGTAGCAATAACTGTGATCACTGCCTCGTCTGACTTTGAATCGTCATACATTGCACCGAAGATGATATTTGCATCTTCCCCTGCAAGTTCTTGTACGTATTCTGCTGCATCACTGGCATCCATCAGTGTGATATCTCCTGAGATATTGATAATAACGTGAGAAGCACCTGCAATAGTTGTCTCAAGAAGCGGACTTGCCACTGCCTGTTTCACAGCTTCTAATGCCTTGTCATCTCCCTTGCCCTGACCAATTCCGATGTGTGCAATTCCCTTGTCAATCATAACTGTCTGCACATCTGCAAAGTCAAGGTTGATCAGAGACGGTACATTGATCAGGTCTGTGATTCCCTGGATACCTTGCTGAAGAACTTCGTCTGCCTTCTTCAGTGCTTCCGGCATTGTTGTTCTGCGGTCTACTACTTCCAGTAATTTATCATTCGGAATAACGATTAACGTATCTACGCTCTCTTTTAACTTCTCAATTCCTGCAAGCGCATTGTTCATTCTTGTCTTGGATTCAAAACGGAATGGCTTTGTAACTACACCGACTGTCAGTGCACCCATATCCTTTGCGATACGTGCTACAACCGGAGTCGCACCTGTTCCGGTTCCGCCTCCCATACCACAAGTAACGAATACCATATCTGCACCTTTGATTGCTGCTGCGATTTCTTCTGAGCTTTCCTCTGCTGCCTTCTCACCAATCTCAGGTTTAGCACCTGCTCCAAGTCCTTTCGTAAGCTTCTCACCGATCTGCATCAATGTAGGAGCTTTCGATAATTGTAATGCCTGCTTATCTGTATTAATAGCAATAAATTCCACACCGGCGATCTGTTCATCGATCATTCGGTTCACTGCGTTATTTCCGCCGCCACCGACACCAATGACGATAATTTTTGCTGCTGCTTCAGATTCATTTGTTTTAATTTCTAACAAGAGTTTTTCCTCCTTTATCGATCTACTTCTTATACATCCCTCTGGTTCTATATAGATTCTGCCATATAGATATATAATATAGTTTTTCTTCTAATTAATCAATAGCCTTTTTTAGATTTTCCGATTTTTTTGTCGTGGCACTCTCCGTTCAAAGCAGATGCAGTATCATTTTCTAATACCCCATTCCGCTTCCGTCATCATAAGTGCCTGTCCCATCATAATTTTCACTTCCGTCATCGTATGTGCCGCTTCCATCCTCATAACTTCCGGTTTCGTCATCATAGATTTCCGTTCCATCGCCATAAGTCACACTCTCATCATACTGTGGTTCTGCTTCCCAGTCTTCATTATAACTGTCAGCATCTGTCTGTTCACCGCTGTCTGTCGCTCCGGTTTCATCAAGTATCTGATCTTCCCCTTCTGTCACAGTTCCATCTTCTGCCTCCACTGTCGGCCGGAAGCTGATTAGCGTTGACTGCATTGTAAAGTTTTCCAAATGAACAGTTCCGCTTTTTCCCTGAAGTTTTTCTAAAATTGGAGTAATCTGAGCAACTCTGTCATCAAAATTCTCATCGCCGATATTAACTGCGATCGTCCCAAAATGAAGTGTGGCCTCTGTTCCGTTAAACACAATCTTCTCTGGACTAAGTTCCCATTTTTCCACAACTTTTCCAACCTGGATGACATAGCTGAATACCTTTCGATTCTCCGCTTTTACTTTATGATTTAAGACAACCTTTTTCACACCCAGCCCCTCAACAAGCGGAATCCCCGGAATGGACTCTGTCTGTTTCTTTAAGACGGTTCCTTCCTCATCAAAATAGGCATATTCATTCTCATAAAGAATTCCGCCAAGCAATTTATGCTCTTCAATCTTTACTTTGATCGTCCACGGATTCTTCATACTGATCTCTGCACTTTTCATCATAGGAAGTAATTTGTCCGGACGAAACTTGGATTTCCAGAGAACGTATAGGGAATTGCCGGACATTGTGTCACTTTTTACCCAGTCTGACACTTCCTGCTGTGTCAGCATCTCTATTCCCGTCACTTCGATCTTTTGTATATGAAACAGCAAAAATACAGACAGCGCAAGGATTGCTGCTGCAATCAAACCTACAAGCAATGCATAAAGTCCATATTTTCTTTTCTTTTGTACTTTACGATGTTTAAATGTCGTCATCCTATCCTCCTAACAACTTTGTTGCCGTCGCGTCCTTCCGCGCCGGATGTTCTCTTTATTGTATCAGACTGGACACACTCAGCACAAGTCCCATTTCCATCAAAAGAAACAGAACCGATGTCCCTCCATAACTGATAAACGGAAGTGTGATTCCTGTATTGGGAATCGTATTTGTCACTACCGCAATATTTAAAATCACCTGTATCATCATGTGCGCCATTGCTCCAGATGCGATCAGCGCTCCAAACAGATCCTGCGCATGAACTGCAATGGCAAAGAAACGCCAGATCAGAAGCAAAAACAAGAGGATGATCAGTGCCGCTCCCACAAGTCCCAGTTCTTCACAGACAATGGAAAAAATCATGTCATTCTGTGCCTCCGGGACAAATCCGAGTTTCTGTACACTGTTTCCCATTCCCCTTCCAAAAAGCCCTCCGGAACCGATTGCATAAAGTCCCTGCAATGTTTGATAACCTTTCTCATACTTTTCCGGGTTTCTCCAGATTGCAAGACGTTCCAGACGATAGCTCTCCACCCCGAGGAAAATACCAAGGAATCCACATCCAAGCAGCCCCATCCAGATAAACTGTGCATACTTTGGACTTGCCACAAAAATCAGAATGACTGCAATCCCAAGAATAATGATTGCAGTACTTAAATTACTTGCCCCGACAAGACCGACAACCGGTAGTACCATAAGCATGATCTTAAACAAAGTCTTGATCTTTCCCATCTCTTTTACATTTTTGGTCACAATACATGCAAGAAATAGAATCAGCGCCACCTTTGCATACTCTGACGGTTGAAAAGATAAAGGTCCCAAAGACAGCCATCTTTTGGACCCATTATACTCATCTCCTATAAAAATCACCGCAACAGACAGCCCGATTGCAACAAGATAGCCAATGCCTGCAAGCGGTTCCCAGACATGATAATCGATATTTGCCACGACCAGCATCAGAACCGTTCCTAAAATCGTTGCAAACAACTGTTTTTTTAAATAGTAAAAACGATCGTGGAATTTTAACTCACCATTGTAGGCACTCGTACTGTACAAGATTATCAATCCTACGAACACGAGCAGAAATACAACCGCAAGCAATGTGTAATCATACTCTTTTTTCTTTCCGGGTCTGCCCACAATTCTTCACTCCTTATAAATGATTTACAAGTTCTTTGAATTTATCTCCACGTTCTTCAAAATTTTTAAACATGCCCCAACTCGCACATGCAGGGGAAAGAAGTACTGCATCTCCCTCTCTTGCAAGTCGCGCACTCTCCATGACAGCCTCCTCAAAAGTATCTGCGAGGATAACATTGTCAAATCCTTTTCTTCTTGCGGTCTCAGCGATTTTCTCTTTTGTTGCTCCAACTAATACAAGGTATCTTACTTTTTCCCCGAAAGAATCAATCCACTCATCATAAGAAGAGTTCTTATCATATCCTCCTCCGATCAGTATCGTCGGTCGATTCATCGCCTCCACTGCCTTGATGGCAGCATCCGGATTTGTTCCCTTGGAGTCATTGTAGTATGCAACCCCTTCTTTCTCCGTCACAAATTCGATCCGGTGGGCAACTCCGCCGAAATTCCTGATCGTCTCTCGTATACTCGAAAGCGGGACTCCATATGCCGCTGCCATCGCAGAAGCCGCCATCACATTCTCATAATTATGTGTACCAAGCAACTTTAGTTCTTCTACCTTACAGAGCACTTCCGGCTTTCCATCTGCATAAATGATCTTTCCGTCTTCAAGATAGATCCCTCTCTCTAGTTTACGCCTGCTGCTGAAATATAGAACCTGTGTATGAAGTTTCTCTCCGAATGCACGCAGCACTTCGTCCTCATAATTGAGTACACAGACATCTTCCTCTGTCTGATTTTTTGTGATTTCCTCTTTCGCCTGAATATATGCCTCCATCGTATGATGTCGGTTTAAATGATCTGGTGTAATATTTAAGATCGCACTTACCTTTGGATGGAACGTATCGATCGTCTCCAACTGAAAGCTGCTCATCTCCGCAACCGTCACAGAATCTTCCTTCATCTCCAGCGAAGCTCCCGTGTACGGTGTCCCGATATTCCCGACAACAAAAACACTGTCTCTGTACGCTTTCATGATTTCCCCCAGCAATGCAGTTGTTGTTGTCTTTCCATTTGTTCCGGTAATTGCAAGTACCTCTCCACTTGCAAAGCGGTATGCCAGTTCCACTTCTCCCCAAATTGGAATTTCTCGTTCTCTCAACTGATTTACAAGCGGAAGATCTGTCGGAACCCCCGGACTTAACACAACAAGTTCCAGCTGATCCATCACTTCCAGCGGAAGGCTGCCGAGCAAGATCTCAACAGAGCTCTCTGCCGCAAAATGTTTTCTTAAGTTTTCTTTGTCTAAATTTTCATTTCCATCGTACAGGATCACAGACGCTTGTGCCCTCTCAAGCAGCGCTCCTGCACCAATTCCGCTGATTCCTGTTCCAAATACAAGTACTTTTTTTCCTCTTAAATCCATAATACCCTCCTAAAGCGCCATCAGGCCAATCAGACATAAAATTGCTGTTGCAACAGCGAACACTGCTACAACCCGTGTCTCAGACCAGCCGCAAAGTTCAAAATGATGATGAATTGGCGCCATTTTAAAGATTCTTTTCCCGCCTGTCTTCTTAAAATATGTCACCTGAATCATAACCGACAGCACTTCAATCAGATAAATCAGCCCTACGATCACGATGAAGAGCGGCATCTGGAGCATATATGCTGTGGATGCCACAAATCCTCCCAGCGCAAGCGATCCGGTATCTCCCATAAACACACTCGCCGGATAGACATTAAAGAGTAAAAAGCCAAGCAGCGCTCCCACAACCGCACAGGTCACAGGCTCGATACCGCTTCTCGTCCCCACTGCCACTACAGTGAAAAATGTGGCAACAAGCACCGTCACACTGGAGGCCAAGCCATCCAGCCCATCCGTGAAATTCACTCCATTGACCGTTCCAATCACGACAACAAACAACAGCGGAATCGAAAGCCATCCGATATCCAGATATTTTCCACTGGAAAATGGAATCAGTAGTGTCATTGGAACATTTGTCACTTTTACAAGATAGTAGGCAAACACTGCCGTCACAACAATCTGAAGCGCCATCTTCTGCTTTGGAAACAACCCATCCGACCGTTTCATCACAACTTTCAAATAATCATCGAGAAATCCGATCAATCCAAAACCAAGTGTCACAAACAGCACCGGTATGATCTTCGGATATTCTTTTATATAAAAAACTGAAGTGAGCAATACACTTCCAAGGATGATCACACCGCCCATTGTCGGTGTTCCTGCCTTCTTCAAATGTGACTGTACACCTTCCACCCGTTCTGTCTGTCCCATCTTTAGTTTTCTCAGAAACGGAATGACGACCGGTCCCATCAGCAGACTCAATGCAAAAGAAATCAGCACTGGTACAATTAATTTATAATCCATAGATACACCCTTTCACTCTTTTGTTCTCATTTTAATTCAACTTATATAGTATACTTCATTTCCCTCTCATTTTCAACTACTCCTCCTCTTTTGTTTCGCTAACCGGCCCTCTTTCTATCCCCATATATGGAAGAATATTGTCGAAAATATCACGGATTACCGGAGCCGCAATCGTTCCCCCATAATAAATTCCCTGCGGATCATGGATCACCGCCATTCCTAGTATTTGTGGATTGTCTGCCGGAGCAAATCCGATAAAAGAAGAAATATATTTATTGGCGCTTCTCGGAAGTGTCTGCGAGGTTGCTGTCTTTCCTCCGATCCGATATCCTTCAATATATGCGTTTTTCCCAGATCCTTCTGCTACAACGCTCTCAAGGATCGTTCGCATTGTCGCCGACGTTTCTTTCGATACCACTCCTTTTCTTTCCGGATAAGAAAAAGGTTCCAGCTTTTCTCCTTCCCGATCCACAATTCCCATGCCAAAATGTGGTGTCACACGAACCCCTCCGTTGATCAGAGAACTTACCGTTGTCGCCATCTGCACCGGCGTAATCTGGAAGGATTGCCCAAAACTCATCGTTGCCAGCTCTACCGCACCGATGTTTTCCTTCTTATGCATGATTGTTCCTGCTTCTCCTGGAAGATCTACCCCTGTCAGATCCAGCAATCCAAACTGTTTAAAATACTCGCAGAACTTATCCACACCGAGTCGCAGACCGATGTCGATAAATACCGGGTTACAGGAATTTTGAACTCCTTGCACAAATGTTTCCGTTCCATGTCCTCCTACTTTGTGACATCGGATCTTCCGATCCTCCACCATCCGATATCCCGGACATTGAAAAGTGTCATCCAGTTTCACTACGCCTGCTTCCAGACAGGCAGAGGACGTAATAATCTTAAAAGTCGACCCTGGCTCATAAGTATCGTTAATACAGCGATTTCTCCACATCTGATTCAGGAGTTCCTGCTTCTTCTCCGGATCTTTCATATCTGCTGCAGGCTGTTTTTCAGCATTTGCTGCCAGAAATTCCTCCGTCAGTGTAAAAGGATCATTCAGATTAAATTCTGGCACATTCACCATCGCCAGTATTTCTCCATTTTGAGGATTCATCAGCAGGATAGACACCCCATCTGCCTGCTTTTCCTCCATCACTTTCTGTGCCGCCTGCTCAGCATATTTCTGAATGTTATAGTCTATGCTGAGCTGCAATGTATTCCCCGGTACCGGTTCGATGCGGTCTTCTGCAATCCCATCCAGTTCAATTCCACGGGCATCTGTTGTCGTGAGGATCATTCCGTTCTGTCCTTTCAGATACTTCTCATACTTCACTTCCAACCCGATGATTCCCTGATTATCCCCTCCGGTAAATCCGAGCACTTTTGATGCCAGCGTTTCATATGGATAATAGCGCTTGAAATCTTCATCTACTTTTACCCCCGCAAGATCATATTCACGAATCTTATCCCCGATTTCCTTCGGTACATTCGTTTTGATCCTCTCCATAGACGAAACTTTTTCTACTCGTTTTCTCACCACCTCGGGTTCCAACTCCAGCTCCTCTGCCAGCACTTCAATGACACGCTCCTGATCCTTGATCTGGCTGTGAATCACAGAAATCGTGCAGACTGTACGATTCGTCGCAAGCACTGTTCCATTCCGATCTACAATTTCTCCTCTTGCGGCTTTAATTTCACGTTCCCGTTCATGGAGCGCCTCCGCTTTTTTCTGGTAATATTCTGCATCAAAAATCATCAGATAACACAGCCGTCCGATCAATCCTAAGATCACTGTGACCGCTGCGAGAAAGACCACAAGCACTTTTTTCTTATTATAGGTCTTATTTTTCATAAAAAAACCTCACAGAAGTTGTTTTTATAATTTATTAACACTTCTGTGAGGTTATTCACATTTCCTTGGACAAAATTTTCATAAAATCGTTCAATCAATATCCAGACTCCATATCCCCAGAGCCGTCCTCGTAAGTTCCATCTCCGTAAGCACCATCGTCATAACTTTCCCCTTCGTAAGAAACATCCCCGACAGCTTCCCCTTCATAGGAAGGTTCTCCCGAAACCTCTTCTTGACTTTCGGTTTCCGTCTCATTCTCCGCCTGTGTTTCTACCTCTTGCTGATCTTCCTCCGGCTGCTCCGGAGCTACAACCGGCTGCCCGTCAATCGTAGAAATATTCATATATGGAAATGCCTCTTCCATAATACTTCGCGCCAGATTCAACACGAGAGAACTGTCTTCCTGGGACTCTGTATTCGGCTCATCAATCACAACATAAATCAGCACTTCCGGCTCATCCTGCGGTGCATATCCAATGAAAGAAAGTAAATGCTTTCCACTGTTTCTAGGGTATTTCTCAGCAGTACCAGTCTTTCCTCCGATGTCATATCCTTCCACCGCTGCTGAGGCTCCTGTTCCAGTTCCTTCCATAACCGTTTTCATATACTGTTTCAGCATTGTCGACGTCTGCTCAGAAATCACACGTTTCTTCAAAACAGATTCTTTCGTCTCAATCACATTTCCGTTTTCATCTTGAATCTGTTTGACAACATGCGGCTCATAATAGTTGCCTCCATTGATCAAGGCTGACATTCCCGCAACCATCTGTTCCATCGTCACATTGAAATTCTGCCCGAAGGAATTAGTTGCCAGATCTACCGGACCTACCAGCTCTGGATCCTGCAGGATCCCCTCTGCCTCTCCCGGCAGGTCAATCCCTGTCTGAGCGCCAAATCCAAAGATACTCTGATAACGATAAAAATCTTCAGCTCCAATCACTTTGATCATTTCCATCATTGCAACGTTACAAGAATTTGCAATCGACTGCGCAATGGTCTGCGTACCGTGCCCCGCTGTGTAGTGACAATTGATCGGCTCTGTATCCTCCGCAACAACGAGAGATCCTCCGCAAGTATATACTTCATTTCCCCTTATCTTTCCTGTTTCCAGTCCCGCTGCAACAGTAAACGGTTTTGCTGTTGATCCCGGTTCATACGAATCGCTGACACAAAAATCCCTCCAAAGATTATTGAGGATCTCCACTTTTTCTTCCTCTTTCATCTTCTTCAGTTCTTTCTCTGTGTAGTAGGCAGAAATATCACGCGGTTTGTTCAGATCAAAGTTCGGGTAAGATGCCTGTGCAAGGATCTCCCCACTCTGCGGATCTGCAATGATCACCGCTGTATTCAAGCTTCCGTTTCCTTTCTCTGCATTATCCTTATAAGCTTCATTAAATTCTAAAATATGTTTTTCCACAATCTTCTGGAGTTCTGCGTCAATGGTAGATACGATCGTGTTTCCATTCTCCGCTTCCTTGATTGTACGTTCCAGAAGCGCTCCTTCTTCCAGATAACCGTACTCTCTTCCGTCTACTCCATTTAAAATTGCATTGTAAGATGCCTCAAGACCGATTGTTCCCACATCGTCTGCATTGGAAAATCCGATTACATCACTCGCCAGTGAATTGTACGGATATTTCCGCACATAATCCTCTTCCAGCCAGATTCCCTTAACATTCGGATGCTTCTCTTCGTCTTCATCGATCGCCTCAAATTCCTTCGCAGTATTATAATCTACACCTTTCAGAAGTATATTATAACGGCTTTCTGGACTCGATTCGACCAGTTCCTCCACATCCTCCTCTGCGATTCCAAAGCAGTCTTTTAAAACTTTGATCGTAGGCTCCTGATATTCGTCTTTCTCAAGCATTGCCTTGACATCCAGAATAACATTGTACACGCGCTCACTGGTTGCAAGCTTTGTTCCATTGCGATCCACAATATCTCCTCTTCGAAAAGGAATCACCCTGCTGTCATACTGCTGCTGATCTAAAACGACCTTCGTATATTTTTCGCCATTCATGGCATTGATCTGTATAATTCTTCCAATTAAAATAGCAAAAGCCAGCACAACTAATGAAAATAATAGTACTAGCTTTTTCTGCATAATCTTCGAAAATTTTCTTTTTAAAAAATGAAATGAGTTTCGCTTTTTTCTTTTGGACATTTTCTCACCTTTTACTTAGAAACTTTACTTGACTGTGCTAATATTCCATTTTCCGGTATCTCTTCGTACTGTTTCACATAACTGCTCGTCGGGCTGTCATATTCCATGACCTGATCCGGCGTAGCCGGCACCATCCCCAGATCTTCTACAGCACGTTTGCGAAGCTCTTCTAAGTCCACGCTGTCTGTCGCAGCATTGTACATTGCTGTATTCTCCTCTTTCAGCTCTGTCAGTTCACTTTGAAGTGCAGCGATCGCTTCGGAACGGTTCGTAATCTCAGACTGAATCTGAAGATATCTTACACAAATAAAGAGCGCTGCAATGGCAGCTATAGATAAAAACAACACATATCCCTTATTCATATCCAATGCTCTTTTTCTATTTTTATGTACTTGTTTACTCACCCTTTTTGGTTCTGAAGGCTGTAATGCTGTCTGTCTATCTATACTGACTTTCGGCTGTCGTACAGTGTTTCCATATACGTAAGCTTCTTCTCTTATCGCCATTACAATCTCTCCTCTTTCTTTTTATACTTTCGTATTCACATGCCGCTCAAAAATCCTAAGCTTCGCGCTCTTTGACCGACTGTTCTCTTCTAATTCCTGTTCGCCAGGCAAGATCGGTTTTTTCGTGATCACTTTCCCTTTCGATACATTTCCACAAACGCATACAGGAAAATGGCTTGGACAAGTACAAGGATTCTCATTCTTCTTAAATATTCCCTTCACGATCCGGTCTTCCAATGAGTGAAATGTAATGATACAGATCCTTCCATTATCATTGAGTAACTCAATCATCTCATCTAATGTATCTCTGAGTACTTCCAGTTCTCGATTCAGTTCAATACGAATTGCCTGAAATGTTCTCTTTGCCGGATGTCCCGTGTTCTTCTGAAATTTCATCGGAATTGCATGTCGGATAATCTCGCATAACTGCCCCGTAGTCTCGATCGGCGCCTTCTCTCTTTCCATGACAATATGCTTTGCAATATTCTTTGCGAACTTGTCCTCTCCATAGTCACGGATAATTCGAAATAGCTCCATCTCGCTGTATGTATTAACGATATCACGCGCCGTCTTTTCCTGACGCCTGTCCATCCTCATATCTAACGGGGCATCAACACGATAAGAAAATCCTCTTTCTGCCGTATCTAACTGATAAGATGATACGCCCAAATCAAGGATTATCCCATCGACTTTGTCAATTCCTCTTTCCCGAAGTCTCGACTTCATATCACAATAATTACTTCTGATTATCGTGACTCTCTCCCCGAAGCCGGCCAACCGAACACTCGCTGCTTCAATCGCCGCTGCGTCCTGATCTATTCCTATAAAACTCCCCTTGTCATTTAATTGCTTACATACCTCTTCGGCATGCCCGCCACCACCAAGCGTTCCATCTACGTAAATGCCGTCTGGCTTGATGTTCAGACCATTTACCGTCTCTTCCAGTAATACTGACTTATGCTTGAATTCCATATTGTCCTCCATTTCTAACGATAGAAAGCATCACTTGCTCTCTTTCTATTGTCATGAATTAGATGCCAAGCCCTAATTCTTCCATGTGACCGGCAATATCATCCATATTTGCTTCTACTTCAGCATTACTTTCATCCCATTTTGCCTTATCCCAAATCTCAACTCGATCCAGCACCCCTACCAGAACGACTTCCTTTTCAAGACCAGCAAAATCTCTCAGGGCTGAAGAGATTAAAACTCTTCCTTGTTTGTCAAGTACGCCTTCCACTGCACTCCCAAGGAAAAAGCGCGTAAAAGTTCTTGCGTTCTTGTTTGTAAGCGGTAAGGTTCTGAGCTTTTCTTCAAAAAGTTTCCACTCATTGTCCGGATACACAAATAAGCAGTTATCTAACCCTTTTGTAATTACAAAACTGTCACCAAGTATCTCTCGAAACTTGGCAGGGATAATTAATCTGCCTTTTGAATCAATACTATGATTATATTCTCCAGTCAACATGAAGGTCACCTTCTCTCGAAATGGTCTGCCACTTCCTTTCCATTTCGTACCACTTTTCACCACTTTCTACCACTTAGATTTATTGTACCCCACTTCTTACTTGATTTCAAGACTTTTTTTCAGTTTTCTAGTTTTCATTTTAAAAAGAGAGCCAGAAAAGATCTTACTCTCTTCTCCGACTCCCTTCACGATTATGCACCTTGCAAATATTCTGTTACCGCACTGTAATCCACTTCATAGGATTCTCTTGGCTGGCTCTCTGTATAAGTACTGTATACCGAATAACCGATCCATCCCAGAACCGCCACACACACAACAGATACTACAGTCTTTCGAACTGTATTCATAACTTTTTGGCGGCGCAGCATCTTCTTTCTGTTGGCTTTTTCTTCCTTATATCTGTTTACTTTCTCCTGACTCATTTCTTTCACAGCTCCTTTGCAACATCTTCTCTTATATTACAACAATGATTCCTCCATCATTTGCATACATACTGCTGATTCCTGCTGTATTTGAGATGATCACATCTTTCACTTTTTTCTTTTCTTTGATCATCTCCGCCACCGCCTCTGCTCTCTCCCTGCAGTTGCAATGTGCAATCCCAAGAATCTTATTCTCCCCGCATTGAATTCCTTCCGCAGCCATTTCTGTCATCTTCGCCAATGCTTTCTTAATTCCACGTGCCTGACCGATCTGGTAAATTGTTCCTTCCGGAGTAGCTCCCATTACAGGCTTTATATTCAATGCACTGGCAACCAATGCTTTGACTCCCTTTAATCTTCCATTTTTCTTTAAAGTTTCCAATGTTTCCAGGACAAAATATAATTTCTGACTTTCTATATATTCTTCTACTGTCTGAATGACCTCCTCAAATGTCATGCCAGCTTCTTCGCATTCCTGAATTTTCAGCGCGATCAAAGTTTCCCCGACAGAAGCAGATTTGGAGTTAAAAATATGAATCTGCTTCTTCCCATATTCCTCCTCGTACAGATTTTTCCCAAGCACTGCACTGTTATACGAACCACTAAGTTCTGCTGTCAATGTTACAACGTATACATGTTCCGCTTCTCCAGCATAGCTTTCCATATAACGTTCCGGAGATGGGCAAGACGACTTCGGACATTCTCCACTGGCTGCAATCCGTTTTAAAAAGTCTGCCTGATCAAAGGTCTCATCATCTACAATCGTACTTCCTTCTAATTCTATACTCATCGCAACAGATTCAAAATATCCGCTTTGTTTCATCTCTTCTGTCAATTCTCCGCAACTGTCCACGACAATCTTGTAATTCATTCTTCATCCCTCCCAGATACCAGCTCTCATGATACTCAATCATGTTTTCATGTAGTTTTCAATACTACATTATAATACCACACTGCCTGCTGTATGAAAAGTTTTTTCTTAAGTTTCTTCAAACTTTATCGTGCGCGATACCCCTAATGCCAGCCCCATCTCTGACATCAAGAACAAAATCGACGTACCTCCGTAGCTAAAAAACGGAAGTGTGATTCCAGTAGTCGGAATCAAGTTTGTTACAACCGCAATATTCAAAATGACCTGAAGCGCAATATGCGTAAAAATTCCAGTTACGATCAAAGAGCCGTATAAATCCGGGGCATTTTGTGCAATGAACATCAGGCGATATAAAAGCATGCCAAAAAGGATTAAAATAACGATTGCGCCAAAGATTCCAAGTTCCTCGCAGATTGCCGCAAGGATCATATCATTTTGTACCTCCGGAATTGCCGAAAGCTTCTGAACACTGTTCCCAAGTCCTTTGCCCCAGAATCCTCCGGAACCAATCGCATACAATCCCTGCATTACCTGATATCCGCCTTCTGCCATATGCTTGTCCGGCTGAAGCCATGTAACGACACGCTGGATACGGAAATTATCACTGGAAGAAAGCTGCACTAAAATAATCACCAGAAAAATTCCAACAGCCACCATTCCGCCAACTGCAATCTTGATAAAAGGCTTTGTCTTCGGGTGCGCCACAAAAATCATACCACACACGATCCCTGCCACGATAATTGCCGTACTTAAGTTATCGGTAAAGAAAAATACGCTGAACGAAGCAAATCCTCCATAGACAAGCACTCGCGTCATCCCGGCACTTGTCTTAAGATATTTCCCAAGCTGACAGATAATATACGGAATGAATATGATCACTGCAATCTTCGCCACTTCGGATGGCTGCATCTGAAACGGGGTATCTTTAATACCAAGCCATCTCTTTGATCCATTTGCCTCAAGTCCAAGCGGCGACCAGCGCACAAGTACCATCAGAAAAATCGAAATATAATAAATGATTTTTGCAAACGGGGCATAGAGATGGTAATCAATCTTGGAAATAACAAGCATCACAACAAAACTTCCTGCCGTGACCATTGCCTGTCTTCTGAACAAATACATTCCATCACCATTGTTCGCCGCCTGAGAATTATAGGCACTGGCACTGTACAGCATAATCAAACCGAAACAGATAATAAAAATCAAAACCGCAAGCAGGTTATAGTCAAAATATTCAATTTTCTTTCTCGTCCCTTCCCGCAGGACTTTCCTACGTGTTGCCATCTACTTCTCCTGTTCTGTACTTTTTCTACTTGTTGCTCATCGCCGGATGCACTGGTTTCCCATTTGCAAAAAAGCGTTCATACCAAAGCAGGAAAATATAGACCGTCCATATCTTTCTGCTGTTGTCAAATTTACCGGCACGATGCTCTTCCAAAAGTTTTTTCAGATAAGCAGTATCAAAGAACTGCTCCGCTTCCTTCGTCTCAAACATCGCTCTGACACGGTTATAATATTGGTCTTCTTTGAGCCAGACACGGATTGGAATCGGGAATCCAAGCTTCTTCTTCTCTGCTGTATAACTTCTGATCTCACGATTTGCTGCCGCACGGAGTGCAATCTTCGTGCGAGGTGCGTCAATCTTATATTTCAGAGGAAGGCTCTGTGCAACCTCCATCACTTCTTTATCAAGGAAAGGTACCCTTACTTCCAGTGAATTTGCCATTCCCATCTTATCGCCCTTCATTAAAATGTCATGAACAAGCCATAAATGCATATCCAGATACTGCATTTTTGTCACCGGATCTTTGTCTTTTACTCGCTCATAGATCGGCGCTGTCACTTTCATTGTATCTGGTCTTCTGCTATTTTTCAACAGCCTTCCTGCTTCCTTCTCTGTAAAAATATATGCATTCCCAATATATCGCTCTTCCAGTGTCTTTGAATGCCGAATCAGAAAACTCCGACCTTTCATTCCGCGCGGAAGGCAATTTTCTGCAAATACTCCGAGCGCTTTCCTGATCGGACGCGGGATTTTATTAAATCCAGTATACTCGATCGGCTCACAATAAATCTGATACCCTCCGAACAACTCGTCCGATCCTTCTCCTGAAAGTACTACTTTTACTTTCTTGGCCGCTTCTTTACTCAGAAAATACAGTGCGATTGCCGCCGGATCTGCCACTGGCTCATCCATATAGTACTGTATATCTGAAAGACTGTCCCAGTATTCTTCCGGCTCAATAATCTTACTGTCATTCTTTACACCGATGCTGTCGGCAAACTCCTTCGCATCTTTGATCTCGCTGTATTGTTCCTGTCCAAAACCAACTGTAAACGTCCGGTCTACTTCTCCTAAATAGGCCATATAGCTCGAATCTACACCACTGGAAAGATAAGAACCTACCTCCACATCACTGATCTTATGCATTTTGACAGATTCTCTCATCACACGTTCCACATCATCAACGATCTCCTCAAACGGCTTGTCCGTCTTTCCATGGAAATCCGGTTCATAATAACGGCTGATGGAAAGCGTTCCATTCTGATATGTGAAATAGTGTCCCGGCTGGAGACAAAATACCCCTTTAAAAAATGTCTCGTTTGTCGGCACAAACTGAAATGACAAATAGTCTGCAAGCGCATCTTCATTAAATACCTTATCAAACTTCGGATGCTCCACAAATGATTTAATCTCTGATCCAAATAAAAATGTGCCGTTCATCTGTGCATAATAAAACGGCTTGATTCCGAAAATATCACGCGCGCCAAAGAGCTTCTTCTCTACCCTGTCCCAGATCACAAATCCGTACATGCCCCGGAGACGGTCTACAAGTTGTTCTCCCCACTCTTCATATCCGTGCAGCAAGGTCTCCGAATCTGTATGTGTCGTAAAAGTATGTCCTGCAGCGATCAGTTCTTCGCGAAGTTCCTGATAGTTATAGATTTCCCCATTGAATACAAGTACTTTTGTCCGGTCCTCATTATACAATGGCTGGTCTCCAACTGCGGAAATATCAATGATACTTAACCTTCTAAATCCAAGTGCCGCATCCTCATCCAGAAACTGTCCGGCACTGTCCGGTCCACGGTGCACGATCGTATTCATCATATTTTCAAGCACTTGCTCTTTGTTGTCAATATTTCCGACGAATCCTGTAAATCCACACATAGTTATACTCTCCTTTTGTTCTGTTTCCAAATTATACTTTTTTATTATACCCTTCCTCTTCACTGATTGCAATTTTTTTATTCTGTTTCTGCCATTCCTCCGGTTTTCTTTCTGTGAACGCACGGTTTCTCTGCTAAAACATACAATAATATCAGATAGAAGAAGAAAGGAGCTTTCCATATGCAAAATTATCATCAGAATAACTGTGGCTGCAGGCAGACAACCGACTATGGAAGATATTCTTCCACACAATATGTTTCCCGCCCGCAGGCAACTCCATGCTGCGACAGAGAAGACAGTCTGGACGGCATGCCACTTGCAATGGCTTATGTTCCATGGCAGATCTGGCAGCGCATTTACGAGGCCGAAAAAGGATTTTGCCGGGGAACCATCTTTGAAGAACTCGACAAACCATTTCATGGGATGGGAGGTTGTAATCGATGACAAACAACGCACCTTGCCGCAAAGATCTTCTCTGCCTGATCAACCGTGTCAGTTTTGCCGTAGATGATGTCAAACTTTTTCTTGACACTCATCCTTGCGATGCCAATGCGCTGGCCTACTTCCACGAATACAGTAAGCTTCGGAATCAGGCGCTCAAAGAATATGCAAAATATTACGGACCGCTGACGATTGATACGACTATGACCTCCTGTACAGACAGGTGGAACTGGATCAATGAACCATGGCCGTGGCAGGAAGGAGGATGTTAGTTCATGTGGAATTATGAAAAAAGATTACAGTATCCCGTCAAAATCACGCAAACCAATCCAAAGATCGCACAAGTCATCATCAGTCAATTTGGTGGTCTTAATTGTAAAAACATATAATTTCTACATATTACAAATGATGATGCAATATATTCTTTTCCCACCCTCTCTTTCCAGGAGGGTGGATTTTACGCTTTATCACTCTCTGATTTTCGTGTCTCTTTTATTACTTCTCTTCTGTATTCCTCTCTTCTATCTATATACTTCTGCACATTGCGATTATTTCCTCGATTAATATCCGCGATACATTGTGTTAGTTTTCTTTGCTCTTTTCTGCAATATTCAGAACATGTATTTGTCGGTTTGTCGCTTGTAAAAATCCGTCCGCAATATACGCATATCTTTTTTACTTGTTTTCGCCTTTCCTGCTGCTTAGTGTATTTCCTAGATCCCTTGTTGTAACCTTTCTTATGTTCTCTTTGCCATTCAAGTACGGCCTCATGCTGGCACTTATCAGAGCAATATTTCTGCCTCCCGCAAGTGACTGTGTATTCCGCACCGCACCATTGACACTTATCAACGCTTCCTAATGGCCTTCGCGCGCCACGTTTCTTATACCGCTTGGATGCTTCTGCTTTTGCTTTGGATGCACAATCAGGGCATCTCCTAGCTCTCGGACCTCCAAAAAACTCGACACCACAATCTTGACATATTCTTATTTTAACAACGGTTTCTATTTTTTTCTTTCTCGCACACTCCGGACAGTAAAAGTAATCACTTGGACCGTAAAATGGTTTTCCGCACACTTGGCAAGATTTTTTTGTTCTGTTTTGCATATTTTGCCTCTCTATTTTTAAGCTATAAGCTGTTATCTATAATTATACAATAGACGTATTTAGCCTATTTATCAACTGTTTTAACATTTTTCTATTATTATCATTGTGTATTTATTACAATTTTTCTCTTCTTTTTTGTGCATTATATCTATTGATATATATACGCATTGCGTGTATAATATAAACATAAGATAAGCAAAGGAGATACAAAAGATGAAAAAGTACAACTTATCAGGAATTATGAAAAGAGCATGGGAAATGGTTAAAAAGTTAGGATTCGGAATCTCCGAAGCTTTAAAAAAATCATGGAAGGAAGCAAAAGGAGGAGAAACAAGAATGACCGGAACAGAAAAACAGATCAGCTTCGCAAGTGACTTGATCAAAAAAATGAATACTCAGTTTGATGCATTAATCGCAGACTGCAAAGCAGCATATCCGGAAAATGTAATCATGTGGGAATCTTGCAAGGAAGGATATAACAAAATCATCTCTGAATCCGATGCAGCACTTGTAATTGAGCTTCTCAAAGGAAACAATGAAACATCGTATCAAAAATACTACCAAAAACTTTTCTTTAATGTTAGACACGGATACAACACAATGTGCAACAAAATTTTAAGCGAAGTTTACGGAAAATAATTATAAGAAGGAGAAGATATAATGGAAAACTTAAAAAATTATATGGAAAGAACTTTTTTTGATGAAATGAGACCAGCGAATTTTTTTGACGAAAGCGGAAAAGAATTGATCTTAGCGTGGGAAGATTACAACGAATATGAAGTTATTGAGGTGAGAAATATTGATGACTCTTCGGTAACCGAAAAAAATATCACTGTGAAGCATAGATAATGCATATGCTGTCCTATCGGCATGACGGGGAGAAAGAGGCAAATATATGAAAATCAAGAAAATGTTTAAAGCGAACAATCTGCAAAATCGTTATGTGGTTCAAAAATGTACGGGCGAATATGCATCCTTTTTAGTCTCTCCATTCCGGCAAGTGGAAGAGAAAGAGCTTAAGCCAATGCCATATTTTAGGGCAGCAGGAGATAATGCGGAAGAGGCAGAGGATTATCTTTATAAATTATATAGTTTTGAGAAAGAGGAGTAAGCGTGGAGTTTAAAGACATATTAAAGCAATCCGGCATGAACATGAAACAGTATAGCGAATATTTTAAAATACCATATAGGACCGTGCAGGACTGGAAAAGCGGTGCGAGAAAATGTCCTACCTATTTGTTGGAATTAATGGAATATAAGCTTAAAAAAGAGAAAGTCTGGAAATAATCCCAGACTTTCTCTTTTGGTCTTTTTGCCAAGCTGCATCATACAATCTCTGCGATAAATTTATCTACCGCTACTCCAATAACTCCTGCATACCCATCCTGGCCACCACCGCGCTGATTGTCTACCTGTGCTGGATAGAATGATGTATTGTTAATGTCTGATACGCAGTATTTGACATACTTATATTTATATCCTGCTGGAGTGAGGTATTCCATCTCTATTGCCTGGATTGGTGATCCATCTCCTACAACACCGTTGTCAAGATCATTTGTGTTGTAAGACTGGCCAAATATGATATATGGCAGCCATCCGCTCGCCTCCGTGTACACTCTTACTTTTATAGATCCTTTAGTTACTCTAAATCCAAGATACCGGAGTGGTAGTCCATCTCCTGCCCCAACCCAGTCTGTGGCATTTTTAACTTCCGGCCACCACTGATCAGTATAACCTACGGAGTAGATATCTACTTTTCCAAGTTCTTTTAATCCGCCAGTTCCCGGCACAACAGAGTCTTCCGGTCTCGGCTTAGATACGTCCGTTGCTCCGGATACTGCTTTTTTATCAATTCCTTCTGCGATCAGCTGCGCAATTCCTCTTGCTGTTAAATTTCCGTATCTTCCGGCATCGCCTGCGTTGTCACAAAACATCGTCTCTACAATCATTGCTGGCATTGCAGATTCTCTGAGATCGTGGTATCCAGTGTTAAATTTCTTTCCGCGATTGTAATATCCTTTTGATTTAAAGTTTTTGCAAATCTGATCAGCAATCTGATTCATATCTACGTTGGATGCATCATACATCCAACATTCCACGCCGTTTCCACTTCCATCCGCAGATGCATTCATGTGCAGTGTAACGTAGACATCGCAGGCATTTGCATTTGCCTTATTTGTCCCCTCAGCAAGCTCTGCACCGACATTATTTGCGTTGGAGTTACAATCAATTACTACATGCCCTTTTGCCTCCAACATAGGCTTTAATTCCGTGTAGATCTTCCGTACCTCTGCCTGCTCATCTAAAATCCCCATTGCTCCTTTGCAATATGGAGAGTGTCCACCTCTTAAACCAATTTTCATATTTTTTCTCCTTTCCGTGCGCTGCCGCACTACATATCAAATTTAATATTTTCCCATTTTTTATAAGCATCAAAGTACATCTCATTTTCGTGTCCGTTGTAAGTAATCTCATAATACATTCCATCGCTCACTGGAGTGCTGAGTAATGCTTTGTGATTCCGTAATGATTTGCAATACCAAACTACAAAGATGTCATTCACATCCAGATTTGGCATCCGATCTGTTTTATCCTTATTTTCGTTAAAATATTCTGCTACCTTTGCTTTGCAAATGTTTAAAAATTCTTGACTTCCCATATTCTTTCTCCTCGTTTTTTAATCAAAAGAGGACGATTACTCGCCCTCTGAATCATTTTCCCTTAATTGCAATAATACATTTTTTAATTTTTCTGGTACAGGACCCAGCACTGCTGCATTTTCCAGTAAGCTAATTCCTTCGTTCGCAATGTAAAACATAATCACTACCTCTCTAAGCGGAACGGTATCATTTAGTAATTTTTGCATTGCAAATGCTACTGCAATCACGATAAACATTGTTATTTTCTTGATTAGCCCCTTAAATCCAATCTCGGAAGAGAGCTGATTTTGGTGTATAGCTTTTAAAATGCCTGTTATGTAGTCGATTACAGCTAAAAATAGAATCGTTTTTAGCAAAATATCCCACCCGCCGAGCCAGTATACGATAACTCCTCCTACCGCACCGATTACCATACTTAAGTTGTTAAATAATTTTTCCATGTTCTTCTTCAATTCCCTCACTTTCCTTTCTTTTCCCCTTTAGGAGCTGACTGGTAGCACATAACTCCTAAGCATTTTACTCTGCCAATGCTTTTTCTGTTTTTTCCCTCCACAGATTGGGTACATCTTCCAGCTTCCATGCCTGCTTTGTGTCTGGATTCATGATTTTGTTTTTGATCTTGTCCACATAAAAAGCCACCATTATGCCATACCTCCTTCTGCCATTGTTCCAACGATTTCCGCAAGTTCTGCGATTGCTCCGTCCTGGGTCTGCTGCCCCTTCTCCAGGTTTGTTACACTCTCTTTCAGGCTCTTCTCACTCAGGACAACTGTGATAACATCTCTTCTTACGCCTTCTTCAGAGAGGTATTCCAGTTCCTGGTCTTTGGTAATCTTTAAGATCTTTAAATCTTCATATCCAACTAATACCTGTTCTGTCTCATCCTGTTCGTTTAGCACTTCAATCCGCTTGGTATTCTGCGGATTCAACAATAAGTCTTCTACTTCTTTTAAGGTTTTTCCCGCAGGAATAAAGCTTAATGTAAGCATTCCTTTTGTAAATGGATCTACACCATTTACAGTCAATTCAAATTTTTCTGTTCCAAATTTTACTTTTTCCATATTTTCCCCTTTCTTCCTATCTGCCATATACGATACATCCACAAACGTATTCCGTTTGAGTCGTGATTGTATCTTGTGAAGTTACCGAATATTGTTCTGTACCTGGATACAATCTCACCATTAACGACTTCGAACTCGTAGATGGAATTGAGTGCATAATATTGTATTTTGGTTTATACGCAGGTGGAATTTTGCCAAATGCGTATCCTATACTTTGTCCTGTAATTCCTTTCCCTTTTTCCAGTGTTCCATCATATCTTATTTCTACCAATTGCGCATTGTATCGGTAATAAAAATTTATTCCAATTGCGCTTCCCAAAGATGACCATCCCGACCATTTTTCATTATTATTTAATTTTGTTATTTCCTGCTGCATTGTGTATACCAATGCACTGGTCGGCACTTTGTTTGTGCTGTTGGTTTGCTGATTCGACATCATACTTTTGGTTACCGCATTTGCCAACTCTGTTTTTACAGAATTGATTGCAGCAACAATATTTGTCTTTGTCGTTGTGGTAAGCTGTGTGATGTTTCCTATTTCTCTTTTTACGGAATTAATGGCAGATACAATATTCGTTTTCGCTTCTGTTGTAAGCTGGGATAAAGTTCCTATTTTTTCGTCTACTTTTTGTATATCATTCGCGATTTTACCTGATATATATTTGTTGTAAAAATATTTTAATCCGTCTAATGATAAATATTTCCTTTGTTTTCACCTCCTTATTCCTGGAACAGTGAATCAATCTCTCCCGTTGTAATCGTCTCAAGATCGCTAGTCTTAACATAGCTTTGCAATTTTCCATCTACGGACTGTGTTGTCTCATACCCCTTTTGTGACAATTCCGAATCTGTCACATACTCTTCTGGTACTGCTGTCAGAAATCCGCTATCATTTGCCAACTGGCTTACTTTGGTAGGAATTTCTGATTTTTTTGCATAAGCAGTTAAATCAATCTCGCGAGTGCCCAATTTTTCGAATTTGTCTGTAACCCACAAATACTCGTCATAGACGTTCTGTCCATTTCCGCTATTTGCAACTAAGTACAAGATTCCCTTTTTTCCAGTTTGTGGGAGTCGCTCTACCACCTGCGCATCAAATCCCTGGATGCCGCTTACAGCCTGCGCGATTTCTTGTGTTACCTCTGTTTTAATTGCATAAGTGGATAAGTCTACATTTACTTCCTTACTTCCGTCAGGGTTTAATGGCTGTCCATTTACCTTTACCACTTTAATTGTTACTTCTTCATTTAAACGTCCAATTGTCCATTCTTTGATTTTTGTAATTGCATGTTGTAATCCGCTTAAATCCAAAAATTTTGCCATAATCTTTATTCTCCTTTACTCTTAAAATAATGCATTAATTTCATCCTCAGTTATTACTTCGTTTCCAGCTCCCATTTCTAATTCTTGGATCTTCTGTACGACAGACTTATACGTTCCATCTTTATTTTCTTCGTTTCCAAATTGTACTGCTGCCCCATCCACAAGTGGGAACTTGCCTCCATTCGCCTGTGTAAGACCAGAAATCAAGCTTACACTTCCTTTATAATCCATATTTTCTCCTCCTTTATATTGTGCATTACACATTAATGCGCTTGTATTCTTCACGACTTCCGTCGGTGTCAGCTCCCGATCAAAAATTCTGATGTCGTAAATCTCAGAATTTATACTTCCCTTCGTGAGCGATCCGCTGTTGCCTATCACGATCGTATCTATGTTTAATAAATTTCTTAGATTTTCGCGATATGCAGCCTTTGTCGATGAAGTGCTACTTATGTAGCTTTTTACATCAGATATTTGATAAGCCGAAATAGATATTCCATTTCTATAAAATATGACTTTCCCATTATCGAAATCTATTATTAATGTGTAAACATTAAATGGTTCATTGTATTTTCCTGTGTGATTGCTTCCAAAATTCGCTAATACATTTCCGATACTTGTGCCAAGTTGGAATATGTTTCTTACCTTTTGTTCGTTTTCTACTTTTGCTAATTGCAAAGCACAGATTATTTTTTCTTTATTATTTTTGGAGTTGTACAAATATACCGGATATTCTGTAGATGTTACCGTATCCTCTTTGTCTGTGCAAAATTGAATGGTTACCTGTCTAGACATTTTAAAACTATCCCATATTAAAGCTCCGTTAGAATCAAATTTTACTTTTTTATCTCTCTGAATGATTTTTCCAGTTTTTCGCAACGGTTTCCCGGTTATGTCTTCTGTTAAGTTTTCATTCGACCCTGAAAAACTAAAAATCAGACCACTTTTCACTTCTTCAAACTTTTTGTTCGTAGGGAGTTTTATATTTATGGTTTCAGATAATTCCAAATTTCCACTGCTGTATATTTTTTTATTTACTGTTCTTCCATCATTTCTCTGTGGGTATATTACTCCTTTGTCGATTATAATGTCTCTATCATCCAATTTGTTTGCGAGCCTAAAATCTTGATTCGTTGCTTCTGGTGGTATTATTTCGATAGCAGAATTAATCGTATCATTCTTGGATAGGTCTAATAGTTCTTCCTTTTTAACGATTGTTTTTACTTTTATATACTTTGTAGCATCCTGAAAATGCATGCAATCTAGCGTTCCATAGCCACTCACTTTATCTTCGTTGTAATGCAGTGGTCTTGCGTGATTGTATGTGTATTGTTCTAATTCCTCCAGTGTATATTCTCTTTTTTTCTTTTCATATAGAATTTTTAATAGACAAAAAATTCCCGCTTGGAAAGGTGTTGCATTCGAAGTTCCAAATCCCCCTACATTAATTCCTCCTATCTTTCTAAGAGTATTAATTCCCATATAGTTTCCGGTGAACTTTATCCTCGAATCTCCGTTTGAAGGGGCGCTTATATATGTTTCTATATTTGAAGCGTCTATATCCAGATTACATCCTGATACCATGTGAGCATGATAAGTATTTACATATGGATCTTTTGTACTTATATCATCGTCTCCCATGTTCATCGAGCAGATAAAAAATAATGTTTTGTGTCTATCTAGGCATTTTCTAATAGACTGTTCGTATGCTTCGTAATTTCTTTCGCTGTCAGTTGTCCAAGTAGTCGAGGTGAAAACAAAATCTAATCTTTCTAATTCCGTTAATTTGTTAAACACATTTGGAGAGATATAATAATCAATATTCGTATTATTTCCTCGCATGATTGCAACACATTTAGACTTTGGAATCAATCCATACATTTCATTTCCTTGACTAATCAGGATACTGTTTGTTGATGTTCCGTGTCCTGTGTCGTAAGAAGTGTTTGATTCAGTTTGAGTGGATTCGACTACTTGTCCTGTTGCTGTAATATCGTATTTTGCATAAAATTGTTCTTTAGTCCATTCCGCAGTTTGGTTCGGAACATACATTTCATATAAACTAGCATATACAGCGCCTTCCCCGTATTCAGCAGATTCCCAAATATCCACAACATTTGACATAATGGCTGTGTTTGACACTTTATTCTTTTCACTCGGATGATACAAAATAGCAGATCCAAAGTACCAATCTTTGGGGATAGACGTTTTTTCCAACTCTTTTCGCAAGTTTCTTATGGAGCTTTGTTCTTCATTCAGCGCATTATTTAGCGGAATAAAATCATACATTACAATTGATCCAAATGCTTTATAGTTTCTATCCGGAAGTGTTGAGATCATAGCTTCCATTGCTGCTTTATCTTTGCAGATTGGATTATTTTGCATATGGATATATTGTATCTCTGCTGCTTGCGATAAGTCTAAATTTCGGATTTCATTGTTGTATATTAAAAGTTTGTTCAATTTCGAACAACCGTTTAATATAATGCTGCTAATTCCATTTTCCGCCACATTCATTTCACTTATTATTTTTGCATTTTGTATTTCTACCTCTCTCTGATCACCGAAAGTATGCTCTATAATCGTCTCATCTTTTCCATTCAATTCATAATTTTTATTTTCGCTTCCAATGCGTACAACTATAGTTCCGCTTCCTTTTACCTTTAGTGATAGTTTTTCTTTATTTGATAAAAGTGAGATACTTCCATGTGTTTCCACATCCATATGATCCTCCTTATTTACATGCAACAGTTTGTTTGCCTAGGTTTGCATTATCGGATTTATAGATATCGTAAGATTCTGTGTGTCCGCTTGCATTTGTAAATTCGATTGTTTTTACTTTTGTAAATCCACCGTCAAATCCTCCAACATTAAATGTTACCTCTCCATATCTTGTAGGTAAGGCGTAGTAAATATGCTGTCCTTCACCCGCAGTGACTGTGAATGTCTTCGCTTTATTAGCTTGCAGCCCTTTTGTTAGTTTTAAGACAAATCCAGTATCAGGATTAAGTGTATTTTCCGCTACCCCCCAGTACACTCCATTCAAAAATGTTACTGCGGTAGTCTTTGTTACCGTTTTATCTCTTTCATCTGTTGCCGAAAGAGTCCATGTCTTATTTGTTTTGATGCTCTGTCCTGCTAGTGTTTTTGTAGTTAAATTCACATCCAAAACTTCATTGTCCAATTTTGCTGATTTCGGTTTTTTGTTGTAATCCCATGTTAATGTGACGTCTGTGACTGTGGATCCAATTTCTACTGTATTCTTGTTGTTTGCAAAGCTGTTGATTGCAATCGGTTTGTAATTCAAATCATCCACAATCTTTTTGTATTCGTCCGTAAAGTCATTTTTTGATAAACCTTTTCCTTCCTCTTGTCGTACATATCTTGCATCATTTTTCTGTACCAGGTGTGCAAGCCCCTCCTGATCCAGATACTTTTTTCCTGCTGCCAGTGCTACAGCTTTTGTTACCTTTCTTCTTTGCATGTTTTTTTCTCTCCTTTCATAATCTCGTCAATCTCCGGTCCGGTGATCGACTCTATCTCCACAGCTGTTCCCCCGCCTTCCGGCAGTTCCACTTCGCTGAGTAGATTCTCCTCACTAAAAAGCTGCAACCGGTTTTCTTCCAGTTGTAGCTTATCTCCTTTTTTATTCAGTTTTGCAATAATCTGTCGCAATAGATCTTGTTCGTCCGGAGCATCATAGTCTTGCGGCTTTGCTCTTCTTTTAACTTCTATCTCCACTTCGTATGTTGTTTTTCCAAAATTCGGTGCAGTTACATAAACATAGACTATTATGTTTTTCCCCGCCCTTAATAATTCATTCGGAATTTTTGCGGTTATATCTCCGTCATCTACTGTTCCGATTACAATCAGTGCTTCGTTTTCTCCTCGTAGAGCAAAGTGTACTTCTATTGTTTCTGTTTGGATTTCAAGACCTGTGAGCAATACCTCTTGGCCGTAATCCCATTGCTTTAAGCTTTCTTTTGCATATTCTTCTGTTTTGCAATCAATTACAATCACATGCTCACCTCACTTGCAAGGGCATCAATCTCTTCGTTAGTAATTTCAATAGGATCAAATCTTTCAATTTTTCTCAGTGCTTCTATCAGTGCCTTATAATCGTCTGAAGAAGTGATACTCGATTGCATAATTTTATTCTCGCTCACCTCTATTTTGAATTTGAATGTCGTAATATTCTTATTTGCGCTTAAAACTTGTATTTGCCCTAGTGTATTCCCTGTTTCTGCTAGCATCTGATCTGTAAGCTCAAATGTTATGCAATTGCTGCTTAAAATAGTTGCATCAGTATAAGTCTCTTTTCCGCTTGGTTTTTTGCAATATATTCTTGCTCTTCCATCTATGTCTGTTATTCCTGCAATGTGACATCGCACGCTTCTTCCGCTATCTGCTTGCACCGCTTGGATAGTTGGAATAATGCCTTCCCGTCTTATGTCCATCTCCAATACTGTCGTCGCTTCCATTTTTTCTCCTTTCTTATCCCGGAATCCATCTTAGCAATATTGCTCCTCCGGTTCCCCCGCCGCCTCCACCGCCGGTTCCTCCCGGATAGCGGAGAACTCGATCCCACGGATAGTTGTAGTAGGAGGTGACTCCAATCTCTTGGCCAGTCTGATCTCCGGTCTGCCCTCCTGTTATTCCGCCAAACTCGTTTTGGCTTGCCTGGACAACTTGTCCATTTCCGATATGCATAGCGGTATGGTTTTGGATGTTTAACAAAACATCTCCCTTTATCATTCCTCCGCCGCCTTGTATATCTACGCTTGATGTGACATCTGTAAAACCGCACGCAATAAATACGTCGTACATATTACCCGTATAACTTGCTCCTCCGCTCTTTACTGGCACTCCTGCATTTTCCCATGCTTGGATCAATAGCGAAGAACAGTCATAGTCAGGCCCCCATCGACTTCCCTGATCGTATCCGTGGCTATTATCATTTGCAATCTGCAATGCCCAATCAACTGCTGCATTGATTTTTTCTGATCCGCCAGAATACTGCGACAAATAATCATACCAGTAGCGAGCCTGCTGCCTTCGCGCCTGTTCTACTTCCACACCTGCGCGCTCAAAATTTTTGAGAAATGCAGATGCGAGGTATTCTGGTGATTCTCCGCTTACTTTAAACTGGTCAAATGATAAAGGATATGCTCCAGTTGGAATCCACTGCCCGGCCGGAACTGTTACGGAATCAATCCATGTGAGCTGTCCATTTGGATCTGTGATCCCGTATCCATTCGCCCCCGCCCAGTTGGTGTAGTTTGTTGCTGGTGTCCATTGTACCAAGCCAAATCCTCCAGAATAATTTCCTTCTGCTAAACTCTGCCAAATTCCAGGATTGATATTCGACTCACTTTGCATGTTCCCACACAATCCCGCAATCGCATTTAAACTCCATCCCCTCGCTTCCAGGAATGCAAGCACCTCTTGGGCGTTCCCCTGCATCTGCGACATCTGCAAGTAAAAGTTACCGATTGTCCATGCCCTTAAAACGCACCTTCTTTCGTTACTCCGCCTATTAAAATTCCTTTATCAAATTTTAAATGCGTTCCATTTGAAAATACTGCCGTTCCAGTTTTTCCTTCTCCAGCAGCTGTCGTTATTTTTTTTGCGGTTATATGCATCTGCTCTTTCGCTGCCAATGTCATAGATCCATCTTTTTTCAAATGAATTGCAGAGTTTATTCCACCATAACTTTGTAAATACATTCCGTCTTCTCTGTACTCTATAAGTCCACAAAGCTCACCTTTTTCATTTTCTGTATAAATCTTTCCTTGCCAAATTGTTACAGCTCGCCCTTCTCCGTCAGCGCTTTTTATTCGTCCTCTCGACAAAATTCCAGAATTGTCCATTAATGTCATTGTATTATTTTGACCATCGAGCATCTTGAAAACTCCTGACTTGTTATCAAGTCCACCTATTTCCAAGACACCACCTCGTATGCGATCAGCTAACATTGTCCCGGCAACAATATAGTCTGCAAAGAATCCTTTCCCAGTTCCAAACGTGGACCAGTTCCAGCTTCCATCTGGATTTTTTGAATCTGCAATCATAAGTCCCATGCTTCCCCAACACATTGCTCCATAGGTTTCGCTGTCCGGATCAATGTCTTCCGCCAAAAATGCTTTTTGTGCAGTCTTATGCGCCTTGCTGCTTTGGATCTGCATTTGTGTCTTCACTCCGTCCAGTATACCTTGCACTTGCTCTCCGACAACGCTACCGTTTGGCCGGATTGCACTCTCCACCCGATTCGTCATGCTCGACACATCATCAAAATAGTCGTACTTAAAGTCTCCCAACTCTACATCTACTACTTTTTTCTGGATGGAATCATAAGTCAGCTTAATCACTCTTGCATCCGTTGTAATATCCAACTTTTTGTGCCTGCAATGTACCGTGTCTCCGATCTGTACCTCTTCCAAATCCTGCACATCTTTGTACAGTTCTGTATCTTTCAGCAGCACGAGATCTATATCTAAGTTTATTTTCGGCTTATCTATCCCCAGTTCATATTGTTCTTTGCACTTTTCTGTCAATGCTTTTTTCAACTCTTCTTTGGTTTTGCAGACGATCACCCCATTCTTTTCATCATCCTCGGAAGCATCTTCTGCCATTTTTACATCCTCAAAACTCATTACTGCATAATGGATTGTCGGATATTTTTGGATCAGTGGAGAATCTATCCACAGCTCATTTCCCTCAATCATGTGTCCATTGTAGGCTTTCGGAATAATCCTTGTCACAACTTCTCTGATGTCCACATCTTCTTTCATTCCATCCTGCGCAATATTTTTCCCATATAAGATTTCCATTCCTCTGTTTTGTCCTACATGGTCATTTATTGTAATGGTGTAATTGTCAAAAAGAATCTCACCGCCCCAGCGATTTATAAAAGAGTTTTCGTCTTCCCCGTTAATCGCTTCGATGAGATTCTTTGTCATGTAATATGCTGTTGATAGATTTTTAATATTGGATTTCCCGGTGTATTTTTTGTTTGGAGCTGTCATTAAGTCAAGTGCCTGCTGGCCAGTTTTATTTGTCGGCCGGATATCCAGCAAAAAGCAGTCATCCTTTGCATCCATAAAGATTGGCTCCATCTCTGCTTCAATTCCTGCATCTGTTTTTTCTTTCTTTTTCACCCTGAAGAGTTGGTCTCCATTAAATGACGGCATCTTTACAACCGCATTCTCTTCAATGTATTTCCATCGCCCCTCATCATCAATCGGATGACTTAGTACCCCCCGCCAGCTTCCATTTAGTATCACTTTCACTTCTGCCGCGGTAGGTATCAGGGGCATATCTCCGTTGTTCACATAATTTGTGTTTTCAGGCTTATAAATTTGTATCCTTATAAGCACCTCCAGTTCGGTATTACTTTTAATTCAAATCCCGGTGTGATTCGGATCATGTTCTCTCCTTCTCCCAAATACAGATCTTCGTAATCTCCTTTGACGGATACATTTTCCAGTTTTCCATCCTGGCGATATGTCAGCATCCTATTTGTATCAATGATCAAATGTCCGTTTACGTTGGCAATCATATTTTTATCATTTACAGCAAGGGTGCATTCTCCAACTCCTATGATTTTATAAATCGGCATGCATTCGTAATATGGATTGTACTCCACCTCTGCGACAGAATGTTCCAACGCCCCATCTCTCCGATATTGGTATCCTGCACATGTAAAATCCACATCAAACTCGCCAGACTCTTTTACCTTTCTTTCAGCCGCGTTTATTTTAATATGTTTCACTAGATAAAAATACTCTTCATTATCGCTTAATATCAGCCTGTGGTCATTCTTCTGTAAGAGCCACTTCCTTACATTTCTCAATCTTTCCTGCCAGTTTTCATGGTCTACAAAGGTAAACGGTACGTTGATCACAATATCTTTTACTTTTTTCGTTTCCCGAAAGAGAGATCCATCTCTTCCGGGTATGTTAATTTCCTCATATTCAAATTCCGGAGACGGGATACTTGGTCTCTCTCTTACAAGTACCCCAAGCTCCCTATTCCTTCTTCTGTTAATTTCAATCTGATACCTTTAATGCCCCCTTGCTCTGCGTCCTGCTTTCTGTGCACTTCCAATTCCTGCCTGGGCGGTTTTTACGATGTAGCTGTCAAAATTTTTGTTTCCAATCTGCACGTTTACAGCATTGTTTAGGTTAATGCTCATTCCTCCTGCTTCTGTAAGAAGTGACTGACTTCCCATTCCATCACTGATTGTTCTTGCCACGCGACCCACCGCATCTGATATTTTATAAACATTTCTGTCGAGTCCTTTAACCATACCGTCAATAAAATCCGGCATCCATGTTTCGTAATCTCGTAATGGTCCTTCATCCGGCCGTGAGAAGTGGAGGAGCGATCTGATCTTATCTGCAATTCCTTCGATCGTGTTGATGATTCCTTTTACTCCCGACATGATTCCTTCTTTTAGTCCCTCAATAAAATCAGATCCCCATTCCCATGCACTTGAGATAACATTTTCGATGATATTTCTGACTTTATCAAAAATTCCCCGGATCATATCTGGGATTGAAGAAATCGCATTTGAAATACCATCTTTCATGGCATTGAATCCATTTACCGCTGCCTCTTTTGTATTGTTCGCAAGGTTCGAAACCGTTGTTTTGATTCCGTTCCAAATATTTGATGCAGCATTCTTTGTTTCATTCCATATTGCAGAAACTGTATTTTTCAACGCTTCAAATCTGATTTTTACAGCATTTACAATACCTTCTACCAAAGAGGTGACAACCTGCTCAATGCCACTCCAGAATTTCTGTGCTGCCTCTTGCATATTGCTCCATATCTTTTCCGCATCCTCTCTCAGCTTATCAAAATCTCCGAGAACTAAATCAATGAGTAACAGCACCGGTCCCAGTATCGCATTTTTAATCAGTTCCCATGCTCCTGCTGCCGCAGTTTTGATTCCGTCCCAAATTCCGGATAAAGTTATTTTCAAGTTCTCAAACATTTGCGAAATGTATGTTGCAAGCGCATTTATGATCGGATTTGCCATCATAGCCGTCCAAACCTCTTCAAATTTTGTTTTTACGCTTGTCCATATACCATTCCACCATTCCGGAATCCCCTGGAAGAAACTTACTGTATTGTTCCATGCCTCTGGTATTGTCTCTGTAAAAAACTTAACGATTCCATCCCAAGCCGCAAAAAATCCTTTTTTCACAGCATCCCAAACAGCATTGACAGCATCCCGAAACCATTCGCATTTGTTGTACAGTACGACCAATGCAGCCACGATTGCTGTTATGACCGCGATCACCGGATGCGCCATGATCAATCCAAACAAACTTTTTACAAGTCCTTTCATTTTTGTGATCATTTTCATGATCGTTCCACCCACTCCGGATATTTTCGACATCGCACCGGTTATGGCGGAAATTCCGGTTGATATTTTCCCAATCACTATGAGCAGTGGTCCGATTGCTGCTACCAGAATCCCGATAATTACAATCGCCTGCTGCACTCCTTCCGGAAGCGCGGAAAATTTATTCACGAGATTCGTGATAATCTCTGCCAACTTTTGTATAATTGGAGCCAGCGTATCTCCTATCTGTATTCCAGCTGTCTCTAGCGATCCTTTTAACTCTTCGATTGCTCTGGATCCATCTCCCATCTGAGAGTTGGCCAAACGCTGTGCTGCCTCTTGATCGTTTGTTGCTTTAATGTACTTTTGCAGTCCTTTTTCTCCACTGTTCATAAGCACAGTGGCCGCTCTCATAGCATCTGATCCAAAAATTGTAGATAATGCTGCATCTCTGGACGCTGCATCCAATCCGCCTAACTTGTCTTGTAACTCTTGCGCCATTTCAGTCGCACCAAGTAATTGCCCGCTCGAATCTCTTGTTTTTAATCCTAGATCTTCGATCATGTCTGCAGCTTTATCAGATGCTGGTGCTGCCAATTTCTGTAGCATTACTTTTAAAGATGTTCCTGCATCGCTTCCTTCAATTCCCGCATCTGCAAAACGTCCCAGTACAGCAGTCGTTTCTTGTATTGTCCATCCTGCATTTTTCGCGCCTGAAGAACACTGTGCCAGTGCCTGTGTAAGAGGCTCAACATCTGTTGAGGATGCTGCTGCCGCTCCAGCTAATGCATTGGCTGCCTCTGCGGATTTGTTTGCTTCCAGTCCAAAAGCTCCCATCGCTTGTACAACTACATTCGCTGCGTCTCCCAGTCCCATTCCAGATGATGCCGCAAGATCCATTGTAGTCTGTAATGCTCCTGCTTTGATTTCAGCTTCCGTCAAGCCGCCTTTTGCAAGTTCTGTAATCGCGTTTCCAGCTTCCGTTGCCGAGAAAATAGTATCCTGGCCAGTTTTAATTGCCAGTTGCCGCAGCTCCTCCATTTCTGACATCGGTTTGTCTAGCGCACCTGCCGCCTGGCTCATTGCGTCCTCGAAATTATTGGCCATAGAGACAGATGCAACTCCAATTCCTCCGAGTACTCCAGTGAGTGGAAGCATCTTCTTTCCTGCTGCCGTTGCTTTTTCTCCAACTTTTCCAGTTACCGCGGATACCTTTGCAAGATCAGCGTTTGCACTTCCGACCTCTTTTCGCAAAGCTTTATACTCATTTGTTGTTTCAACGATTTCTCTTTGCAGCGCATCCATTCCTTCTGGACTGATCGGATGCCCAAACTCTTCGTCTACCTGCTTTTTCTTCTGTTTTAATTCTTCCAGACTCTTCGTGGATTCTTCTACTTTTGTGCTTAACTCTTTATATTCTTCTGTGTCAATTTCTCCGGCTTCTTCCATAGACTTCATTTTTTTCTTTAATGTGTCTAGCTTACCGTTGGTCTTCTCAATTTCCTGTTGGATAGGTGTATAAGCCCGCTTCCAGGCATCGTAATTTCCAGCTGTCTTCGCCGCCTGCTCACTAGCCTGCTTCAATGTCTTTAACCGTGTCTCGGTTTCTTGTATGGATTGTTGCAAAAGCTTCTGTTTTTGATTCAGCAGCTCCGTATTAGTAGGATCCAGTTTCAGCAGCTTATTGACATCTCGCAACGACGACTGCACTCCATAGAGTTTTTTATCTACACCATCCAGAGCTTTATTTAGTTTTGTGGTATCTCCTCCAATTTCAATTGTGATACCTTTGATTCTGTTTGTCCTTGTTTCCTCCTTTACAGTGCGTCTATGTCTGCTTGTGTTGCGATTTTCGGATAATCATAATCATCGTTTTTCATTTCGATGAACATGTCATTTACCATTCCAATACTTAATAGCTCAAGATCAGAAATAGAAATACCACACTGCACACACCTAAGCATGAACAGAGCGGTATTGACTTCTCGATCTATTTCCCGTTCTTTTTTTTTGGAATTGACATCTGTTTGTTTTCCATCTGCCACATATCCATGATCTCCGGCAGAATCTCATAAATATCGAATGTTTCAAATTGCTCCAGCCATTCGTCAATGTCTTGTGGCTGTTCCGGATCGCCATGCTTGTGCATTAAAAATGCAATGTTTTCAAACATTTCCAGCGATTCGATTGGAAGGCTGCTTTCAAATTCGCTCTCATCAAATTCTTTTCCTTCCTTTTCGCATTTTTTCTTCATTTCTTCTTTAAGTTTTTCCTGCACCTTGATCTGTTTTCCAATTTTCTGCATGTCGGTAAAAATATCCCTGCCAAATTTCAGACGGTAAATGCGGGGGATTGCCGCAGAACTCTTAAATTTGCATTCCACTCCGTTGATTGTTAATGTTTTCCGCATTTCAATCTCCTCCTACGCTACTTCCTGATCCGGAATATACACTTTTTCAAACCACTTGTCATAAAGATCATCGGTCGTTTCTGCCGTTGTTTTTGCTCTGACAGCCATTTTTTTGGCTTCCCCAACTGGTACAGCCGATGCGGAAATTGTTACTGTATCCGTTGTCGGCTCAATCGTATCCTCTGTTGTGCTCGATTCCGTTGTAGGACGTGTCGATGTGCAACAATAAAACCAAAATCTTGTTCCCCTTACATCTCCATCAATCTCAAACCCAAGAGCAAACCGCTTCACCTTTGCGGTAGCCTCTTCCAGCATTACTTTATTCTTGTCGATATATTCACTTAAAATCTTCTCCCGGAACTCGTCTGTGATCATCGCCACTTCCCAATCTCCTTCGTATCCACTATTGCTTGAAGAGACATAATATTTTACACCGTCGGCATAAAATGGTGTCAATTCTCCTTGCGCTTCTAACGAAAGTGATACGGATCCCGGTAGCGCAAAAGGTGTATCAAATGTAATTACTCCCATTTCATCTTCTTTTAGTAACGCGACATGCGCATTGCTGATATTAAACTTTACTTTATCTTTTTTCTGTGCCAGTCTTTCTTTCCTTACTTTCCCTCCACTTCATATAAAACTTCATACATGTTTTCTGATTTGATATACTGTTCATCTTTCTGCCAAAACAGTCCATACTTGTCGAGTATCTCCTCTACTTGTTTTTCCAGTTCAAAGTCTTTTTGATCTGTATAAAGCTCTATGTTTACTTTGTTACTTTTAAAATAGACTTTTCCGTCTGCCGAAAAGTTATTGCTTCCTGGAATCAACCAACAAATAAACGGAGGATTGACTGCTTCCTCCGTCTCAAAATGATGATATCTATATTCAATTCCTATTTCCTGCAATATTCTCTCTATCTTTTCTTGTGTCATAGGCTTCGTTTTAACCTTTCCATCAAAATTTCCTTTGCATGCTTTTCTGCAATGCTGATATGTGGAATTCCATCCACTCTTCCACCATTTCTTTTCGCATGTCCATGCTCCAATAAGTGTGTGATGCGATAGGATGGCTTTTTAGAATATACTACCGTATTAAACTTGTATCTGCCTTTCAGCTTGGCATCTCGTTTGTATGTCCAATGCTTTTTATAATCCCCATCTCTTTCCGGAGATGTCGTTCTGAGTTCAGCTGCCGTCTGCTTTGCTGTTTCTTTTACAGCTTTTTCCACCACTTCCATTACATCTTCCCGATAGGCATTCAACTCATTGATTACTGCGATCGCCAATTCATCAATATCAATTTTAGCCATATTCTCTCACATCCTCATAGAGTGTTGTAATCTTTTCCAGTGACAGAAACATGCACGGAGGTGTCTGGTCGTATTTATTCTGGATCTGTACAATTTTATACTGCATCCCGCGGATTATGCACACATCCATCGTTGATATATCCTCCATCGGCAGAACAGCTACTACCTCATCAATCTGACTTGATAGTACCTTCGCTTCGTAGAAGCGTTTAATCCCAACCGTCCGATATCCAAACCGCACATGCTCCTGCTTTGTTTCCGCGATTTTTCTCCCCTGGACTTTGCATATTTCTAAACACCCATCGTTAAATGTAACAAATTTTGTTTCCTTACGTCTTGGCATTCTTTTTCCTCCATCTGCTAATCTGTAAAGCAATAATTTCCTGTTTATAATTTTTTATAAACTCATCCACTTGACCAGCACGCGCATACATGCAGTAATTTAAAAGCAACTCTTTCTCTGGTGTCTCTTCTTCAAAATTGCATTCTCCGATTTTCCCTCTTAAATATGCTTCCCCGCGTTTAATGATCCCGGAGAGCTTTTTTTTCTCTCCGAGTTCCATTTCCCAAGTGATGTCCAGAAAATTTTTTACATCCTCCAGTAATTCCTCCATCTTTACTCCTTATTCTTTGTAACAGTAATTTGGTATGTCTTTGTCGTCTTACCATCTGTTACTTTTGCTTTCACGATATTTCCGGCTCCTTCCTGCCAGTTTACTCTGCTTCCATTTGCAATCGGCTTCTCATTCCAAGTGATCTCTACCTCCGCAGTCGTATCTGCAACCACTGCCTGCACGGTGTTAGATGCATCCGTTGTTGTTAAAGTGTATGTCAGAGTCCCTTCTGTAAATGGTGGTGTAAGTGCATGTCCTCCAACCTTAAAGTCAGCAAGGTTTGCATTCTCAACATTCTCCTCTGGCTGCACTACCTCCACTTCGTATCTGGTTGGCTGTAATGCTGTAATGTCTAATAACACAAATGCATTGTCATCCATAGCAAATCCGTGCCCATACATTTTAATTAGATATACTCTTTCATCTTCCAGGAATCTGTAATCGTCAGAGTATAAGATTCTTCCTCCGTTTTCAATTCCTGATCCCATAAAATACAGTTTTGCCATTCCGAATACCGCTTTGCCTACAGCTACCGCCGGAGACTGGATAACCTCAATCGGGAATGGAAGTGTACTCACATATCCGCCGCCTGGTGCTGGTCTCTGTGTTGCCGGAAGGACTTTACTGAAATAATCCGCTGGATTTACTACAAGAATCAGTGAATCCACTGTTCTTGACTGTCCTTTCTCATTGTTTGCCATGATTGCTGCGAGCTTTCCGAGCTGTATATCATCAAGCTTTGTGATTTTAATTGGCTTCTTTTCTGGATATTCTCCTCCTCTTACCAATACATTTTCTCCTACCTGTCTAGTCATCCCAATCGGCATATCTTTTCCAGTACCGTTTACAATACCGTCTTCTAATCCGTTTGCAAGTGCTTCGTATAACACTTCTCTAACATATCTGTCCAACCACTCTGGACCAAGATCTAGCATTGCTTTGCAAACCGGAAGGAATGCAGATAACTTGCTTAATGTTACATCTACTTCCCTAAATCCTGATGTGAGTTCCTGGATGATCTCTGCGCAGAGTTTTCCCCAAGCAGCTTTCTGGTATCCATTGGTATTCATCATCATTCTCGTCAGACCAGTCACGGAAGTAAACTGGATCTTGGACAGTAATGGGTGATTTGTTTTTAAATCCTCAAATACTTTATCCAAGATTGTAAATGGCATCACCACATCGAGGTTTTCTACTGCCTGTTTTGGGTTAGGTGCTTTCATTGCTTCAGAGAGTTTCTGATAATATTCTCTCTCTTTTGATGTCAGCTGTCTGACCCCTCTGTCAGATAAGATTTTCTGATCTGTTTCTTCTACGATCGCTTTTGCCTGCTCTAAAACATTTTCCTGGATTTTATCACACAGCTCCACAAACGCTGCTTGAAACTGTTCTGTATCTCCGTCTTTGATTGCATCGTTCATTTTCTGTACGATAGCCTTTTTTTCCATTTCAATTACATCTAAATTTTTCCTTGTATTGTTCCTCCTTTAAAAAGTTCTAAGATTTTATTTTTCTCCGGCTTCTCCAGCTGCTGCTCTTTCATTTTTGCGATCTGCTGCCGGAAGCTCTCCTGGCTGTTCAGCTGCCTTTGCATGCTTGACAGTTTTTCCAAAATTTCTTCATTTCCTGCTGTTTCTGTTTTTTTATTCATAATCTCGTCGATCAGACCGTATTCCAAAGCTTTATCCGGTGTCAGATACGTTTCGTTTTGCATCAGTTCAATCAGTTCTTCTTCGCTGATATTTGCTCTTTCCAAAAACACCTGCCGGTTTGCTTCCATCATGTCGTCAAGATCATCGGCATACTTTCTAAGCTGCGCTGCGTTTCCGGAGCAATACATCCACATATCATGGACAAGCGCTGTTGTTCCCAGACACATTTTTCTTTCATCGCATGCCTGCAAAATTAAAAATGCAACACTGTGTGCCACCCCGTCCACAATACCTACCTTTTTGTTCGAGCACTGTTTCAGCAGGTTATAGATTGCCACTCCCTCTTTCACGGATCCTCCATTGGAATTGATATGCAGCTCTATTGTCTGTCCTTCTGGAATATCCGAAAGTTTCTCCGCAAAATACTTAGCAGATGTTTCAGAGTCTTTGTATTCCCACGCATTCCAGTCAAATTCTCCATATTCTGTTACATCATCGTAGATGTACAGAAGGGTTTTATTTTCTGCCTGCACTGGCTCTATTCTCCAATTTGTAATGTTCTTCCTTTTCTCACCCCTTTCACTGAGTATCATTTTTATCCAATCCTGCAAGCAGGTCTTGAATCTTACTGTAATTCTTGGTCATAAAATGCTGATTCGCCCATTCCTCTTCAATCCGAGGTTTTCCGAGCACTTCTAAAATATCATTAATCGTAAAGGCTCCGCTTGATATTAACTTGTCCACTGGTGTCGCGATGTCAAAAATATCAATATGTTTTACCGCAAGTGTTTCAATTTTGATATACGTTCCTTGCTTAAATCCTTCGTACCCATTCCGTTTCCGGTTGATCTCCTGCTGCAACATTTTAATCAATGGATCTACGACAAAAGTCAGCAGCTCATCAATTGCTTTTCCGGTATCCTGTACATCTCCTTTTGCAAGGCTCGGCGGGAAGGAAAATCCTCTGGCAGTAAATTCGAATATATCATCTGCAAGTGATTTGATATCTCTTGTAGACTCAGTGGAATACGTCTTTCCGCTGTCCGATATATCCTGATACTCGTATCCATTAAATAATGGCAATACTGCATTTTCTTTACTGAAGAAATTTTTGAAATGTTCCGTCATGAGCTGATCGAAATTTTCGTTGAAATTATCATCTTCTTGAGCGATTGCTTCTATCTTTAAAATTCCTTTTTTCCCTCTTGATTTCTTGTATGCTTCCTGCGCATACACAATCAGTTTGGAGTACGTCTCGTACATTCCGTTCATCAATTTCCTCATGTCATTTGAGTTCAACTCAAAAAACATGACATCCGACATTTCCAATGTTTCTGATAGTTCATATCCGTCAATGACAATTCCGCTAAACTTGTAATCTTTCAAAGCAAAAATTTCTTTGCAGTAAGAATCAGCTACATACAATTTTTTGTTTACTTCCACGACAAGGCATTCATTGTTTCTATACAATTTTCCAATGAGTTTGTTCACGAATCCTGCTGCATTCTGATTTTGATTCGGCTCATAATTCCAAAGATAATACTCTGCAGCTTTAACTTCTTTTCCTTTTACGTAAGTCTTAAACTCACATTTACTCACTGCATTTGCAATTTTATTTACGCAAGTCCAAAAAGCCAGTTCTCTGAGATAGACCTCGTAGATGGCTCCCTGCACTTCTTTGTCATCCATAATGTCCTGCATGTTAATACTGATATTTCCGATTCCCAACTTCTTGATCAGCCAGTCTTTTATGCTTAACTTCCTACTCTCACCTCCTTAATAGCTATATACCATCGTTGCCGGGGTTGGCTTTGGTCTCTTCTGTGGTAACTCATCTTCTATGGTCATTGCCGCTACCAATGCCATAAACGGATCTGTCTTCCTGCTTTTTGCTTCAATTTTCCCATACACAAAATTTCCCATATCAGCATCATCTTCTTTTCCTGGCTTTCTCCCATGCCTGATCAGCTTCGCATTGTTTGTTGCCCAGCGAAGCTCCGGTGCATCCCCCCAATTAAACCACCGATTTGTAAAGCAACTATCAATTACTGGCGCAACCCTCATGACATCTGATGGCCTTATTAGTTTCAGATTTTTATTTATTTTTAAATCAAACCCTATTTCTTTTAGATATTTCGCCAACAATGCGAACCGGAAATCATCAACTGCAAGCTTTTTAATATTATACTTTTTCTTCGCTTGCTGAATATATTCCGTAATTACTGATGGATGTATTTCATTTTCATCTACCAGAGTCAGTCTTCCCATATCTGCCCATTCTTTCCATGGAGCTTTTATCCTTTCCAAGTCATTTGATTGCAAACACATCCAGGAATGGCTTATATCATATCTTTGATCTCCGTCTCTAAAATGTAGATCCACCGAAGCCCAGTCATTTAATTTTGTATAGTCCACTCCACAAGTGCAGCTCCATCGTTCCAGACACGGGAGAATAATATTGGTAGCTGCTATGTTTTCCCAATCTGTTACGCTCATCTCCTCTGCGTTTTCCGGAATATTCATTCGCTTTGTCATAAATGCTGGTAGTCTTCTTGGATTCTTCTTCCATTCCCGGTATTCCTTCCGGATCTCCTCCAGCAGGTTTGGTAAATACGGAAGAGATGGATTCGCCATTGGCCAATTTGCTTCGTCATCGACATCTTCTTTTTTATTCAGCCTGCAAATAAAAGGCAAAAGTCCATTATCCGGTTCTCCTCCCCGCAAGATTCCTTCTGCTGTTTCCAGCAGATCATCCAGTGGCCCTTCCCGGACATCTCCATTTGTAGTATAGTAAGATCTTCTCGGATGTTTCTTTTTTCCAAGACCAGTTGTAAATACGTTAATATTTTTATAATCTTCATACTGATGGATCTCGTTGAAGATACAGATTCCAGATCGCAAGCCGTCCTTTCCCTTCGGGCTGTTCGTCCTGCCTCGCATAACACTTTTCGTTTTCAGGCTCACTACTTTTTCTTTTGTCCAATAAAAAAACTTCTTTAGCTTTTTTACGACAGATGGCTGCTCAAAGGCATTTATAACATCCTGCACTGGGCGCATCGCCTGATCCTCATTGTTCGCACAAATATCAACATCGTACTCCCGGATACCATTATATGGGGACATTAAGCACGCGGATTCTACCGCAATCGTACCATCTTTCCCCGCTCCTCTCCCCAACATGCAGAATAAATCTGGCCATCTTGGCAGCCCTGATTCGCTCCAATATGTGCAATCATGCAGCCCGATTACGAACTTCTGCCAGGGGAAAATATCCTCAAATGGGAAGTATTTGGTAAGCCCCATATACTTTTCAAACTGCTCCCCATCGACAAAAATATCTTCGTTTTCAAAGCACCATTTTACATGTTTGATTAGCAGCTCCTGATCTTCGCACACTGCATAGGTTTTGCACTCAACAATATCAATCCACTCCTGGATATACGGATGGATTTTACAGCTCATCGTCATCATCTCCCGGATCTCCGGAAACTGGCTTAATTCCAATGCTATCCAGTATTTTAAGCATCTGCGCACTCACCTTAATTCTCTGATCTATGGAGTCATTTTTCTTCTGTCCTTTTTGGCCTCCGCCATTGTCGTATTTGACAACAGCCCCTCTCCTTTTTATGTCTGCGATCAGGTCATTTTCCAGGTCCCAAAAATCCATATATTTATCTACTAAGTCGATGTAATATTTCCCAGTGGTCCCATTCTTGGCCAACTGTTCCAAAAGGTCATCTTTGATTTCTTCTCTTAATATTTCTTTTCTCGTTTTTCTCGCCCTTAGACCACCCCTCCTTCACGCGCGCGCGGAAAAATCTCTTTTGTCAATAGCACCCACCGGTCTCTAACGGCCAAATTAAAACCCGATTTTTTTCGACCGGGGGTACTCTCTCATTTTTACCATCTCTCCTCTGTCAATGGCTTCTTCTTTTCTTTTTTACGGTATCCATGTACTTCTTCATGACATTCATGGCAGAGACTTATGAGATTTCTTTTTTTCTCTCCCTTAAAGTAATACCAGATTTCTAATGCTTTATCTGGATGCTTCTTTACATAGTTTACATGATGGACTGTTGTGGCTTTCTTATACTTCCCTCTCTGCTTACATATCTGGCATTCATATTTGTCGAGCTTCAGGACTTCTTCGCGTTTTGCTTTCCACTTCCCCCATGTATAAAATCTATGTATGTTTTCTTTTATACATTTTTTTACAAATGCAATGTCATGTTCTGTCATGGTACCTCCTTGAGTTGCAGGAGAAGGACTCGAACCTCCGACTTCCAGCTAAGGAGACTGGCGAGCTTCCGACTGCTCTATCCTGCTATGTATATGTGCTACATCGCACAACATAGGCATTTGCCCAGAGCCTTTTACCGTCTTTGCTCAGGACGCAGAAAAGCACCCGGCTTTCGCCAGATGCTTCACTGTTATTTGCTATTCACTTCTTCAATAAATTCTCGCATCAGCTCGCTTATCTTTCCAGCTTGGCTGACTCCCGCTTCCTTGCAGGCAGATTCAAATTGTTCTACTAATTCTCTTTTCAGTTTGAATCCTTTTGTCATCCACCCAGCTTTCTTCTGATACTTTTCTGATGCGATTGTTTGTGGTTTCGGTTTTCCTATCGGCATCTTTTCCACTCCTTCCATAATTTCGGCACTACATCTATCAATAAATAAACAGATGCCAAAATAAGCAGAATGGTTGAATAAATATCCCTATCAGATGCAACAAAGGATACCACTGCAAACAATAAAAATAGTTCCCTAAATTTTACTCTTTTCATTTCTTCTCAGATGAGCTATAATTTTATTAAAGGGTTGGGGCTTTCGCCCCATTCCCTATTTGAGAGCTTCAATAAGATTTGCAATCCCAGTTAAAAACGTCCCAAGCGAAATTAACAATTCGATTATCAATCTTGTTAAGCTCTCTTTTTTCTTGTGCTTCTTTTTGCTCATCAGCTTCTCACCACCTTCCTTACAATTATATTATAATATATGGTTTACCATATGTCAATACTTTTTCAGGAAAGTTTTTAATAATTTTAAATAGATACTACCGGAATCGAACCGGCGACACACAGTTTATAAGACTGCTGCGCTACCACTGCGCCAAGTATCCGTAACGTGAGAAGAGGCAACCTTTTCTCGGTCGCCTCGGGTAAGAGTTAAAATTCACGAAGTAGTTACTTTGTAGCAATAACATATTACTACTTTTCTTCGGGACATTGTGGGACATTTTCAAAATTTTCAAAAAATCTTTGGATTCTTTTCTTTACATTCTCATCCGTGTACTTTACTTTCCGTTTGGGGAATATTCTATTCATGTATTCTGCTACTTGTATGTATGTCATATCGTCTATAAAATACATCCTAAACATTATTCTGAGTTCACTTTTTGGAATACTCTCAATGTACTCTTCTGCTTCTGTCATCAGCTCCAACAGTTCTTCTTCCTTTTCTTCCAATTTCCTTTTATATCTTTTCAGATACGTTTTCTTTTTAACCTCTTCCGGAAATGGATAACCTGTAATCTTAATGCTTCCATACGTTCCGTCTGGTCGTGTTCCTTTCACGGAATCGGATACTACTGTTATATTTTCTATTTCTTTTTCAAGAGTTCTTATTCTCCTCTTTATATCTTTTATTTCTTCTCTCATTGCCGTGTATTCAACTAATATTGCCTTGTCCAATGTTTAGCCCCTTTCTTGTTAAATACTCCGCGACACTTAACTCTTTATACTCTCCTCTTCATCTGCGCCGTCTGAACCTTTCTTTTGTAGCCCGATCTTGGATCTCTATGCTTTTGATCCGGAATCCGGCGATCCCTGCTGCCTGCTCTAGCACATCTAATACTTGCTTGACATGTTTTGGGATGTGTTCCGCATGTGAAATCGCTCTGTCTGCTGTTGGATCTTTATATCCTTCTTTATTCATCGGCTTCCCTCCTTTACTACTTCCTCCTTGAATGTTATAATTGGCTTATCAATTCTTTTTTATCTCAAGGAGGCATTTCTATGTTCGATTATCAAAAATATGAATCTTATGAAACTTTTCTGTTATATCAAGAATTTCTTTCCATCCCAGACAATCCATTTTCTTTTCAGCTGCCCGAAGGAATGATGATGACCAGTGATATGATACATACATTCCTGCAAGCTGCCTATAACGCTAAAGGTGTGTCTATTTTGGATTCTTGATATATGGTTCTGGAAGTGGCTGCCATGCAAGAACGCATTTATAACCCTCTTCATCGTCAATCTATTTTCCATGTTCAAACTCAGCTAGTCCCGTAAAAGCTTCTTCTTGCCCACAAATCTCGCCATCTAGTGTTGCTAAATAGAATCCATCTTCTTCCGGCAATCTCTCTTCTACTGGAATCCAACCACAACGTTTGCTATTCAGGTCATTTATGATTGTCCGCAAAAAATCTATATCCCGGTTGAATGAAGCTATGTCCTCATCCTGCACCTTTCTTGGTTTATCGTTCCACAACTCTCTTCCCGCTCTTTGTCCATAAAAGAAAGATAACTTTTCAAGGATATCGTTCGCCTGTTTCGCGATATCCGGGATATCTTCCATGCAACCATGGATAATATTCTGGCACTTGTTCACTGCCCTGTTCCATTCTAAATCTTCATTACTTTCCACAACCCTGTAAATATTGCTTGTCTCTTCTAAAATCTTTTCTAGTACGTTCATTGAATCACTCCTTTCTCCTTTAACTGCTCTGTCGCTAATTTAAACGCCAGCATATACACATCTAAAATGTCTGTAGGTCTTTTTCCGATATCACTAACAAATTCCCATGCAGCACTGAAATATTCTGACAGTGCATCATATCCTTTTGAACCAACTCCTGTATCCTCAGAAAAATCTTCAAGTACACCTTCATAAAACTCTTCTAGCTTATCTTCGTCTGTTTCCCACTCATATCTATCATGTTGTAAAACCTCTTCCATCATATCCCATTCTTCCAATAATTCTTTTAAATCTTTTTTGGCATCTCTGGAATCATATGTATATATTCTTCTGTTATGGCAATCGATTTTTTCTTCAAAATAACCAATATTATTTACAAAATCCGAAAAACCTTTAAATGTCATATTGTTACAATTTGTTGCAATAAGTTCTCCTAAATCCCCAGAAATATGCAACCGGCAATAATCTTCTTCAAAAAGGAATCTGATTCTGTATTCACCGCTATCAGGCATTTTAAAATCTACAATCTTGATGTTGCCATAATCCGTGAATTTAGCTACATGATTTACAAATCTCTTTTTCTGCAATTCTAAATCAGTCATCTTTTATCTCCACTTCATTGTCATATTTCATGCACTTTCCATCTTTGTAAGCCACACATTTTTCTTTAATACATGGATTTAATACCGGTCTGACAAAATCTCCATTTCCCACACATATTGCTTTTATTTCTTCTTTACCTGTTAGATCAGGACAAAATAAAATCATTCTTCCACTCTCCTATTCCGGCCAATCAAGTTTTTGTCCGCACCGATTACAACTTTTATTTCTATCAGAGTTCACAGTATTTCCACAACTAGGACAGAACCCATCAAAACATACTAATTCGCCGTTTATGTCTCTATATTCTGTTCGCATCTCCACTTTCTTCGGCAGCTGCTTTTCCAATGCTTCGATTGCCGTATTATATAGTACTATATGTTTTTTCTTTTTGCCTCTATTACTCTCCCACAATTTTCAAGTCCTTCCAGAGTATTGATTTCCATTCTAATAAGTTCTATCGCTTCTCTAACTTTCTTCTCGTCCATTTTCTACCTCGCTCCAATCAATTTTCTGTCCGCATTGTTCGCAGTAATTCGGCATATTCCCAAGACAATACCCATCTGCATATATCGTTAATGGTATGTATCCGCAATTATGACATTTACAATGTGTTTTCTCTGGGCATCCATTCTCGTCTGGCTTCTTCTTCGTATATCGCTCTTTCAGCTCGTTCACTTGTTCCGGCGTAAGTCCGGTATCTTCATATTTTTTCAGCGCCCAGTATAATGTCATGGCATATTTTTTACTTCTCTGCCATCAACACACGTTCTTTTCATTCCCCCATCGATTTTCTCGTCCGGAATTGTTAATCTCTCCATCTTCTTATGCCCTTTCTTTAACAAATTGCCCGCATCTTGCTTTACCGCCTTTGCAAGTGCCGCCATTTAACTGCTGCCATCTGCAAGCTGTACACTCCTCGCAGATCTCTTTGCATTTGTTATGATGGTTTAAGATGTCGCATACATATTTTCCCATCTTGCATTCTGCGCATTTCTCTTCTAATTCTTCCTCGTTCAGCTGATCTGGATACTTGCAGAGATTATCGCAGATATGCTCCATCATTCTGGTTGTGATTCTGTCCATCCTTGTTTCCATTTTCTAATCTTCTCCCGTCTCTTCCTTCAGTATTCTTTTCAGTTCTTCTTTTTCCTCCGGTGTCGCTCCTTTCGAGCAAGCCTCCACCAAGTCATCTATTTCCATTTTGGCCAATGCCACCATTTTATCCAACTCTTTATCAGCATTTTCCTTTCCAATCATTTTGGCCAGACTATTCCTTACTGCTTTTGTTATTATGGTGTAATCTGCTCTGACTTCCTCCACTGTTCCTGCTATTTCTATATTTCCTTCTTTGATCCAAATCATTCTCTTTCTCCTTCCGCATCCTCTTATCAGCTTCTGCCCGGAAAGAGCCACACGGCTCTTCCCACCAGTCTGGCTCTTCTCATTTTATGTCTGCAATTATTTTTCGGATACTTTCTACAACCCGTTCTGCTTTCATTTCTATTTCCTTTGCAAAGTATTTATCTCTTTCTTCTTCGCTCATTCGCGATAATTGCATTGTTTTTTGCATCTCTTCTTCGGCTCTTTCTTTTCCTATAGTTTCTTCCAGCACTTCCCTCACTGCTACCGTGATTACTCCATAATCCGCTAATGTCTCGTATAAGTCTCCTTTGATTTCTGTTGTTCCTCTTTCTGTTTTAATCATTTTTCTTTCTCCTTCTTGATTCAAATTTTGTACATGTTTCTGCGTCACAGTCTCTTCTATGACCGGTCTTTTCTAGGTAGTCACATAAGACTGTGGATTGCAGTTTTACGCTGTATTTGCACTTTGCGCAGCGTTTCTTGTGTGGTGGTATATCAAGCTTCACTGTTGATCTCCTTTATTACCTTGTTTATAAATTTATTTATAATCTTTTCTATCTCTTCCTGGGCTTTCTCTTCTTCCGCAGAGAGGGCAAAGTCCATTCTTGCCCGCATCAGGTGCATTAATACCAACCTCTGCCAGGGCTTCCCCTTTTCCAATATCTTCTTTACCGCTTTGTCTCGTTTCATTTCAACTCCTTTCTGAGGGGCGATCTGCCCCTCCTCCGATAGGTTAATGAGTTACTGTGATATATTAAATCCTTAGATCATAAGGCTTCGTCAATAAAATGGAATCCATCTGTCCACTTTTCCTGTTTGGGTTCCGGTGTGTTATCCACAATTCCGGTCAGATTATCCTCCTGGAATTTTGCTCTAAACTCCTCTCGGGTGTGATTACACTCATAAGCCTGCTGCGCAAGTTTCCTTAAGATCAGATCATTTTCTTTATTGTTGTGTACTGCCTCCGGTCCGGAGGTGTGATGTCGCACTCAAAGATATACCTTTAATCCGGTTTCTTCGCTGTTTTGCCGGTCCGCTCCTGGAAAGATGTGGTGTTCCTGCACGCATGCATGTTTCGCGTAGTTTCCAGATAGTCGGCATAGGTAACATGTTCCGTCTTTTTTGTGCATGATGGATTTTGTCTTCTTTTTGGTCTTTTTCCTTTTCCCCGGCTTCGGGAACATCATTTCTGACACTTTCCAACCTCCTTTAGATGCTCGATCAGGGCAGTGGTGTTGGTTTTTCCATCCGCAAAATGCTTTGTGTCCGGCTTTAAGAGATACTTTTCTTTTCCTTCACTTTCTCCTTTCCAGCTGGTGTAAGGATACTCTTTTACGATTATTGCAGTTCCGTCCGGGAGGTCGTATCGGTAAAATATTTCTTCGGTGTATGTGTTTCTGCACCATACTGGCCACTTGTGGTAATCGTTTAAAAACGCTTCCCGTTCTTCTTTATTCTTTAGGATTGGAAATGCTTCTTTGTATTCCGCTTCAATTATTTCTTCTCGAGGTTCTTCCTGCTGCTCTTCGCTCAACGTTTGATGCTCCGGGAAAGGCTCTTCGGTTATTCCTTCTACCACTTCCGGATAATCGTGTATTTCCATTTGTCCCGGAATCTCTTCTTGCATTGGATTTTCAATGCTTTCCTCGGTTTTACGCAGTTCCCTGATCTCCCTTACTGTCATGTCTTTCGTGACCTGCTGCCGGGTGTCCTCTTCCAGGTAAAGCATTTCCTGCAACTGACTCTTACTAAACCGCCGATACTCCTCTTTTAGGTATGGGCTTTCCCCGTTTTGGCTAAATGCTTGATTTATGCTCATCCATCGGCTGGCGGTGCTGCGGTGCAGTCCATATTCTTGATCCGCAAACTCCCAGATGTCTTTGTATCCGTCTGCTTTATACTCCTCTGTCCTTTGGATTTTGCGGAGATAATACCCAACCTCCACAAAAGACTCCTTGATCTTGGTGATTCCGTCTCGGATTCCGGCTTTGGTCTCCTCGTAGGTCATGTTTGCGTACCAATTACTTAACTGGCCGGTCTGCGCCTGCTGCCTACTCTTGCTGTTTAATGTGTCCAGTACATTAAATCCCATTATCTCTCCCTCCTTAGATACTCCTCGATAAACTTCTTATAATCCTGGGTGGCTCCGCACCGGGAAGAGTACTGCGTTACCGGCACTTGGCAGAGCGTTGCATCCTTTGCCTGCCGGGAATGCCGTATTTTTATGCTAAAGATTCGTTTGCCATATTCTTTCCGCAGCCATTCTTCGGCTTGCAGTGCAGCTTCGGTTTTTTCAAAGTCTGTGATTAAGATTCCGGTGAGGTTGGCTTTTCGGTTGATCTCTGTGATATTCTGGATTTGATTCATCATCTCGACCATTCCATCCAGTGAGTAATTGTCCAAATTGATCGGGATTATTATCTCGTCTGATGCGATCAGCGCGTTTACCACGTTCATTCCGATGTCGGGTGGGTTGTCTATTATGCAGCGCTCATATCCCACCAACTCGGATAGTGCCTTTTGATACCGGTCATGTTGTGCTGCGTTTCCAAGCAACACTTCTTTTTCCGCTTTCTCCATGTAGATGTTGCATGGGATGATGTCTATGCATGGATTGTCGGTGTGCAGGATGTTTCCTCGGGTTTTCCCGGTCAAAAGCATGACGGAGCTTCCGATCATGCGCTCTGGAGTGTATCTTTTAAATGCCTGGGATAGATTCCCCTGCTTGTCGTTGTCAATCCCCAGCACCCTCTCTTTCCGTGAGAGGAGTTCAATCATGGCCACACTGGTTGTTGTTTTTCCAGTGCCGCCTTTTAAATTTACGATGCTTGTAATTTTCATCTGTTCTCCTCCACCTTTCTGATGATTTCATCTGCCACTTCGTCTAATCCAGCATTTCGGAGGATTTCTGCCACTGCCTCAACCGAGATGTATTGCCCTCTTGCTTTGGTGTTTTCCTCGTCAATCTGACTTAGGATTTCAAAATTGAGGTCTACATCGCATGTTTCCTTGAGTTCTGCTGCATAGTCGCTTACTCTCACATAGCTCCCTCCAAAGCGGTCCAATTCCAAACAGTCGGCGCAGACTCTATTTAATTCCTTTTCAAAGTCTCCGATTCTCTTTTTCCTCCAGCCGTATTTGTCATACAACGTCCACAGTGTTGTTGTTTTGATTGTGGATACGATCCGCATTGCAAGCATATTGTAGAGTTCTCTCATGCCGTCATAACTTTTCATCGCAAGAGGGAGTTCCAAGATTCCCCTTGCTTTCATGTCACTTTCCAATGCTTCAATTCCTTTTTCTTTTGCTACTCTAAGCGCGTAAGCCATGCCTTCTCGTCTTAGTCTTTCTTCTTTCTTCATCGCGTTTTCTCCTCTTTTCCTCTTGTTTTCGGTCGTAATCTGTTTCGTACAGATATTCCTTACCGTTATAGTAAAAGTAGTAAGTAGTACCCCTTACCTGCTCTTCCCCTATGTATTTGCCTCTGTCAGCTCCGTCATACATGGATCTGGCTTCTTTCCAGGCAGTTTCTAACTCACTTTGCATGCTCTCATCTCCTCACGAAGCTGATTGGTGTGCTCCTTGTCACTCTCAAAAAATCTAATCACATGCTGCCGTCTGTACGCACTAATCGACTGCCATTCTTCCCGGCTGGCGATGTCTCTGCCAGTCCTTGCTTTAAAATCTTTCTGCTCCCACTTGTCCAGCTCCGTCTCATACATGCTTTTTACATAGTCATTGTCGGTATAAATCGCAACTTGGCAATTTTTATTTAATTTTCCCAGTGCCTCAACAGTTGCCTTTAACACTGCCTCGTTATAGGTTAATCTGACTGATCTGAGAGTAAATCTCGTTTCTGTCCTCCCATCCTTGCGGATGTACTCCAGGAGGAAACAGTATCTTCTTTCTAATCGTTGCGGCGCTTTTTTATCCGCCTCGATGTATATGTTTACCTTGTACACTCGTATCCCCCCCTATCTTGATTAATGTGTAGTATCTATATGGGTATCCGGTTACTGGATTTATTCCCTCCACAACGGAGGTCTTGTCCACATAATAGCCTTTTGGAGGCTTAATCTCCTTTTGCCATGTCCTGCGTTTCATGACCTTTGTTTCTGGATCGCGCTCTATCATATTCCGAGATCTGGAATACGGCTCGCCCTGAGACAAATCTGATACCTTGGCAATGTACTCTGCTAAATCTTGGAAGCCTCCCTCTTCATAAAGCAGCTGCATGTGGACTCGTCCTTTTTTCCATTGTTTGCTAATTAGTAGGTCTCCTCCATCTATCCGGTTTATAATCGCATGCGCATGTATGGCTCCTCTTGCTCCCTGCTCCATCTTTAGGATCCACTTTAACTGCTTGTCCTGCTTTTTGTAGTGATACTTTAATCTGTTTAAGAGATTTGACATGTCCTTTTTGGCAGCCTCCATGTTCTTTGGTCTGTCAGTCGCTCTGTATGTAAATGTTAGCCAGTAGTCTCCCTCTGAAAAGTTCCACTTAATCAGTCTTCTTACTTTTCTTACTTTTACCCACTGGTTCTGCTTCTTGATCTGCTCCGGAGTAGCTTTCTTTTTCTTTTCCCGCTTCTGTCCCGGTGCTCCATATCTCCCGGTGTGCTTTTCTTCCACCTCCATGGAGTCCCTGAAGGTCCATATATCTCTCTTGTACATTTTTCTGCCCTCCCTTAGTCGTAAGTTTAATATCCTAATCAAGTTTAAAAAGAGGTTCTTTCCCTCTCATTTCCTTGACATTCTGCCATACAAACTTTATACTAAAGGTGATTATTCAAAGCTGTATAGCTTACCCCTACGGTTCTCCCAAATCGTAGGGGTTTTCTTTTTCCAGATTTTCCAACAATCTTTCTGCCTCTGTCTTTACAAAGCGTAGCATTTGTATTGTTTCTTTCCTGGTCTCTTCCAGGTGCTCTTTTGGAGTTTTATATTTGATCAGATTCATATATAAACTTTCCAGTAGCTTTCTGTTTTGTGTTTCGGTGGTATCTAAATACTTGGATAGCATTTTTAGGTTTCCTCTGCTTAATGCTTCTCCGAATGCGTATCTGATTGATCGCTCTACTGCTCCGCATGTCACTTTGTATTTCATGGCCACTTTTTCATATAGAATCATTGTTTTTACTGTTTTCCATTCCCAGCCTTCCTCGAATAGTTCCATGATGTATACAATGTACTGTGCGCCTTTTAAGTGCATGTCGATTCCTATTGCAGGCAAAATCTTCTCAGCTTTTTCCCTTATCATTTGACTTTCCTTCTTTTTCCCTTTATACTTAAATTGGATTATTACTTGAGCGCATTATCGGTTCCCCAACCGTGCGCTCTTTTTTACTGGCTGATTAATATTAATAAACTTCAATTCCTCCAACCCTTTCTTTTCTCGCTCCGGAAATGGAATGATTTTTGCCATCGGCGCTGTTCTCTTCTCATATGTTTCAATTTTTTCATGTTTTTTAAAAATTCCAAAAATACTCATTTCCTTTTTCTCCTTTACGCAATTTTTTCCCTTTCAAAATGTAATGTCTTCATCGTCTGGTCAAATTTGTCTTCTATGATCTTTGCAACTTCTTCCGGATTCATTTCATCCTGATTTTCCCATTTTCCATTCACTTTGATCATGCTTACAATTTCTAGTCCTTTCATTCCAACACCTCCCCTACAATCTATGTGTTGCTGCTTGTACGATTTATCTTGTCCAGGAGGATTCATCGTCCTCCTGGTCATATTTTACTTATTATCCGTCACGACAGTATCTGCTCCCTGCACTTCTACCCATCCGTGCTCTTTTCTCGCCTCTGCTTCTTTCATCCGGATCAGCTCATCTGTGATGGATTGGCTCACGATTCGGTTGGATTCTGCTTCTGCCTCTGCATTTGTGATCGTAACTGCTTTATCCGCCTCTGCTTTTGCTTTATTAGCTTCTCCTTGCGCGATAGCTGTCTGCTTATCGAGTTCTGCTTTCTCAGCATCCTGCTTCGCCTGTTCTTTTGCCTGCACTTTCTTTTGCAGTTCTTCGTCTAACTGGACATCAATAATCAGCGCAGACTGTACTTCGATTCCGTATTCACCTTTCAGTTTTTCATTCAGATATTTCGTAATCTCAGCTCCTACTTCTGATCTTTTTGTGCTGTAAATATCCATTACTGTAAACTTCGGAGTTACCTCTTTTATGTAGGCAATAATAGAGTTTTTTACTTTAGACTCTACGATCTCCTCTCCATCCATCCCATTAAATTTCTCATAGAGTGATGTCACTCTTTCTGGCATAAAGTTGTAGTTTACTGTCATATTCATTTTGACCATACCGCCATCTGCCGGGGCATCCACATGAGTATCTTTCTCCAACTTTTTCTCGTTAAAATCCGCTGCATTATTGCTTAATACAAGTTGCTGCTGAGATACCGGATAATCTTTTACTTTTGCCAGCGGTCCTACAAATTGGAATCCTGGACCTAAAGTCTTTTCCTTTACCCCACTTTTTGCAGTGTATACAACACCTACTTCTCCTTGCCCCACATAAGTTCCGGACATTGCCACGTAAACTCCTGCTGCCACAACCGCTACTGCGATGATGGCTCCTACAATTTTTGCTTTCATTCTTCCTGCTCCTTTACTTTTTCTTTAATCTTTTTATGTGTTTCTTTTTCTATTTCAAAGACACTTTCTCGTCTTTTAATAGCAATGTACACTCTGCTCCACGCCCACCAGACGCAAATTCCAGCGGATGCGAAGAGTAATGTTGTTAATGCAAATATTGCGATTCTTCCCATATCTCTTTACCTTTCCACGAAATAATCTACTGTTACCCCGAAAAACTTCGCTACTTTTGCTATGTTTTCCAATGATGGAGAGGATTTTTTCCATCCCTTTATCGTCTTGTTTCCAAAGCCCAGCTGTTTTTCAAGAGTTCTTATCTGTATCCCTCTTTCTTCAGCTAATTTTTCTATTTTTTCATATACCATTTTCTTACCTCTATGGACTTTTCTTTCATTTCTTGTTACAATGTCTTTGTTACCTTTAGATAATTTTCTAATGGCATTTGCCGGAAAGGAGCTTATTAAGGAGTAACATTTTATCAAGGGCGCAGGGAATAATCATTAAGAAAGGAGTTTGCGAAGGTACGTTTCTTATGATTCGTTATTTACTTTCGTAATAATGGTTTGTGCCATTATTACGGCAGTAAATTATCGCAAGTAGCGATAAACTTTGTATATTTCTTTTTTACCCTGCGTTATATCCCGGCAGCTTATGTTGCCGGGCTTTTTTATTTTTCTCCTCTCCGGCGATGCAGCTCTCTTTTAAAGGAGCTGCAAAGGAACAACGAAGTGTGAATATGTGTATGAGTAGATTTTAGAAGGAATTTTAACAATGGGCTTTAATGTACTATTCACTAAGGCTACCTGCTGCCTTTTCTTCGTTGTTCCTTTGCAACTCCTTTCTTATTTTTCTTACGATAATTTTTCTCTTGATAGACATTCTTCTACCTTTTGATCAATAGCGATCGGCAGAGCGGTTTCTAGCATTTGCAATTCTTTTAATGTGATTCCTTTTTTCGTACACATTTCTATAATTTCTTTTGCTAAACGCTCTGCATTTCTGTAACTTTCCATTGCGTTCACTTTTCTCACCTCACTTATTGATTTTTTCTTTTTATCCTCCTATACTTTGATTACAGGCATCCGTCAATGCTGAGTATTTATGAAAGGAGAACTAAGAATGCTTACTAAGGACGCGAAAAAGGTCTTATACATTTTGTATAAAGAATATTCCGATCGCCGTAAACACGGTTTTAGTAAATCTCAATCCCGAAATTTTTCTTCTACTTCGTCCATTCACGAACAATTTTTACCAGATTGGGATATTGATGATCTCGAAGAAGTTCTTCGAGAACTAGGTCGAAATAACTTTTTAGACAATTTCTATGCTGATGGCACTGTGTACAACTGCAATCTTTCTGACTACGCGATTTCAACTATGGAAAATCAACGAGCTGAATCATTGTTGAATGCAGCTGATTTTATTTCTAAATTTATTCCTTAAGCACATCCCAGTCATTGGCTATCAAATCATCGGCAGTCGGGTTCCAATATCTCGATTGTCGATGATTTGATCCAACCGTAAAAATAATGCAACAATCATATGTATTTGTCGGCTTTATACGCGTATTGCTCTCCAGCGTACTTTTTCTTATGATGCTGCCATTTTCTTCAATCGCTTTTCTTACAGCTTCATCTATGCGCATTTTCTCCTCCTATCCTGCTTTCCTACACATGTGCTCTGCGCATAAAGCAAATCCCTCCAATAACCTAAGAGCCTCATTTTTTCTTTCTTTCGGAATCTTCTTTATAAGTTCCGCAAATTCTCTTCCATCTTCTCTGATTTCTTCTAAGTCTTTACTTTTCATATTGTCACTTCCTTTCTTGTCCCCTTTGCCCACATTATAATCCCCTTAGACATCTTTGTCAACTCTTTTTTGTTCCCTTTGCCAACTTTTCCTCTTGACTATCAAATGCGTCAGTGTTATCCTATAACCAGAAAGAAGGTGAATGCATGACTCAAGGTGAACGAGTGAGAGAATTAAGAAAATTCTTAAACTTAACTCTCGAAAAATTTGGTAAATCTTTGGGAGTTGGAAAAACTGCTATTTCAAAAATAGAGAATAACGAAAGAAAACTTACCGAACAAATGATTTTATCTATATGTAGAGAGTTTAGGGTAAATTATTTTTGGCTTACTGAGGGTAAGGGAGAGATGTTTACCGGAACTCCAGAAAGTGTTGTTGACGAAATTGCAGAAGATTACAATTTAGATAACATTGACAGAAAAATGCTAGAGAAATATCTATCTCTTAGCAAAGAAGAACGGGATGTTATAAAAAACTTTTTCAAGGATATTTTCACATAAAAAGAACGGGCTATTCACCCGTTCTCATAATGAAAAATTTATGCACATATTTATAAATTTTTTCTAACACTTGATTGTCATTAATTTTTTCAATCATAATAATAATAAATTTTTTATACTCTTCGTTATTCATATGTACCTCCCATGTCCGAAAGAACATTTGTTCGTTTTTTATAATATAGATGATACTACACCCCCTTCTATATTTCAATAGTTTTTACGAACATTCGTTCTTTCTGTTTTATCTTACATTTAAGTAAACAAGGGAGTTACTGATAACTTATTCCAAAATGGTAAATTGTCCCAGATCTGGGACGCTTATTTGTAGGGAGAGTCGATAAGGTCATAAATTTTTACTTTTAATCCTTTTGCCAGGATTTCCAGTGTATCGGCAGATGGGGAAACTTCTCCATTTTTGATGCGGTTGATTGTGGATTTTGGTATCCCGGTCATAATTGTTACCTGCCGATTCGTTAGGTTTTTCTCGTACATGATCTTATCTAGTAGTATCTTCATAATTTTATTATAAATTATAAATAAATGGAGATGCACTGGTAAAATATGGAAATAATTAATTTATTATGCAAAAAACCGCCCCTGCGCCAACAGGAACGGTTCAAAATCACTAAACACTACGCCAATAGTGTTTAATCCTCGTAATCAATACGAGGTCGTATATAACGCACACATCTCGAAGATGCGTACAATACTCACCACATATATTGTATCATCTTCGAGCAGTCATCGCAATCGAAACATATTTTCGGTGGCTGTTATTTTTATACCCTTTTTTACATAAAATTAGCAAGGAGTGATACACATGGTAAAATATGCTTATGGTTATATCCGCGTAAGTACAGACAAGCAAGAGGAGCTTTCTCCGGATTCACAAGAAAAGTTGCTACGCGAGTATGCCGCAAAAAATAATATTATAATTCTAAAATTTTTTTATGAACTCGGTGTTTCCGGCCGTAAGGCAGACAAGCGCCCTGAGTTCCAGGCCATGATTGGACTTGCCAAATCTCCGGATCATCCGGTCGATTTGATTCTTGTATGGAAATTCAGTCGTTTTGCCCGCAATCAGGAAGAATCTATTGTCTACAAGTCTTTGTTGCGCCAGAAATCCAATGTAGACGTTGTAAGCGTGTCAGAACCTTTGATAGACGGACCATTCGGCTCTCTGATCGAGCGAATCATCGAGTGGATGGATGAGTATTATTCTATTCGCCTTTCTGGAGAAGTTCTTCGCGGCATGCGCGAAAAAGCTGAAAAAAACGGATATCAGCTGAAGCCTCCTCTTGGATACCAGGCCGTAGGTTGTGGCAAACCTTACGTCATCAACGAGGAAGAATATAAAATTTACCAATTTATTGCTGACGAATATGATTTTCATAATACAAATTTTTCTACCATCGCTCGCAAGCTTAATGCTCTCGGCTTACGTACTCGGCTTGGAAGACCGTTCGAGCTGCGTACCATAAGACGTCTTCTTCAGAATCCATTTTACTATGGATTAGTTATTTGGAATGGTGTTTCTTTTATGGGCACTCACGAAGTCCGCCTGACAAAAGAACGATTTGATTCACGCATGGAGAAAATGCAGTCTCAATATGTTCCAATACACCGCAGAGAAGTTTCTAGTTGTCAGCATTGGATTTCCGGGCTTTTAAAATGTGGATATTGTGGCGCTACTATGTGTTTTAATGGTTCTCGGACATCCGTTACCGGATTCCAGTGTTACAAGTACAGCAAAGGAATCCATAAAGAATCTTGTTTTATCACAGAGCGTAAAGTTTTGGCAGCTGTCGAAGAATACTTCGAAAAACTTCTTGATGGGATGGATTTTGAGTATACCTATCGCCCGCCCAAATTTGCAAATTCTCTTTCCGAACGCGATCCTCTTTTGCAGGAGCTTAAAAGGATAGCCGTGCGAGAAGAACGTATAAAATTAGCCTATGAAAATGGAATCGACTCCATTGAAGAATATAAGCAAAACAAGGATCGTATCAATCAAGCAAAAGCTGATATCCAGTTGCAACTTGATGAATTAGATTCCTCTATCCAAAAATCTGCTACTACAAAAGAAGATGTCCTTGCGAAAGTTAAAACCGTGTATGATGTGATTAAAGATCCTGACGTTGACATGGAGACAAAGGGTAATTTTATGCGCAGCTTAGTGGAAGATATTGTTTATGATAAGGAGAACGGTAAGCTAATTTTCCATCTTTATTCCTCGTAAAGCCCTCTGTTGTGGGCTTTACATTATATTATATGTTTTTGCATTATGGTGGTCCCGACGGCGAACTCGCTGCATCTATGCGTTATCTTTCCCAGCGATATACAATGCCATACCGGGAAGTAATCGGAACATTGACGGATATCGGTACCGAGGAGCTTGCTCATATGGAAATGATCTGTGCAATCGTATACCAACTGACGAAAGATCTGACTCCGGAACAGATCAAAGAATCTGGCTTTGACAAATATTATGTTGACCATACTCTCGCACTCTGGCCTCAGTCTGCCGGAGGAACACCTTGGACTGCAACTTATTTCCAATCCAAAGGGGATCCAATCACTGACCTCCATGAAGATATGGCCGCAGAGCAGAAAGCTCGAACCACTTACGACAATATTCTCCGGTTGGTGAAAGATCCTGAAATCTGTGAACCAATCCGTTTTCTGCGGGAACGTGAGATTGTTCATTATCAGCGTTTCGGTGAAAGTCTCCGAATCGTTCAAGATCATTTGGACAGCAAAAACTTCTATGCGTTCAATCCTGAATTTGATATGAAATCTTGCTTCAAGTGCGACACTGAATAACATTCTAAAAGAGAAAGAGCATCCTTCTAAGAAAACCATTCATGGAAATGTTTTCGTTTTCTGAAGGATGCTCTTTTTTATTATCTTCTTTTCCTATCTCTTTGGAATTGCTGTTTCAGTCTGTTTTTCACTCAAGACAACTTCCACTTCTTTTTCTTCATATGAACCGTCTTTTCCCGGCATCTCTACCGTCAGTGTCACAGTTTCTCCCACACGGTAGTAAGAAAGTAAATTCTGGAGTGTTGTCATACTGTCTACACTGCTTCCGTCAAGCTCTGTAATGACTCCGCCACGCACAAGTCCTGCTTTCTCCGCTCCGGTTCCTTCGATGACATTTCTGATATAAACACCGGTCGGCATACCGTATAATTCGGCACTTTCTGCCTCCACGTTTGTGATTTCAACTCCTAAAAATCCTCTCTCATCTTCCGGTACCTGCTCCCTTGTTTCTTTGTTCATCAAAGTTGTGATCGTCTCATTTGCATCAGAAATTGGAATTGCATATCCCATTCCCTCTACCGCATCGCTGCTTACTTTCACTGTATTGATTCCGATCACCTCTCCATTCGCATTGACAAGGGCTCCACCACTGTTTCCCGGATTGATTGCAGCATCTGTCTGAATCAATTCTGCATCAAATCCTTCCATATCAATCTGTCTGTTCAATGCACTGACAATTCCTGTTGTCACTGACTGTCCATAACCAAGTGCATTTCCAATTGCAATTACCGGCTCCCCTACTTGAAGCTTTGTGGAATCTCCCAAGGTTGCTACTTTGATTTCTCCCATCGTCTCTTCTTCGATGTTCTCCAGTGGAACCGCAATGACTGCAAGGTCTCTTGATGCATCTGTTCCTTTAATCTTTGCTTCTGCACTTGACTCATTGATGAAGCTGACAGTCAATGTTGTACTTCCTTCCACAACATGATTGTTTGTCGCGATCAAAAGTTCTGTGTCATTTTGTCCGACAATGATTCCTGAACCGCTGCTTTGTACTTCCTGACTGCTTGTTCCTCCAAAGAAACTTTGTACTTGCTGTACACTCATATTTGTGATAGATACAACCGATGGCATCACACTGTTTACTACTTCTGACACATCAGATGTCACTGTGCTTGATGTTCTTGTCAAAGATGTACTGTCGACCTTCTTCTCAGAAGATTTTTCTGTCTTTACTTTTTCTCCGAAAAGAGCATTTCCCACGAAATTGGTTGTCTGAAACGCCGCACTTGCAATCACGCCAAATGCAACTGCAAAACAGAGCCCTCCTGCAATTTTCGCTGCTTTTTTATGATCTCGCGGTTTCTTTTCTTTTTTTCTGTGAGAAAAATCCGGATCTGTCTGTCCGAAATGAAAATCCGGTCCTCCATTCCCCGTTGCCTGATTTTGAAACTGATCATTTGGTGTATTATAATTATATTGATTATCCATAAACAAGTCTCCCTTCCTTTTCACATATTCTTTCGCTTTTGTGATTATCAGTATAAGCGATATTTGTGATGGAATTGTGTTCTCTTCGTTAAAAAAAAGTGTTTTTAGATCTTGTTTATTCCACTGTCACCGATTTTGCGAGATTTCTCGGCTTATCCACATCGCATCCTCTTCCGACTGACACATAATATCCAAATAGCTGCAGCGGAATGATCGCAAGTGAATTTGTAAAGTATTTATTTGTTTTTGGGATATAGAGAACGTAATCGGCGGCTCTCTCTACTTCCGTATTGCCTTCATTTGTAATTGCAAGAACAAAAGCACCTCTCGTCCTTACCTCAACCATATTGCTGATCATTTTCTTGTACAGATCTTCCTGTGTCAATACCGCTGCCACAAGTGTTCCTTCCTCGATCAGAGAAATCGTTCCATGTTTCAATTCTCCTGCCGCATAGGCTTCTGAATGGATATAGGAAATCTCTTTTAACTTTAAGGATCCCTCCATCGAAATCGCATAGTCAATTCCACGCCCGATAAAAAATATGTCCTTTGCAGCCAGATATCTGTTTGCAAATTTCTGAACTTTCTCCTGTTGCTTTAAGAGTACTTCTACCTGTTCCGGAAGTTTTCTTAAATCTGACAACATTTCTCTCTGTAATTCTGGTGCTATTTTTCCTCTCACACCCGCAAATTTCATTGCAAGAAGATACAGTGCTGCAAGCTGAGAGGAATATGCCTTCGTAGTAGCGACTGCAATCTCCGGTCCTGCCCATGTATACATCACATTGTCCGCTTCCCTTGCAATCGAACTTCCCACAACATTGACAATCCCAAGTACCTTACTTCCTTTTCTCTTTGCTTCGCGCAATGCCGCCAGTGAATCCGCCGTTTCTCCTGACTGACTGATGATCAGTACAAGTGTACCTTCTCCAAGGATTGGATCCCGATATCGAAATTCCGATGCAACATCTACCTCGACCGGAATTCTTGCCAGCCCTTCAAAAATGTACTTGCTCGTAACACCTGCGTGATATGCTGATCCACAGGCAACGATCATAATTTTTTGAATGCTTTTGATTTCCTCATCACTCATACCTAATTCTTCAATCACAATCTGTTCTTCTTTGATCCTCGGTGCAACAGTATCTGTAATTGCTTTTGGCTGTTCATACATTTCTTTCAGCATAAAATGCTCATATCCGCCCTTTTCTGCCGCATCTACATCCCACTCAATTCTTGTTGTTGTTTTCTCAATTGGTTCTTCATCCGCTGTAAAAAATGACAGTTCTTCTTTTGTCATCTTTACAATCTCCTCATTTTCAATAAACACCACATCTCTTGTATATTTCAAGACAGCGGGAACATCAGATGCAATGATATTTCCACCGTCTGTACGCCCTACGATCAGCGGGCTGTCTTTTCTCACAGCGTAAAGTTCTCCCGGATGATCTTTGAACAAAATTCCAAGTGCATAAGAGCCTTCCATTCGATGCATGATCTTTGTAATCGCCTCCAACGGATTGCCTTTGTAATAATCATCCAAAAGATGCGCGATCACTTCCGTGTCTGTCTCCGATTGGAACTCATATCCTTTTTTCTCTAATTTCTTCTTGAGTTTCAAATAATTCTCAATAATTCCATTATGTACTACCACAATACTTTCTTCCTTGTTGACATGTGGATGTGCATTCTGATCCGATGGTGAACCATGTGTTGCCCATCTCGTATGCCCAATCCCACTTGTCCCCGGAAGACCTTTCCCCTCTTGTGTCAATTCACTCAACACATGTAATCTTCCTCTAGACTTTGCAACTGCGATCTCCGCTCCGTTATAGACAGCAATCCCCGCAGAATCATATCCTCGGTATTCCAACTTGGATAATCCATCTAACAGTATCGGTGCCGCCTGTTCATTTCCTATATATCCTACAATCCCACACATGGTATAAGTCCTCCTTTTTGCACAAACATCCGTTTTTTTTGCATTTTCGTGTTGTATTGTAGCAAGAATATCGAATTTTGTAAAGCATTTTCTCAAATAGAAAAGCTGCCGCAGAACAAAATTACACTAGAAAACTGTTTCACAGATTTTATCTATGCACACATTTTCATAATTTTTTGTTCCACAACAGCTTTTATCCTGTCATGATTGCACAGTATTAGATTCTCATACTAAAATGTATTCTTAATCAAGATCAATGAAGTCCATGGAAAATGTCTTAGAGCGATCTTCCTCATCATCAAAGTCATCCTCGAAGTCGTCCTCATCATCAAAGTCGTCTTCGTCATCGTAATCCTCTTCGTAATCATCCTCTTCATATTCATCATAATCGTCATCAAACTCAGCCTCATCAGCATCTGTTTCATAGTCTGAAAGGTCATTTTCAAAATCATCGTCTTCCTGCATACCGAACAGCTCCATCTCATCCAGTTCTCGGTTGCGTCTGTGCAATTTAATTGCAAGAATCAACACCATCAGAAGAAGGAATGCGACAACCGCAGCCACTCCGATAACTGCCTGCATCAGATGTCCTTCCAACACACCTTTGATCTTCCCTTTGATTCCCGATGCGCTGTCTTTTTTTGTCTCCGGCGCAATAAATCTCTGGTAAGTTCCCTCTTTTGAATCATACTGATATAACTGTTTTTCACCATCACTGTTTTCTGCATAGACGATGTAATAAGAAGATTTATTCTCATCCTGCCATACCGGATAAGATTTTCCATTCAATGTCAATTCTGTATCTACATAATTCTCCGGCAGTTCTGTATCCGGCTTTTCTGTGAGAAGCGTGATCTTGTATGTATCTGAAATCTCAATTGCTTCTCCTGTCGTCTGTCCTTGCTGTTCGCTGCCAGTTTGCTCTGCCACCTCTGTCTCCCCTGGAAGTGCTGTGATTGCAGAACTTCCTGTTTCCACTTCAGTCAGCTGTGCTCCCACACTGGAGGTCACCTGGTAAGATGCGACATGGATCGACAAATCTCCTGCTTTTAATACTTTAAATTTCAGAGTTGTTCTTAATTCTGCTACTGTTCCATCCCCTTTTCCCGTATAGACCAGCGATCCTTTTTCACTTCCCTCTGTGACACCTTCTGCGCCCTCAAACTGCAGCGCGCTGGCATCATAAGTCAAAGTGACATTGGCCTCTCCAATTGCACCTGCTGTAGAGGCTACCGCAAATTTAATTTCAGCCGTCTCACCTGTCTTTACGCTTCTTCCCGTTTCTTCTGTCAGGTCAGAAAACATAATACTTCCATCTGCTGCCATTACCTGAAACGGCATCATAGCAATCAGCGCAAATGCTGCTAAAACTGCTTTTACTTTCTTCATCTTCATGCTTCGTACTCCCCTTTCATTGAAACTTTTCTTTCTACACTACTGGTTAGATTAAATCGATTCCTCTTTTTTTACCGCTTCTCTTATCGAAAAATCCTTCATCCTCGTCCAGAATCTCCCGCTCCAACTCATCATCATCGTCATCATCATAATAATCTAACAAATCATCATAAGCATCTTCCGACTCATAGTCTTCTTCGTAATCATAGTCATCTTCATAATCGTCCTCGGACTCGTCATAAGCATCCTCATAAGCATAGTCATCTTCCTCGGACTCATCATAATCCTCTTCGTAATCATAGTCATCGTCGTCAGACTCGTCATAATCCTCTTCGTAATCATAGTCATCTTCGTCAGACTCGTCATAATCCTCTTCGTAATCATAGTCATCGTCGTCGGACTCATCATAATCCTCTGACGAGAACCCTCTCGCTGCACGCGGATTTTCGTCATATTCCTGATCGTAATAATCATCCAGTTCTTCATTTCTATGGCGAAGTTTTACAGCAAGGATCACAATGAGCAGCAACATCATCAGGAAAACTCCCCAAGCCCCTACCATGATTTTCGGAAGATTCTCCTCTACAAATGTTGTCACCTTATTTGCAACAGAACCATCTTGTTTCTCTTTTTCTGCCGTTGGAGGAAGAAATCTCTGGTAGGTCTTCTGTGTGCTGTCGTACTGGTATAACCCTTTTTTTCCAGCATTATCCACTGCATATACCAGACAGAAATCAGCCAATTTTGTGTCAACTACATTCTGCCATGCAGGAAATACTTTCCCATTGATCTGAATTGTTGTTTCCTCATAATCTTCCGGAATATTTGCACTTTCTTTGTCATCTGTGATCAGAATATACGAATCACTTGATAAGTCTATCTTTTCAAACGCAGAGAAATGATCTGTCTCACTATCATATAAAAACAGGTTTCCCTCACCCTGCGTATCCATCAAATAAATCATCTTCTGACCGCTTCCGGTATGCACAAGGATTGTATGTGGGCTTCCCTCATATGTGAGCTGGCTCTTCTCATATCCTTCCGGGATCAGCGCTTCTGGAATATCATCTGCAATAAAATACTGCTTTCCATCCAGCTCAATCATAGTCTGTGTGCCTGGCTGCTGTGCAGCGGCCGGCTGTGTGCCATCTCCCGCTTCAATCTTAACCGCAGATGTCCCAAGTGTCAGATTCAATTCTTCACCGCCAAACGTATACGCTGTATATCCCACTGCCTGCAAAGTTGTCTCTCCCTCTGCCAAAGCCTTGAAGGTCATGCTGTATGCGAGTTCAGAATCTGTTCCATTTCCGGATGCAGAAAGCGTAATCGTTCCTGCTTCTCCAGTCGCATTGACTCCACTGACAAATTCCAGATAGGTCGGATCATAGGTAACCTGTACCTGACCGTCCCCGATCGGTCCCTCTGCTGTGTTGATCTTGACAGTTACTTCTATCGTTTCTCCTGCTTTTGCAGTAGGATCTGAGAATGACAATGTTCCGTCCGCCGCCAGTGCAGTCAACGGCATACATTGGATTCCCAGAAATAATACCAATAAAAATGCTGCTGTTTTCTTTGCTATCTTCATCCTCTTATCCTCTTTATCGTATGTTTCTTGTTATTGCGTCATCTCTTGACCGGTTCCGGTATCAACACCGCCAGTCTCTCCGCCTCCCATACTGTCTCCTACATCTCCACCGCCGAGATCACTTCCACCTCCGTCCGGTGAAATGGTTCCGTCACCTCCCGGCAAACCTGATTCTCCTGTTCCTGATCCCTCGATACTTCCCGAAGAATCTCCTGTTCCATAATCTGGTGTCTGAGTCTCTCCGCCAGTCCATACATCCTGTTCCGGACTTCCATACTCATAATACTGCGGTTCCGAATAGAAGTTTACTTCATCTTCCACAAAATCAGATCCATCCGAACGGTCCAAAGATTTATTTCTTATTTTTTCATCTATCGCAGTCACAGTGGAAGACACTTCATACTCCAGATCCGGAAATAAAAATTCATGCAGTTCTCTGACACTCTGGATCAGACTGTCTGGAATTACTACACTTCCGACACCACTTAGTGTATCACTCGTATTGGCTTCCGGGAATCCTTTCGTAGCGCCAATCTTAAGACTGGTTCCTATTTTGGCATACTTTAACATTTCCCCAAGTTCCATACTTGTTGCCACCTGAGGGAATACTTTATCCATGATGGAATTCAACGAAGAAAAACTTACCTTTTTTGCACTCTCCGCTATTTGCTCCAGAACAAAACGCTGACGCTCTGTCCTTTCAAAATCTCCTCCGGCTGTGTAGCGGATACGTGCGTACGATGTCGCCTGCACTCCATTCAGGTGATACGTTCCTGCAACTTCTGGTTCAATCTTTGTATAAGACTTTCCTGTCACCTCCGAAGTCTCCACACAATAATTATTCATATGCACTACTTCCGCATCAGACAATGTCACATCCATGCCGCCAAGTGCATCGATGACATCGACAAGTGCGTTGAAATTCACTGCAATATAATCCTCAATATTCAGATCCAGATTTTTATTGATCATCGCGACCGCTTCTTCCGGACCTCCGAATGCATATGCCGAGTTCGCTTTGTTCAGACTTCCGTCTTCCAGTTCTAACAGCGTGTCACGATATAAAGAAACCATCTTAATCTCTTTTGTTTTATTGTTCAGACTTGCGATGATAATACTGTCACTTCTGACACCTTCGCCTAACTCCCCATCTCTGGAATCCAGTCCAAACAATGCGAGATTCGTATATCCATCTCCAAGATCAATTTCATCTGAAATACTCAATTTCTTTGTGTCCAGCTTCGTCTGCTCAAGTTTGCCAAGCTTATCTGCCGCATAGACAACACCTACCGTGATCATCAAAAGCAATGCAATGACAAAAACTAATAAAATCTTCTTTCCCAGTGACCATGTGGAAAATCCATGCTTCCGTCTTCTCCTTGCACGTCTTCTTCTTGACTGTCTCTGTGTCATAATTGTATCCTTTCTTCTTTTCCTACAACTGTTCTTCTATGTTTTTATCCGTAAGCTATCTTTTATCATATCGCACTTATCAGCGAACTACAATGACTTTATGCGTTTTTTTGTGATTTCCAGTAAGTTTTATTCATCGTGCAGCGCAAAACAAGCCATTCCGGCATCTTCTCATAATGCAGCCCCAGTTTATATCCCAGAAACTTGCACCCACTCTGTACAATCAGACCGGGAATTTCCATCCCTTTCTTATTTTTCAGTAAATATTTGACTGTTGAAATCACAAGGCGCATTCCCTCGCTCTCGGATGAGATCCCAGCAAAAATCTCCAGATGATCTTTCTGCGAAACTGCAAGATCAAAATTTCTGTGAAACTGCTGTCTCCCACTGTAATTGTGAGAGTGGATTACTTTTGCATCCGCCGCATATGCGATGCCATATCCTGCCTTTATCATTGTCCCTGCCAGAATCATATCTTCATTAAAGATCGCCCGCGGTACAAATCCCCCCAGTTCTTTATAAACTGACTTTTTATAAGCGGCACATACATTTGAACAGAAGAACGTCTTAATTCCAAGTTTATCCACATCCTCAATCGTTTTTATTCTGCTTTCCTGTGGATAATTAAAGCTTCGCGTATAGCATTCCACCATCCGGCAGTCTTTATCCGGCAATTGCCTTGCATAACTTGCTCCGACTTTTGGATCTTGGAAAGGTTCCATCAGTTTTTCGATCAAGTACTGATCCTGCGGCACTGCATCCTGTGTCATAAAAATCAGGAATTCCTCGTCAGACAGTTCTGCGCCCATCCGTCTTGTTCCTCCATGATCAAACTCTTCTGGCCTGATTTCTATAATCTGTACTGTTTCGTATTCTTTACACCACTCTAACGAGACTCCCTCTGTTTTTGTATGGATCAGAAAAATATGCTCTGCCAAATGCGTCTGTTTTCTTAACCCTTCCAACAGTTTTTTTAATTTTTCATCCGGCCTATAGACCGGAATAATGACATCAGCTCTTTTTCTTCTTTCTTCTAACATTATTACACTTGTGTCCCCTGTCTTCCTGCTCTTTTTCTCTTCTTAGTAAGAGCCTTCGTAATTTTCACTTTCATAAACATCGGTCTCGTAACCGTCAGACTCATAACCACCGTATGGTTCTTCCGAATATCCTTCATCGGTTCCATACTCATCGGTATATCCATCTTCTACAATTGCTCCTGACATCACGTCAATCTCATGGCTGATTTCCTTGACCGTATCCGATACCTGATAGTCTTTCTCATTGAACAAAAATTCATGCAGCTTTTTGACATCCCCGTCAAAATCTGAAGGAACTACATAAGAGCCTTCATATCCATCCACTACATCTGTATCTGCAATACTATATGGGAATCCCTGTGTCTCTCCCAACTGATAAGAGAGTGCATTCGCTGCAATCCCAATCAGATCTTTAGAAGAAAAGCTCGTGGATACTTGCGGAAATACGACGTCTATAATCTTATCCAATGTTTTTAAATTTGCCTTCTGTGCTTTCTCTACAATCTTCTCGATCACAAGCCGCTGGCGCTCCGCTCTCTTGTAATCTCCTCCCGCCGTGGCACGGATTCTGGCGTAGGATGTCGCCTGCACACCATTTAAATGGTAAGTTCCTGTCACTTCCGGCTCGATTCTCTCGTAATCTTTGCCAGTCACTTCTGAAGTTTCCACACAGTAATTATTCATATGTACGACTTCCTCTGCAGTCAGTTCCAATTCCATTCCACCGAGTGCATCGATCACATCCGAGAGCGCCTTAAAGTCCACACTCATGTAGTTTTTAATATCCAGATCCAGATTTCGGTTCAGAAGTGCAATCGCCTCCTGCGGCCCTCCATACGAATATGCCGCATTCGCCTTGTCAAACGTACCGTCCTGCTGTTTTAACAGTGTATCTCGGAAAATAGAAACGACTTTTACCTCATTCGTCTCATTATTGATGCTGGCGATCATCATACTGTCGCTTCGCACACCGCTCTCAATGCTCTCACCTTCCCTGGCATCAAGACCAAACAGCGCTATATTTGTATACGGTCCGGTATCCTTATATACTTCCAGCTTATCTTCATCCAGAAAATTGAAATCAAGCTTGTCCATCTTTACTGTCGCATATGCAAAAACACACAATACACTGAGGATAATCACTTCAGCCACTAAAATACCGATTCTTCTTCTCCTCTTTTTCTTCTTCGCCCGTCTCTTCTCCTCCAGCGCACGTCGTCTCCGCTCCGAGGCGGATCTTGCTGCTCTCATCTCTCTTTCATCTTCCGGATATCGTCTCCCGGACGGTCTCTTTGTTCCCATCTATAATCTCCTTACTAATATGCATTTTTATTGATAAAGCCTTTAAAGAACGTCAAAATCAATATTTTAATATCCAACCCGATAGTCCAGTTTTCAATATAATACAAGTCATATTCGATTCGCTTCATAATAGAAGTGTCCCCCCGGTAGCCATTGATCTGTGCCCACCCAGTAATCCCCGGGCGTACTTGATGTTTGACCATGTAGCGCGGAATCTCTTCTTTAAATTTCTCTACAAAAAACGGTCGTTCCGGTCTTGGTCCCACAAGGCTCATCTCACCTTTCAGGACATTGAACAACTGCGGAAGTTCGTCGATGCTTGTCTTTCTCATAAATTTGCCGATCGGTGTCACGCGCGGATCATTCTGGACGGTCCACTTTCCTTTCTCTGCTGCTTTATCCTGCACAACCATTGATCGGAATTTATACATATAAAATGGTCTGTTGTGAAGTCCCACACGCTCCTGCTTGAAAATCAGCGGTCCTTCTGATGTCGTCTTGACAAGGATTGCTGCAAGCAGCATCACCGGAGAGAATAAAATAATTGCGACGATGGCTCCGAAAATATCCATCAATCGCTTCATCCATCGGTTCAATGTGTTGCTGAGTGGTACATGGCGGATATTGATGACCGGAAGTCCCAAAAGATCCTCCGTGTACGGTTTGGTCGGAATGATGTGATTATAATCCGGAATAAACTTCGTATGCACTCCTGATTTTTCACACATTGCAACAATGGATTCCAACTTGGAATACTCATTAATTCCAAGTGTGATCGCAATCTCATCCAAACGATTCTGCGGCAGGATGATCTTTAGATTTTCAATCGTACCAATCACCTTGACACCCTTATATTCCATTCCTCTCGGCTGATTGTCATCCAGAATTCCCCGGATGGTGTATCCCCACTCTGGATTTGCCTTGATCCGGTCAATGTATTGCTCCGCTGCCCGGCTGTATCCAATCAAAATCATATGTTTCTGATTATAACCGCGCTTCCGCATATCCCGCAGGAAATGCCGCACAAGATTTCTCATAAAAATCTCTGTCACAATATTCACGCAGAAAAAAATCGCGATCATTTTTCTGGAAAAATTTGCTTGCTCTATAATATACAACACGAATGTGAACACCATCAGCCCGATCGTGTTTGCCTGCAGAATATTCCATGCTTCCAGTCTCCGTCCACGTACCCGCTTCGGCGTATAAAGCTGGAATAAATAATACAACATTAAATAGCCCGGAACAATGTAGAGAAGTGCTCCCATATATTCATGAAGAGATAAAAACCACGGATCCTGCTGAAACAGTCCGCTCTTAAACCGAAGATACCATGCCAGAACATAAGAAAAAATAATCACACATGCATCCAGCACAACATGCATCCGGTTAAAATGTTTCTGATTATCTTTGATCAAAATTCATTCACCCGTTTCTCATCTATTGTTTATTTCATTTGATTCTATATCTATTTTTTTCCATTATCCTATATATAATACAATAAAGTTTTAAAAATCACAAGAAAAAGTGTAGTCTTTGTAATATTTTTGTAACAAAAAAGAACTTATGCGATGGAGATTTTTCTTTCTTTTCTCCCATCCACACAAGTTCTTTTTTGTCATCTGAATCTTTCATTCAGATTTCTGTCTGCTTTCTTTACTGGCTGATGTCCACATACGGAGTTGTCAGATACTCTCCATTTATCTCTATCTCATTTTGCGGATAAAAATGCAGATACATATTTGAAAGCTGATCTTCGTCTACCACATAGACTAATGTATATTCCATTTCCTCCCCCGGAGCAAGCGGACAAAACAGCCTTGATTTTACTCCCTTGATTCCCTCTGTAAAATATGGCTTGTCAAAATAAATTGGGAATGATCCTCCTCTTTCTGCTCCCCATTGGAGATCATATCCTTCATTTGCCGACCAGAATGTTTCCTGCGGATACACAAGCTTTCCCGCTTCTCCTTCCTGCATCACGGTAAGAATCGGTGCAATTGACACGCCCACTGTCTTATTCAAGTCTGTCTGAAACGCAGATACATTTTTCGCTTTCATCTTCACGATGACATACTTTGAATTCACTGTCTCTGCCTCTTTGTCTGCCCGTGCATCAAAAGTCGTCTGTCCTTCCTCTTCTCCAAGCCGATATCTCTGGTGTGCTTTTAACGACGTGTCTTCGTTCATCCAGTTTTCCATGTCTGTTGTAAAATATTGCTGCGAAAATGTATCTGTCGGAAGTGTATCTGACACTGCTGTACTAAGAACAGTAAATCTGATATCCTCCTCTTTGCTCAGATAAACTTCACTCAGATAATCCGGATATGACTCTGCCATCATCTCTCTCGTTGTGTCTTTTACTTCTTCGCCAACCTGATAAACCAATTCTTCTGAAACCCCATTGCTGCTCCGATACTCCTGCTCTGCTTCGGCTTTCTTGGTTGCATCTTTGTCTTTTTCCAGTTCTTCTGCAATTTCCGCCTCAGACGGATATGGCACAGTTTCCTCTAAGACAGTGATCTCCAGCCCGTTTGCAATTTTCACTAGTTCTTCCTGCTCTAGACTGCTCTCACTCCAAATCCAGACTCCATATCCCTCTTCTTCACTAAACAGATATACATCTGTAATCTCCCTATCGCTGTCTACTTTTTCATTTTTTCTCGTAAACAGATCTAACTTCTGTTCTCCCTCGACTGCGGTATAGCTGTCTTTCCGATATTCGGCAAAAACATTCTCCTCGAGCTGCGACATCCGATAAAGTTCTGCCGCATTATAAGAGATAATGGAAATACTATCTCCCTCCGCTGTCCCGTAGAGTTTCTTTGCCGCCCCTTCTTCTGCCTGTTCTGCTTCAAATCCCTTCGGAAGATATGTCGGATTCACTTCAATCTGGTGCGCTTCTTTCTGTTCTTTATCCACTTCAATATAATATTTCAGAACCTGTCCCTCTTCTTTCAGATGAACTTTCAGATAATAATTCACTGCTACTGCTGTAATGGAAATCCCTGCTGTCAACGCGGCAACTGCCGCAGCTGCCGGCCAGATTCTCTTTCTTCGCCGTATTACCTTTTTCTCACCGGAAATCCCGATCATATCATATGCCCTCTTAATCCCCTCATCTACACATTCCGGCACATCCACATCTTCCCTCAGCTTTTTCTTTACTTCTTCGTCAAATTCTTTCTTCATCTACATTACCCCCTCTGCATACTCGGTTCCATACAATACATGTGTTCAAACTGCTTTCTTCCTCTAGAAAGCCTGGACTTTACGGTATTCACTTCCAATTCCAGGATCTGTGCAATCTCCCGTATTTTAAATCCCTCACCATAGTACAGCACAAGAATGATCCGATATTTCTCATCCAATGCATCCAGAACGTCCTCAAACTCACATCTCTCCAACTCCCTGCTCTCTCCTCTGATCTGTGCTGCTTCCTCCAAAGGACACTCCCTCCTTCCACATCTTAAGATGTCATTACAATTATTGATCAGGATCCTTGTCAGCCATGTTTTAAAGTATTTTGCCTCCCTGAGGCTTCCAATCTTTTCGTAACAATCTATGACCGTCTCCTGAATCGCATCTGCAATATCATCTTCACTATTCAGATAACTTCTCGCCACTTTATAAAGATCCCCTTTGCATCGGTCAATCAGCTCTACAAAAGCCTGATCGTCTTTTTTCTTTGCTCTTCTGACAAGCTGTATCACAATTGCCCCTCCTCCCGTTGTTTTTTCTTGTAAATGTTTTTTCTTTTCAACTATTAGACGTGCCGCAAGCGGAAAAGGTTGCATTTTATTTTTTAACCGAAACAAAAAAGGCTATTGCAGCTTTTCTTTGCCTCTTCCTGAAACGCCTCCGGCGCCCATCGTTTTTGCAAATGTTCTGCTGCAACAGCCTTTTCATTCCTTTACTTTTTATATTCCTATTGAAAATATACAAGCAGATTCTTCCACAGTTCCTTTTGAATCTGCCAGTAACTGCCAAAATTTTTTCTCTGGAAAACAATCTTTTTCTCCCGATTATTTCGAGAAAGGCGTACTCCTTCTGCAAGTCCTTTTACATAAGTTTTCCCGAATCCTTTTGCGGCAAAAAAGATCGTTTTTGTGAGAAAACCAATCAGCAAAAATGGGCTATTCAATAAAATCTGAAGGAGCGGCATATTTTTATAAATCAGATAGACATTATTTCTCGATGAATATTTCACCTTAAATTCATTGTGCCTGGAGCCGCTCGTCCCGCTTCCCACATGGTAGACAACTGCTGACGGCTCATAGACATTGTAATATCCGTGAATCCTTGCACGGTATCCGATATCAATGTCTTCCAGATATGCAAAATGCTCCTCATCAAAATATCCAATCTCCTCAAAGACCGATTTCCGGTAAATTGCCGCTCCCGCGCATGCCGCAAACACCTTCCGGGAAGTCAGAAACTTTTCTTTCGTCTTATCTTTTCCGTTTGCCGATGCCCATCCGAGCGCTGAATAAGATGTCCCCGCACTGTCAATCAGTTCTCTTCTGTGATACTGCATCATCCGAGCCTCCACCGAAAAGATCCGCTCATCCTTACTGATACGATCCAACAGATTTTTCAAAAATTCAGGCTCCACTTCTGTATCATTATTGAGAAGCACTACAAACGGAGCCGCTGCCTTTTTGATTCCTTCATTGACCGCGCGGCAGAAGCCATAATTCTGATCCAGCGACAGATAGCAGCACTGTGGAAACCTCTCTTTCGCCAGGCTGGCGCTTCCATCCTGCGAACAGTTGTCTACAATGATCGTCTCAAAGGCAACCTCTCTCTGCTTTTCCAGAGCCTCCAGACAATGCTCCAGATACTTTATTCCGTTGTAGTTTGGTATAACGACTGACACATCGTACATCTATCTCTTAGCTCCTCTGATTATTTTTCAACGAATAATCCCACTTTGTCAGTGACAGATTACAATTGTAATACGGATCGCCTTTTTTCAGAAGCCCGATCCAATGACTTCTCATATATTCGATTTCCGTCTGAAACCTTCTGATTTTCTCTTTCGTATCCTCGGCACCTCTTGTCTTCGATTCGTAATGATACAGCTCTGCATACGGATCATAGACAACAAGATACCCTTTTTCTCTGACGCGCAGGCAGAAATCCACATCATTAAACGCTACTTTCAACTTTTCCTCAAGCCCGCCGACCTGCTCAAATACAGAGCGTTTTACAAGCATACATGCTGCAGTGACTGCACTGAGATCAAGCTGGATCGATGCCTTGTGGAGATATCCTGAAAACGCTCTTGGAAGCCCTACAAAGACACTTCCTGCAACGCCTCCAATCCCGATGATGATTCCTGCATGCTGGATCGTATTATCCGGGTAATATAGCTTCGCCCCGACAATTCCCACTTCTTTTCTCTGACAGTGGGAAAGCATCTCTGTTAGCCAGTCCCCGTTAATAATCTCCACATCATTGTTGAGAAGCAGAAGATAATCTCCTCTCGCATGACGAACACCAAAGTTGTTGATCGCGGAATAATTAAATTCCCCTTCCCAGGTGACGATCTTAATCTTCTCCCCTGCAATCTTTTTATAGAAGGCAAATGTTTCCGGCTCCTCACTATTATTTTCTACAATGATAATCTCATAATTCCGATAGCTTGTCTTTTCTCGAATCGAATCCAGACATTTTTTCAGCGCTTCCGACTGATCCTTATTTGGAATAATGATCGATACAAGTGGTTCCCCGCAGACTTCATATTTTACCCGGTAAAATCCAAGATCTTTCGTATGCTGTACGGTTCCCTTTGTACGGCAGCGGACAAGATGTTCCTCAATTGCACGCTTTCCCGCATCAAACGCATACATCTTGCTAGCCGGATTATCTGCAGTTGACGCCTTATGGACACGCCAGTGATACAAAATTTTTGGAATATGCACAATCTGCTTCGCCTGCTCCGTACAGCGAAGAATCAAATCATAGTCCTGCGCTCCGTTAAATTCCGGGCGGAATCCTCCTACACGCTTGATCAGATCACGGCTGGCTACGAAGAAGTGACAGATGTAGTTGTTGGAACGGAGAAGATCTAAGTTGAAATCTGGCTTTAAGTGCGGCTGAAAATGTTCTTTCAAATCAGTGGTCACCTTATCTTCATCCGTATAGATCACTTCTGCATCTAGATGCTCATTTACCGCTTTCGCAATCTCATACAGTGCATTCGGAGCGAGAAGATCATCGTGATCCAAAAGACCGATCAATTCTCCGGAAGCAATCTCCATCGCTCTGTTTGTATTCTGCGAAATTCCTTTATTCTCCGGAATTTCTACTTCTTTGATCCGCGCATCGTTTTTATATTCCTCCAGAATCTTTTTCATTTCCTTATTTTCCGGGCTTGCATTTCCAATACAAAGTTCCCATTCGGAGTAGGACTGGTTTTGAACTGATTCAATCATTTGCCGCAAAAATACCTGCGGAGTATTATAAACAGGAACTACAATGCTGATCAATGGCTTTCTTTTCCATTTTTCGTTTTTTTGCTTTTCCAGTTCTTCGGGCAAAGCCTTATGATTCTCATACCACTGCTCATAATCGACATCATCTGCCTGGAATCGCTCCGTAAGTTTTACCCAAAATTCTTTCGGACCATAATGCCTTAAATAAAGTATCCCCTTTTTAATGTTATAAGGGGATACTTTCTTCAAGACTTTTGTCCATTTAATTTTAAATGTCTTTGTCTCTTTTTCACTCATATTTTTCTAAAACCTTCTATTCGGATTCATATTTTGACAAATATCCCGGATATTCCGCATGACCTGTCTCAAGTTTTTTCCCGTCTACGGTTATCCGTATCGACTCTCCATCAAAAGCATCCAAAAAAGTATTACAGATACACCCTACTGTCAAGTACTCTCCAGAGGAACCCTGCCCATTCAGATAAGTAGAAAATTTTTCAGACAGATCCAACTGCAATGCCTTTTCCCCATCAATAGTCTTTTCTGTACAGCTGATTACTTGCGTATCTGCCGGTACAACTCCTTTTGCCACAAGTTGTTCCCAAATCTTTTCGGCTGATACGTCTTCCATCGCAACCTCTTCCGTTTCAAAACCAGACGCATCTTTATTTGCAAAATAGATTTTGATTTCCTTCTGTGACTGGCTTCCCTGCTCTGGCTCTGCAGACTGAGTTGATTCTTCCTTCTGTTGTGTTTCCTGCGTGCTTTCTTCGTCTTTTGTATCTTCTGTCTGAGTCTGTTCTTCCTTCGGCTCCGTTTCTTTCTGTCCACATCCAATCATACTCAGGATCAATACGAGAAAAATGCACATCTGTTTCCATCTGCTTTTCATGAAAATACCTTCCTTCATTCTAGCGAATCTCGCTAAGATATCTTTCCAACGCATCCTGCCATGTTGGAAGTCGGTGGAATCCATTTGCATCGAGCTTCTCCTTGCTCATTCTGCTATTCTTAGGTCTCTTTGCTTTTGCAGGGAACATATCGCTTGTAACCGGATTTACTTTCACCTCTACACCTGCCTGTCTGAAAATCTCTTTTGCAAATTCATACCAGGTACAGAGTCCTTCATTTGTCGCATGGTATCTTCCATATTTATCGCTCTCTACCATATCCACAAGCAATACCGCAAGATCATAAGTATACGTCGGGGATCCTACTTGATCGTCCACAACATTCAATTCTTCATGAGTTTCTGAAAGCTTCAGCATTGTCTTGATAAAGTTCTTTCCATTCACACCGAATACCCATGCAATACGAACAATAAAATATTTCTCCAGATACTTTTCTACTGCAAGTTCTCCTTCGTATTTCGTCTGTCCATATACATTTAGAGGATGTCTCTCATCATCCGGTTCCCATGGTCTTTCACCCTCTCCATCGAATACATAATCGGTACTGATGTAGATCATTTTTAGATCTAGTTTTTTACATACCTTTGCAATATTCTTGGTTCCTTCTGCATTGACTCTCCGACAGATTTCCACATTATCTTCCGCAGCATCAACTGCTGTGTAAGCCGCACAGTGGATTACTGCCTCTACCTCTGCTTCCGTAATAACCCTCTCAACTGAAACAGCATCTGTAATATCCATCTCTTCAATATCAACTGCAACTGCTGTATGTCCTCTCTTCTCCAGCTCATTTACCACATCATATCCAAGCTGTCCTTTTGTCCCTGTTACTAATACTTTCATCTGCGCCCTCCATTTTTAATCTGTTTTACCCCAAAGTAAATGGTGCCTGTGTGACAGGGAAATTAGGATTATAGAATGGATCCCCTTTTTCCAATATCTCCGGCCATTTCTTTTGGAATTTTTTCACTTCATTTTCAAACCGTGCCAGCTTTTCAGGTGTATCTTCATATCCTCTTGACTTCGATTCGTAATGATACCATTCTGCAAACGCATTATAGACGATCAGCTTATCCAACGAGCGGAGCTGAAGGCAATAATCCACATCATTACATGCAACTACAAACTGTTCATCAAAGCCGCCTACTTGTAAGAACAACTCTTTTTTGGTCAACATACATGCCGCTGTCACAGCACTGTAATTACAATTGATCATCGCTCTTACCATGTAGCCATAGTCATCCCTGCCAATTCCTGTATTGACATGACCTGCATATCCTCCAAAACCTACAACAACACCTGCATGTTGCACCGTATCATCTTCATATAAAAGTTTAGCACCAACAGCTCCCACTTCTTCTCGCATACAACATCCCAGCATTTCCTCTAATGCATGCTCTGAAATCATTTCCGTATCATTGTTTAAAAACAACAAATATTCACCGTTTGTATACTTCACCCCGAAGTTATTGATCGCAGAATAATTGAAGCTGCCTTCCCATGTAACTACTTTTACATTTTCAAATTCTTCCTGAATCTTTTCGTAATAAGAAAAAGTTTCTTTCTCTGTACTATTATTTTCTACCACAATCATCTCAAAATTTCGATAACTGCTCTTCTCCTGAATAGATCGAATACAGACATCAAGATCCTTAGTGTGATCTTTGTTTGGAATCACAATAGAAATCAGTGGGTTTCCTGGTGTCTCATATTTCACATGATACATTCCCCACAGCCCTTGGTGCTCTACACTTGCCGCAATATTCATCCGCTTTAAGTGAGCCTCGATTGCGCGTTTTCCTGCATCATATGCATACATTTTACTTGCCGGATCACCTGCTACTGAATTTTGATGAATTCTCCAATGGTAAAGAATCATAGGAATATGTTTGATTTTTTCTGAATTTTCAATACATCTAAACATCAGATCATAATCCTGCGATCCATCATATTCTGACCGGAATCCCTCGATTTTGTTCATGATGGAATGCTTTACTACAAAAAAGTGTGTGATATAGTTGTGGGACCGGAAAAGATCCATGCTGAAATCCGGTTTAAAATTCGGATCATTGTGTTCTCTCCCATCTCCACTGATCTTATCCTCATCAGTATACAAAATATCATAATCATCTTCCTGCAGGGCATTGACAATCTCATATAATGCATTTTCTGCCAAAATGTCATCATGATCAAACAATCCAATATAATCTCCCGTTGCCAATTCTAATGCAGCATTTGTATTATCTGCAATTCCGAGATTCTTCTCTAATAAACGATACTTAATTCTTGAATCCTTCTTTGTATAGTCCTCCAGAATTGCTTCTACAACCGGATCCCCTTCACTGCCATCTGCAATGCAAAGTTCCCAGTTTCCATAAGTCTGATTCACAACAGAATCAATCATCTCTCTTAAAAACACTTCCGGTGTCCGGTAAGTCGGTACAATAATGCTGATTTTAGGCTGTTTATCAAAAACAGTTTTTCTCTGCTGATCCAATTCTTCTCTAGATGGCAGATTTTCTGTAAACCACTCCGCATACGACTTTTCTGTTCGGTTGACTCCCTGTATGATATAAGCTTTTAATCCTCTGACACCATTGACACGAATATATTTGACCACTTTCTTTACGGTTCTTGGATTTGTTTTTTTAATTCCCTGTTTAATAAAACCAACTGTTGATTTGATTCTCTGCTTTTTTAACAGTTTCTGCGGTTCTAAATAGACATTAATTGCATTTATTCCATCTGACAAACGCAACTTGTATCTTTTTTCTCTCTCATATGGAAATTCTAAATGAAATCCACATCTACAATTTTCCTTGGAAACAAATCCTGCTTCTATCAAATCAGTACGATTTAAGACCTGAAGTACTACTTTCTTTTCAGTCTCAGTATTATCAAACACCTGAATTTTCATTTTTCCTGTTTTTGCATTGGAAAATGCCCATCCAGATACCACAATTTTTTCACGATCAATGTAATATTGCTCTACATTGTGTGAAATCGTGCTACGATCAATAATCTCTTCTATTTCCTTCTTGTCAAGCTTTTTGATAAGTTTTTTTTCTTTCCCAGACTGGAGATAAAATCGAAAATCTTCGATGTCCTTTTGAGGATCCACATAAACTTTTATATGAAATCCACACATCTTATCTACTTTCATCTTTTTAAACTTTTCTGCCACATCCGGACGCTTGATTTTCTTTAATCTGTTTGGAACTACCTTCCCATTGATCTCAGTAATTATTTCTAATGGCTGTCCATTTTTTTCAAATGCCCATCCATTAATCCTTATATAAGCTTCTTCAGGTTTTATCCGGTATTTTATTACGTCAATACAACTTTTATACTGCATGCTTCCTCCAATCTGCCTTCTATTTCAAAAATCTGTACAACAACTTCACGAAGCCAACGACATAGAGTTGTAATCCGATCAGAACAATAAAATCTTCCCAATTAAATTCTTTTGCCTGCACTTTCATTACAAGTGCCTGATCCTGTTCCTTTCCACTTACTTTCAGCACTTCTGCACTCTCTGCCTTCTTCGTCGTAAAAATACTGATTCCTTCTCCGTTGTTGATTCCATCTGCTGCAATTGTAAAGCGATACTCTTCTCCCTTACTTTCTTTCACCTCTGGAAAAGTAATCTCTTTGTAATCATTGTCTGTCACTTCAGAAACTTTCAGTACTCCTTCTGCGATTACCGAATCATCTTTTATATTGACAAGCTCATACGTCATCTTGCTATCGTTCACTCGTCCCCATGTAGATGTGCGAACAAACAGCCCATTCATTCCGTTATACTCTGCCGTAAATTCCTGCTCAATCTTTGCTGTCCCGCTAATCTCACCCACATTCTGATATTCGGCTGCATCTACCGTTGTATCATATACCGGCTGCTTCCACTGCCCATATGCATGAACTGCACCGACAGCTACCATCAGAAGTATCATGATGATTGTTTTTACTATTCTTTTCATAATAAACCTCACTTCTGTTCTTCTTTTAGTATGCCTGTTCATAAAGAGCACAGACTTCCTCTGTCGGTCCGATCATTTTGACCTTTCCTTTTTCAATCCACACTGTTTTTGTACACAGTTTCTTCACCTGATCAATACTGTGAGAAACAAATAAAATCGATGTATCCTTCTTCATCATTTGTTGGATACGCTTCTCACACTTTTGTTGGAAACGAAAATCTCCAACAGAGAGCACTTCATCTACAATCAAAATATCCGGTGTACCAATCGTTGCAATCGCAAATGCCAGTCTTGCCAACATTCCTGAGGAAAAGTTTTTGATCGGCACATCCATAAAATCTCTCAGTTCTGAAAATTCCACAATATCCTCATAGTGTTTTTCCATAGACTTACGATCGTATCCAAGGATTGCTCCATTTAAAAACACATTTTCTCTTGCTGTAAGATCATGGTCAAATCCTGCCCCCAATTCTATCAGCGGCGCTACCGTTCCATAAACTCTCACACTTCCCTTAAACGGCTTTAAAACACCAGCAACTGTTTTTAAAAGTGTACTTTTCCCACAGCCATTTAAACCGATCAGCGCAACAGACTCTCCTTTTTCCACAGTAAGGCTGACATCCTGAAGCGCCATAAACTCATCATACTCAATCTGGTTTTTAATTTTTTTAATAATATACTCTTTGATACTGTCAATCCGTTCCCGTGATAGATGAAATTTTACAGAAACATTTGAAACTTCTACCATAATTTCCGACATATTTTCTCTCCTAAATATTAAGAATAAATTTATCCTGATTCTTGTAAAATACGAACAATCCAAGTAGGAATGTGCCGATTGCAATGGTAACACTTGTCAAAAGCTGTCCCACTGTCGGAAGCGTGTTATAGAACATTAGATTTCTAAACATATTTAAAATTCCTGTCAGCGGATTTAATTCTACGAAGAAACGTATTTTTGCCGGCAAGATAGAAATCGGATAAATAACCGGTGTCAAATAAGTTAATGCAGTAATCAATACCCCATATAAATGGATGATATCTCTGAATTTTACGGCTACTGTTGCCAAAAGCAGACCAATCCCCGTTGAAAAAATAATCAGTATCCCCATTGGAACAACAAGAAGCAATACAGTAAAGTTTAATTCAATACCAGAAAATACCATTACAACAATAAGCGCACAGAAAGAAGCCATCACATTGACAACACTCGATGCAACTCTGGAAAGTGTAAATAAGTATTTCGGAATATACACCTTTTTGATCAAAGGTGCATTATTGATGATCGATGACATCGCACTTGATGTTGACTCTGAAAAAAAGTTAAACACAACTTGTCCGCTTAAAATGTATAGCGGATAATTTTCCACCTGAAATTTGAAAATATGCGAAAATACGACCGACAATACAAGCATCATGAGTAACGGGTTCAAAAGTGTCCACAATACACCTAAAATAGAACGTCTGTACTTTGTCTTAATATCTCTTGTGACCAACTCCATCAAAAGTGGTCGGAATTTCAAAAAATTCTGTATATATACTGACACAGTTTATCCTCCAATTACTTGTCTTTCTTTAGCGTCTTGATCCCTGTCCATTTTTGATCCTTTTCAGAAATGGTCAGTTCCATTCCTTCCGGAATCGGCCACTGAATCCCGATATCCGGGTCATTCCATGCAAGTCCGCCCTCGTCATTTGGATGATAAAAATCAGTACATTTGTATGCAAACTCTGCTGTATCAGAAAGAACTAAAAATCCATGTGCAAAATCTTTCGGAATGAAAAACTGCTTCTTATTTTCAGCAGAAAGTAACACACCATACCACTGTCCGTATGTCTTGGATCCTTCTCTTAAGTCAACCGCGACATCAAATACTTCTCCGCTCACTACGCGCACAAGCTTATCTTGCGGAAAATTAATCTGAAAATGCAATCCTCTTAATACTCCCTTCTTAGAGCTTGACTGATTGTCCTGAACAAACTCCATATCGATTCCCGCTTCTTTATAATCATTGTAATTATATGTTTCCATAAAATATCCACGTTCATCTCCAAATACTGTAGGAGTAATCACTTTCAGTCCTTCAATTTCACATGTTTCTACTGTAATTTTTCCCATTGAAATTTCCTTCTTTCTTTTTATTTACAGACGAATCTTATAATCCTTCTGCCACTTCCATCAGATACTTTCCATATGCAGTCTTCAATAACGGCTGTGCAAGTTTGATCAACTGCTCTTTGTCAATGAATCCTCTCTTATATGCTATCTCTTCGATACACGAAATATACAATCCCTGACGTTTTTGGAATGCTGCTACAAAATCTGCCGCATCTAAAAGTGCATCATGATTTCCAGTATCCAACCACGCAAAACCGCGTCCCAAAGTTTCTACACGCAAATCTCCTCTCTGAAGATATGCATTGTTGACACTTGTAATCTCAATTTCCCCACGCGCAGACGGCTTTACATTCTTCGCAATTTCCACAACATCATTGTCATAGAAATATAATCCTGGTACTGCATAATTTGATTTTGGATGTTCCGGCTTTTCTTCAATCGAAAGCGCTTTTCCATTTTCATCAAATTCTACTACACCATACTCTCTCGGATCTCTTACATAATATCCAAAAATTGTTGCTCCGGACTCCCGTGAAGCCACCTCTCGTAAAATTTTCGAAAAACTCTGTCCATAGAAAATATTATCTCCTAAAATCAGAGCTACACTATCATTTCCAATAAATTCCTCTCCAATGATAAATGCATCTGCCAATCCTCTAGGACTTTCCTGAACCGCATAGGACATCTTCAATCCTAAATCCTCTCCTGTTCCAAGTAACTCCTCAAATACCGGAAGATCTCTCGGTGTAGAAATTACAAGAATCTCCCGAATTCCAGCCAGCATCAAAATGGATAACGGATAATAGATCATCGGCTTATCATAGACCGGCATGATCTGCTTTGACACTGCTTTTGTCAGTGGATATAATCTTGTCCCTGAACCACCTGCTAAAATAATACCTTTCATTTTAAGTACCTCCTACTTTTTATATACACATTTCTAACTTTTCGGTTTCCGACATGATGTAGTTTTTGGCAACTGCACATTAAGTCACGTTGTATTATAGCACTTCCTTCTGTCTTTTTCAATCTTTGAGATATTTTTCACATTTCTTTAAGATTCTGAAATTCTTCCAAGAATCCTCTTCTTCTCTTCTTCCCCGCCTATGCTCTCTTTACAAATTTGTCAGACCGTGATACGCTGACATCAATATGAAATTAGGAGGTTCTCTATGTTTTATCCAAAAATAAGTGTTTTAATGATAAACTACAATCATGCAGCCCATCTCTCACTAACAATTGAAAGTGTCTTATCGCAGACTTATCAAAACATCCAATTTATTATAGTTGATGATGGTTCTACTGATTGTTCCCAGACAATCATAAAAGATTATGCCAGTAGGGATCCCCGCATCGAATATTATTTTTTAGAAAAAAATCAACATATTTGTCACGCTACCAACTTTGGTTTTCAAAAAGTGACTGGTGAATATCTTGCGAGAATCGACAGCGACGATCTTTGGTATCCCAACAAACTGCAAAAGCAGCTAGACTTCATGCAAAAAACGCCAGATTGTAATATTTGCTTTTCATGGACGGATTTAATTGACGAACATGGAAATAGTATCAACGATTCTGAACGAGAGCTTTACAACTTATTCAACGGTAGCCATCCATCCTGTCAAGAACACTGGCTGGAATTTTTCTTCATTCACGGAAACTGCCTTTCTCATCCTTCCGTGCTTATGAAAACCGAAATCCAAAAAGAAATCGGAGACTTCAATCCGGCTTACCGACAAGCTCACGACTTTGATTACTGGATCCGCATTGCCCAAAAATATCCTATTTTTGTTATAGAGGAAAATCTGACTATCATGCGACGATTTTTATCCTCCTCCACTTTAAATACAAGTTCCACCACAGAATCTGATACAACCAGATACTTAAATGAATATTTACTGATCCGCAACCACTTTTTTGAAAATATGGATACCGAATTATTTGTACGCACTTTTCACTCTTATTTTCGTAATCCTCACGCAGCTACTCCGGAAGAACTTCTCTGCGAACAGGCCTTTTTACTTTGCGATTGCAAATATGGTGGAAAACAAAATCCAATTCTTGGAATCATGAAACTCGGAGAACTGTTAGCCTGTCCAAAAACTGCTGAAGTTCTTGAAGCTTCCTATCACTTTACTCCAATTTCCTACTATGCACTCAGTAACCAACACATTTTCTGTGACTCATTTGTTCAAACCGCTTTATTAAATGCGAAACATCACACAGATAAAATCCAATCATTGACAGAAGAGCTTCAACAATGCGAGAGTCATTTGAAAAAACTTCAGGAGCAGGTGACTTATTTATCCTCATCACTCAATACCATTACTAATTCTACTTCATGGAAAATTACTGCTCCTCTTCGTCACGCATTAAATAAACTCAGGAAAAATTTTTAATTTACTTAAAAACCGTACTTTTGTATACTATCATCTGCATACAAAAGTACGGTCTTTTAATTCTTATTTATACATTTCTTCATAATATTTCTGATAGTCACCGCTTGTGACATTTTTCATCCAGTCCTCATTTTCAAAGAACCACTTGATCGTAAGTTTGATTCCCTCTGCAAACATAGTATCCGGAACCCAGCCTACTTCCTTCTTAATTTTATCCGGAGCAATCGCATATCTTCTATCATGACCTTTTCTATCTGTCACATATGTGATCAAATTTTCACTGACAAGTTCTTTTCTCGGATCACCTTCCGGAAGCATCTCCTGAAGTGTATCAAGAATAATATGAATAATCTCGATATTCTGCTTCTCATTGTGTCCACCGATATTATATGTCTCGAATAATCTTCCTTTTTCCTGAACCATATCGATTCCCTTCGCATGATCCTCTACATATAACCAGTCTCTGACATTTTTTCCATCTCCATATACAGGAAGTGGTTTCCCTTGAAGGGCATTATTGATGATAAGTGGAATCAACTTTTCTGGAAACTGATAAGGTCCATAGTTATTGCTGCAATTCGTAATATTTGCAGGGAATTTATAAGTATCCATATAAGATTTCACAAGCATATCAGAAGATGCTTTACTTGCTGAATATGGGCTGTGTGGATCATAAGGAGTTGTCTCGTAGAAATATTCTCCTTCTTCTTCCAGTGATCCATATACCTCATCTGTAGATACATGAAGGAACTTTTTATCTTCTTTGAATGTTCCATCTTCTAACTCCCATGCAGCCTTTGCCGCATTGAGCATCACTAATGTTCCAAGTACATTTGTTTTTACAAACACATCTGGATTCTTAATACTTCTGTCAACATGACTCTCTGCCGCAAAATGTACAACGCGGTCAATATCATTCTCCTCAAAAATCTTATTGATTGCTTCTGCATCGCAAATATCTGCTTTTACAAATGTATAATTTTCTCTATCTTCTACATCTTTCAAATTTTCAAGATTTCCTGCATAAGTAAGCTTGTCAACATTAATGATCCGAATTTCATTGTCATACTTCTTAAACATGTAATGAATGTAATTTGAACCAATGAATCCTGCTCCACCTGTTACTAAATATGTTCTCATAGTTATCCTCCATCTTCAAACTTTCTTATAGTCATTATACTCACATAACATCCTATATTCAAGTTTTTTTCCTTATTTATCCTTGCGATTTATAAATCACTTCATAAATCCAGCATCCATCTTCACCATATATTTCTGAAAATTCTATCTTCTCATTACTTTCTACCGGGACTTGTGAAAAAACATATTTAACCTCTGTCTTTTCTATATCACTGTATGCCAATTTTATTCGAATTGCATCTGGGCTAACTTCTTGAAATCTTGTTACTCCCTCTACAAAGTCAATATCGATATGCGCATATCTATTGTAAATTCTCTGGTAATTGTGATTTACATCTAATTTTTCCCAAAGTTCCATATTAGGATAAAAATTCACAAAATTTATAGTTTTAGCTCCACACATAGTTATAAAAGAAGCGTTTCCTGTCCCGTCGAGAGCAATCCATTTAGCATCTGGATCTTTTTTCGTAATTTTTTCTATTTGCTGAGCTACTGGTTTTTCATAAATGGTATCCAAACCTTTTGAAATAGGTCTGATATAAATACCAGTAATAACCGATATTATAATCATTCCTATACAAAAAATTTTGCTTATAGTTCTCTTAAAATTAGATAATAGAACTATACCTCCCGCACTAATGATACACACCATTATCAGCAGTGACCACCCAGATAAATATTCTGGATAGCTTTGTTTTGAAAAGAATACTGCGCTACCAGCTACAGCTATAGCAATAATACTTGCTGTGCCTATTGAAAATTTTCTCTTTTTTGCATAACGAGACATTAGAATTACAATAAAATATATTTGTATATATCCTATAATATCAACTACTCTTTCTGGCATACTATAACTTAACAATGTAATATTAGCTATAGTTGCAGGCAATCCTACAGTTGTATATATAAGCATAGGAATACTAATCAGCAAAAGCCCTCCTACAAGCCAATCTTTCTTTTTTGATTTTATCCAACAATATCCTGCTACTAATGTGGGGATTGGGAAAAAACTAAAAAACACACCTGCTTCTGACGCATTTCCCACATCCTTATAAGCATAAAATAGTGACTGGACATAATAAAACACTTTATTAATACTAAATCCACCACTCTGTCTTCTATCTCCTGGGTATGCCGTTTGCATAATCGCTTGTATATATTCAATATTATCAAAAAAATAGGAAAAAATTAGTCCAATAGATACTAGAATACTTATTATTATGATTCCCCACTGTTTCCAATTTAACGCCTTTATTTCATCCCATTTTTCTCGAATCACCCATATAGCAATCACTAAAAACAAATATCCAAGTGGGACTTGCCATGCTGGATACAAGTTTACCACAAAATTACTAAACGCTAATGAAAATCCAATTGCAAATAAAATTTTCTTCCATACCACTTTAGATTCCAAAAGATAATATGTACATATGATACTAGCCTCTCCTGCTATGAATATGAATGGAAAGCTCCACCAAAGCCAAAAAGCTGAAGATACAACTAAAAATGCTCCCATCGTAGAAACCAGTGCATTCTTTCTCGAAATAATCATAAACAATTCAATCGTTACAAGGAATGCTAAAATAATAGGAAAATACCAATAAAAACTGAAGGCATATTCTAATGGCAATATAAGAAATACTAATTTCCATGGCGCCTGTGCAACTGTTCCTAATCTAGCACTAACCCCATATACACCGTTTACTGTTTTTGTTCCTCGTGCGATATCTGTATACTGACCGTATGGATTTTCTCCTTTCCCCGATGATAATACTGAAGGCGAATTCACTCTGTACTCATCTGATCGTATATATCTCTCCTCTCCAATAAATGGCTTCCCCAATTCTGTTTGAAAATTAGGTTGAATATAATTATAACAAGCCAATGAATCCCCATTATATTTGTTTATAACAAGAAATACTAAGACTATTCCTCCCAAAATCCATCTATATCGAAATATTTTTGTATACAGTGTATTTATATCAACTACGAAATGAAGCTCTATAAAAAAGATAATTGGACTTAGCACAATCGCTCGATTTAACATAATCTGTTTTCTCATATCTCTTAATGCGATTATGATAGAAGCACTTTCCCACATATGGCTTGTTATAAATGTAGAAATTGCCAACGACAGCAAAATCGCCACAAAAAAAGCTACAATTATTTTACTTCCTTTTTTTCTATTTTCCATCTATTTCACCTTTATTTTCCATTAGTGCAATTTCTTGTGCAAGTCTCTTTACTTTCACTGTAAGTTTTGATACAACAACAGTCAGAACAAATATAACCATTAAGGAAAAACAAAATCCAAAGAAGAATAGCATATTAATCGGTGTTCCTATTCCCATAATTTCAGACAATTCTGTAATTAAATCTGGAAAACAATCAAGAATAAGTATCCCTACACCAAGCACAAACCACGATAAGGCATATCTTAACTCTAATTGCTTATTTCTAATCATCATAACCACAATTCCCATTGCAATAGCAATGATAACCACTACAATCAACTGTATTTTGATATCCATTTTTCTCCTCCTATTTTCTAATCCTTTCAATCAAAATTGCAAGTGATACTTTTATCATATAATACACTGATTTTTTCATTGAGATAGAAGACACTCCCCCACTTCTTTCTCTCATAATTACAGGTAACTCTAACACTTTTTTCTTTCTTCTCAAAATAGCTACAACACTTTCAGGTTCCGGATAATCTTTTGGGTATTCTTCCGCAAAAAATTCTATTATCTCTCTGTTTACCATCCGCAACCCCGACGTTGGGTCTGTTATCTTTGCTCCTGTAAGTAACTTTATTAACATTGTAAAATATTTAATTCCTACACGCCTTGCCCCTGATGACTGAAACCCTTCTTTATTAATAAATCGAGAGCCAATTACCATATCTGCATGTTCAGCTTCTATAAACTCTGCCATTTTACTTAAAAACTTTGGATCATGCTGCCCATCTCCATCTACTTGGACAGCAATATCATATCCATTTCTTGCGGCATATAAGTACCCTGTCTGAACCGCACCCCCAATTCCCAAATTCACAGGTAAATGCACAACATTAAACTTTTCTGTCTCACAAATTTCTTTTGTCCTATCAGTAGAGCAATCATTGATTACAATATAGTCAAACTCCGGTGCATTTTTTATAATATCTTCGACTGTCTTCTTTATACTTTCCTGCTCATTATAAGCTGGAATAATAATTAATTTTTTCATATGTTCTCCCATCCACATTACGACAACTCATTTGACTTTTCACTTTCCGCATACCACCTTGCCAATATTTTGGCAATCGGCTTTGGCCAAAATTTGCAGAACATCGTATAGTCTTCTTTATTTCTCGCATTGTTCCCTAAGATTTTTGATGTTTCGGATTCTTCATGAATTCTATGTCCTACCAATATTTCTTTGTCATATATAAATTCACCTTTGAATCTGGATATGTATTCCCATGCCTCCCAGTCTTCATCCGAAGCAAATCCCGGCTTGAATACTGTTTCCGGCAGATTTTTCTTCGCAAAAGCAACCGATGGACAGCAGATTGGAGAACCTAACGACAAGATTCTTCTTCTCACAAATCTACTTTTTCTAAACACTTTCACTTTTAAGGGCAGAAGCATGAGGCGTTTTATTCGGAGCAGTCTGTTATCCGTCACTTTTTCTCCATTACGCATTTCTGCATAGTCTGTAAAGAAAATCAATGGCTTTGAAGATTTTTCAAATTCTCTCACTACATGTTCCGCATATTTTTCAAAATACACATCGTCCTGATGAGTAATTGTCACAAATTCTGTCTGCGCCTTTTTATAAGCAAAATTCCAGTCCTGAACAATTCCAGCTTCTCCGGTATTCACATATACAGGAATTCCATATTTCTCCGCTGTTCTGTCAATATAACTGTTAGGAGTTGATGTTATAATAAATATTTCACTCTCAATCGACTGGTTCTTTAAAGACTTGATACATTCTTCCAAAAAACTACTTTCTTTATATGCACAAATAGCAAATGTATGTTTATTTTCCATTTTCCTTTTTCCCTCTCCATATATTATAGATCATAAATAGCACAAAGATTGTCAATAAAACGGTTACCGCTATCAGATAACTCACACTTGCTCCTCTGATTGCATACTTTCTGACTAACCAATCCGAAATGACAAATGCTGCCACCGCTTCCATTCCATAACCAATCAACGCATATTTTTGTTTTCTCATAATAGTCAAAATATAATACATAAAAAATGCCAATGCATTAATCCCACCTGCAAGAAGCAGAATCAACAGATCAATTTTATATGCTCCCAAATTGATGCCATATAAAATAGACAATACCGGAATTCCTAGCAAATAAGCACCTATCTCACAGACTACCGTAACTGCAACAATAATTGCACACACTTTAACAATCATGAGAAAAAACTGTCTTTTTCTCTTCTGTTCATAGTCTTCTGCCATAACGGAAAGCAACGGTTTAAAAACAAATGTGCTAAATAGATTAATGATCATTACCGGCATAAAGATTGCCGCATAATACAACTGATACCTTGCATCCAGCACTTTATCCACGGACATTCTTGAAGCACTGTATACATAAGTGTTCAAAAAACTGCTGAGAAATAGAGGAAGACATTCTATCAAGACAGTCCCTACTTCTTTTTTCCTAAATGTCAGCTTCCCTTTTTCAAAAACTCTAAGTGCTTTTTCATTTACAACAAAAATCATCAATAAAGAATATACAATCATGGCAATAACCGCCACGGTCAGATTTTGTGTAAGTAAAATCCCTGCAGTCAGAATCAAAATTCCTCCGGCAACTCTCCAGAACAACAATTTCCCTGCAACGTCAATCCGACCATACCTCTGAAGTTCTCCTTCGTACAGATCTGAATATCCATCCAAAATTTTATAAATGCAAAGCAGAAAGATAAAGAAAGCCTTCTCCACTGTTCCTCCACGGAGCATTATATAACCGCCTCCTGCCAGCACCGCCAGTATACAACAGAAAACTTTTGCATAAAAATATTCAGCGTACGAGTGCCTTCTTGCAACATCGGTTACCTGAAATGTTCTGAGTTCAAAATATGCAATTGTTCCAATCCATTGTCCGATTGTAAGTGCAAAAGAAAACAGCCCTCCTGCTTTCTCTCCTGACAGATGTGCCACAATCACAGTAAAAAGCATAGTAGCTGCGGCCAACATTCCCGTTCCAATCGTATTCCACAAAAAATTACTTTTTGTAGTTGTCTCATCTGAGATAAATATCTTTTGAATGATTGTTTTCTTCATTTTTTCTCCATTTTTTTAATCTTTTCTACACTAACAAGTTATTATACCATTGTTTTCATTGATTCTCAATAAAGAATCACAACAAAAAATGACGGATATTCACCGCCATTTTTTTGCTTTTATTTCTTTTTAAAGGCAGTTCCACCGCTTGATGGTCCCTGCTCTCCTTTTTTGACCAGTTTGATCTCTATAGCTTCTATATTTTTTGCATACCCTTCTGATCCTGCTGACTCGCCATTTTTCGCCCAGCCAAGCCATCCAAAATCTCTACAATGCGTTCTGTAATAAATGTCATATTTTTCTGACAACGCTCCTGTCAGGCGAATATTCACCGCTTCCATCGGAAGTGCCCTTCCGGTTGTACCGGTCTGCGCTCCATTTTTCACCCAACCTTGCCATCCAATATCCTGCACATGTGCACGGTACTCTATATTTCCTCCTGCTGTTGCATTTACAAGGGAAATATGCATTGCTTCAATCGCTTTTGCCTGTCCGGTCGTGCCACTCAACTCGCCATTTTTTACCCAGTTCTGCCAGCCGATGTCTTGTACATGTGATTGATATTGTATTTCCATCCCTTTCTCTTGAAAAGCATTCGCCGTCTTCCCTGGTGCAGCACTTCCTTTTGGCATAATAATAATCTGAAGAGATTCCACATGGTATGCATACCCTGCGCTTCCTGATGCTGCTCCATTTTTCGCCCAATCGAGCCAGCCAAGATTTTGCACATGTGTTCTGTAGTAAATATCATAATTAGCCGCTGCCGATCCGGTCAATTGAATCTTAAGAGCTTCCACTGAGAGTGCTCTTCCCGTTGTTCCTGCCGTCTGGCCGTCTTTTACGTAATCCTGCCATCCAATATCTCTTACATGAGCACTGTACTTTATTCCTAAATTGCCCGCATTTTTCACTGCAATCTGAAGAGCCTCTACCGGAAGATTTTTACCTACCGTTCCTGCAAGTGTTCCATTTCCGACATACTCCTGCCACCCAATTTCAGATACATGTGCACGGTACTGAAGATCTACGGATTTCACTTGAAACGGAGTATCTGTTTTCCCTGGTGCACTACTCCATTTTGGAAGCACTGCGATTTGAATCGCTTCTATATGATAAGCATATCCTTGACTTCCTGCAGCGGTACCATTATCCGCCCAATCAAGCCATCCAAAATTTTGTACATGAACCCGGTAGTAAATATCATAATCTGCCGCTTTTTCTCCTGTAAGTTCAATTTTAATAGCTTCGATCGGCTTCGCCTGTCCCGTTATTCCTCCAACACTTCCGTCACTCACATATTCAAGCCATCCCAAATCTCTCGTATGTGTACTGTATTTCACACCTAGCCCTGCCACACCGCTTGTCTGAATTTTAATCGCTTCCATCGGAAGATTTCTTCCGTTTGTTCCTGCCATCACACCATTTGATACCGCATCCTGCCAACCGATATCTTGTACATGAGCTGAGTAACTGATCACATTTTTCAGAGCCTCCGGCACTGACACGGGATCCACTGATGTTCCTCCATTGTTGCCTCCAGAATTTCCATTACCAGAATTACTGTTTCCTGAATCCCCGTTTCCGATAGAAACTTTTGTAATATAATCGCTGCTTACATAAGCATACATGTTTGTAAAGTCATACCGACCACTTCCGGAATGAATTCCGCTTCTGCTCCCATTTAATACTGGATCTGACTGAATTTTATAAAAGCCGGATGTTGGATTTTGTTCGAGTAGAATAAACGCATGGCTGGACTGTGTGCCGGTGGAATATACTTTTGTTGCAGAAGCGCTTCTCTCCTGTCTCACATTCAGATCTGTATGCTGATTACTGAGCGTATCTTTGACTCCAATTGTATATTTCCCCGCATCTCTGTTACCATTTGCCTTATCTAAACTCCAGGCTACATTTGCAGCTTTCTCACCCCAGTACGGATCGGAGGCATATTTTACATTCACTCCGCTCGCTTTGTTTCCTAGAAATCCTCCAAAATAACGCCAATCCTGTGGATTCATATATCCTTTTGAAAGAAATGTCTCTGTGAATTCATTGACACACTGTGTCGGACTGGCAAAATAATTTGCGCTCTGTCCTGGCGAAGTATCAATCGCATTCAGACCGAATAAGTTATTTTTATTCTGTGCAATCCAGCTGGATCCCCATGCACTTTCATTGGCTGCTACTCCAACAGCAATCAATGCATTGATTCCATATGTATTCTGCGCATTGATAAACGAATTTCCCAGATCTCTCATTTTTGAACTTGCAGTTACCCTCGCATTAATCATCGCATTCAGATCACTTCCATAATTCGTTGTGCTTCGAAACGGAAGATATTGATAATAATTGTAATATGGCGCACTTGCATTTACCGATCTGCTTCGGTTTCCATTTTTATAATCCTCCAACATCTGTTGAAATGCTGATTCTGGATAAAAGTAATGTCCATCATAGCTGTAATACTTTGTGCCCTCTGACAAATAAGACGGAGCCGCCCCATTATCGAGTACACTCGCATAGGAACTTTTATTTACATTTATCGTAATATAATGAATCAGTCTTCCTCCTGTGACAGCATAATAACTTACAGATTGTGCTGCTGCTGCACTGACAACCTGAACTTTATTGGCATCTACAAGGCCAATAACCCCAGACAGCATAAATCTTACTTTCCCGCCGCTTGTCCCAAGGTAAGCGGCATCCGCTCCATACGATCCATGTGTATATCCTGAAGTGTTTGTCCCCTCTTCTACATATTCTGTCACACCACCGCTTCCTGTATTGAAGTTGACAATCTGTCCTCCCCCAATCCTTGCCTTTTCTGCAGCGTAACTATCTACTGTTCCATCTTCGATTACAACTTCTGTAACATTTCCATCAAGATCCATACTCGTAATAGTTTGATTACTTTCCGGATTTTCTCCCTGAAACTCGACTGTCTCCTGCTCTTCAACAGATTCTGCCTGTTCTTCCTTTTCTTCCTGAACAACCTCTTGACTTTCCTGTTCCTGATTAGATGGTTCCTGCACCTCTTGTGCATATGCCGACATAGGAATACTCGTCAGACTCATCCCCACAGCCAACAAAAATGCCGCAACTTTTCTTTTTGTTTTTTTCATATTACCTCCTATCTAATGGATTTTACTTTTATCGCTCTTTAAAAGCTGTACCTGATGTAGACGGACCCGCCTGTCCTTTTGGAATCAATTGGATTTCTACTGCCTCTATAGATTTTGCATACCCTGCACTCCCTGACTTTCCACCATTTTTTGTCCACGCAAGCCATCCAAAATCTCTACAATGCGTCCTGTAATAAATATCATACTTCGCAGCCGCATTGCCAGCCAGTTTCATCTCCAATGCTTCCATCGGAAGTGCTCTTCCGGTTGTTCCTGACATCTTTCCATTTGTCACATTACTCTGCCAACCAATCTCAGAGACATGTGCACGATACTGAATGCCCGATATTCCACTTAAATTCACTTTGAGCGCTTCTATCGGAAGTGCTCTTCCAACTGTTCCCGCAGTTACTCCGCTTCCCACTGCATTCTGCCAGCCAATCTCAGAAACATGTGCCTGATAAGAAAGTGTCACCGCTGGCTGTTCCTGTGTTTTGTCTAAAAACGGCCTATTTGTTGCTCCCGGCGCGGCGCTTCCTGCCGGTACAATCCGAACCTCAACCGCTTCTAACTGATAAGCATATCCCTGTGTTCCCGCTGCCTGTCCGTCTTTTGCCCAGTCAAGCCATCCTATGTTGGAGGCATGTCCTCGGTAATATATATTATACTTTGTTGCGTTGCTTCCGGTCAATTTAATTTTCAATGCTTCTATCTGTAAATTTCTTCCTGTTGTTCCCGCTGTCTCACCATCACGGACGGTTCCCTGCCATCCAATGTCACGAACATGGGCACTATACTCAATCCCCACGCCTTCCATTCCGGCAATGCTCATCTGAAGCGCTTCTAAGCCAAGTGCTCTTCCAGTTGTTCCACAGAGTTCTCCATCTCCCACAGTACTCTGCCACCCAAGTTCTTGTACATGTGCTTTCAGATTCAGCCCCTTCTTTGATTCGTTCCCTTTCACCAGCCCATATTTCTGAGCAATTCCTGTCGCATCTGCAATCCCTAACTGTCTCAAGAAGTTTTCATCCTGAAGTTTTGCCGCATCATATCCATGATCGAGGAACGCATGCTCTACAATAATTCCTGTCAGTCCAAGTTCTTTTGCCAGCACATTTGTCGTAAAATAATCCGCCTTACTTCCATCCGGATACTGCCCGGACGGTCCCGCCAGTGTACTGTCCTTGATCTTGGCTCCCCGGTTTGGAAGTCCCAGCGCAGAGAGCTGCTCTAAAATTTTATTTGACACACTGAGTCCTTCTTCCGACAAGTCCGGACGGTAGTTTTTATTTGGATAGTAAATCTCTGCTCCGGTTCCTCCACCACTGTTAAAGTGAAGGTCTACATAAAGATCTGCTCCGGCATTTTTTGCATCTTTTACTCTCTGGTTCAGACAATAGCTTGATGTTGAATTATAAGGACAGCTTTCGCTTTCTCTGATCATTACAACTCTGACCCCACGATACTGTGACAATTCCTGCTGGCAGTATCTTGCCACTTTCAATGTCAGCACTTCTTCCCGCAATCCATTTGCAGATGCTCCCGGATGGTTTGCATCATGACCTGCACCGATTGCAACAACTACTTCTCTTCGCTCTCCACTTCTGGCACTTAGGACAGCTGCCTCAGTAACTCCCGCCTCATCCAGCGTTTCTGAAATTGCGGCCTCCGCTGTCTCTGCTCCTGCCTGCACCATCTGCTTTCCCTCATTCATCGAATAAGTTTCCACCTGAGCGCCCGACTCCGGAACGAACAGTGCCTCATCCTGCACTACTTGAAAAGAAGCTGTGATTCCTTTTTCTGTAAATAAAATCGTCTGTTCCGCACCTGATCCATCAAGATATGCAATTCCTGTGATCTGATAGGTCCCGATTGCTTCCATCCCCTCCTTCTGAAAGAGAACGGTGTTATTTAAAATCTGTGCAGCTTCCACAATACCCTCAGTTCCGGATGCCGTTTGATAGAATAATCTGGCACCCCCAATCACCATTTCTTCCTTTTGAAAACCGACAACGATATTTTGTACTCCTGATGTGCCCACAACATCTTCGTCCAGATATACATACGCAATTTCTTCCGGTCCTGCCGCCTTTACGGACATTCCAAAAATAAGTGTTGCCGCGATGATACACAGCAGACCGAGCATTCTCTCAATTGATTTTCTCCCTATTATTACTACACTCCTCATGAATTATTCTTCTCCCTCCACTTTGATATCACTGACAAAATTATCAAAGAATTTTGATTCTTTCACCAGTTCTTCATCGATTGTTTCTATTCCGTACTGCTCTGCCAGCGTCGGTTCTGCTGAAAACAGATTCGTACCGAGTCCCAGACGTTCTCCCTGAATCGTCACACCCATACTTGCAAGTGTAGACGGAAACATGTCCATCGTCGTGAACTGTCTGTTCTTTGTCTGTACTGGCATAACTGCCGGATTGATAAACGCATTATACACCGTTCTTTCATATGACGGATCAATATTCAAACAAAAATCACTGTCCATTGTCAAGTGATCCCCTGACAGAACGATCGTTGTATTCGGATAAAAGCTCTGCTGTTGGATCCATGTAAGAAATTCCTGAAGCTGATGGCTCGCACACAAGTATACATTTGCATATTGATTCTCAGTCACAGGCTGACATTTTTCACAATAATATCCATCTTCAAAATGTGTATCAACAGTCAGCATTGTAAAGTTAAACGGCTGCCCTGTCATCGAAATCTCTGTCAGCTTTTCCTTCGCGATATCAAACAGTTTTTGGTCTTCATATCCCCACCACACACGGTAATCCGGCGGAATTTTCCCATTTGCATTCGCCCATCCGTAATCCAGCATCTCATAATTTCCATGCTGCTCAAAATAATTTTTTCTTCCGCCAAACTCCGCATCGGAACCAATCAGAAGTGACTGTCGGTATCCCTGCTCTGCCAGGATATCTCCAATACTTGTAACTGCCGGCATAAATAAATCCTGATTAGACATCGCATTTCCATCAATCGGAATCTTCAACGGAAGTCCTGAAGTCTGTGCAAACATTCCTCCCATCGTCCACGTAGAACCAAATGCCGGATAGGCACCTCCTGCCAGCAAATCTGAATTGGAAAAACTAATATTATTTCTTGCAACCTCCGTCAGTTCCGGGATCACATTTTGATCAAAGGCTCCTCCATCTTCTTTTCCCATAAAGGTCGCCTCTGTAGATTCCAGGAAAATATAGATCAGATTCCTCTTCTGCTCCGGGAAAATGAGTTCTGTATTTTTCACATCTACATAGTGATCCTGGATAAATGTCGAATCTTTCCCCTGTGTTTCCAGATATGTTCCAATATCCAGATTCACCCAGAGATAATTTGCCGCACTCACCGATAAGACAACTGCCCCAACGATTCCTGCCGTGCAAACTACAGCATATTTTTTTCTCCTTTTTCTGAAAGCAATAAAAATTGCCAGTTCTAATAACATTACCAAGATTGCAGCCGGAAGACACTGATTGATAAAATCAAATATCATATCCGTATTTGTTCCCTCCATCGGTACCTTCAGATGAAAAATAATCTCATCAAATGTAATCAGCCCCCACGTATCCATCACCCATCTGGATGCATTGAACAATACAATTCCCAAACCACTCAAAACAATTACAAGGATTGACAATAAAATTGCCAATCCTTTCCAAACAGTATTTTTTATTTTTGTATGCATGTATTTTCTGCCTTCTACTTTCTTTCTATCTAGTACTTACCCGAATAATTTTTCCGGATATACCCCATTTGCCACAAGGCTCCTGATCGCTTCTACAACTGCCTCTTTATCTTCTTTGTAAGTAACCCCAAACCACTTATCATGTGATTTCAGCACTTTTACTTCCACCTTCTGCTCTTTTAACAGTTCACCAATGATCGTTGGAAGAAGATATTCTGCTTTCAGATCCGACTCTGGTATTTGAGAAAGGAACTCCTCAAAGCCTTCTTCTAAAATATGGAAAAATTCTGGAGTCAGTCCCCACATGTTCATTGACACCGGAGACTCGATATCAATCGGCTGCATTCCTTCCTCTGTACGCACTGCCGCCCCTTCCGGTACCATTTCAATCTGATGTGTCTCCACAATATCTGTCAGCATTCCCTGTTCGTCTACTTTGCAGATTCCTCTTGTCACACCGCCATTTTCGCTTAATGTGTTCTTCAGAACAAATCCCACCATACACAGCTTTTGCTTTTCTGATTGTTCCTTCTCTGCTGTCAGATATCCGAAAGCTTCTGCATATGCTTCTTTTCCATAATAATCATCTGCATTTATCACAAGAAACGGTTCTTTTACAACATCCTTACAGCAAAGAATTGCCTGTCCGGTTCCCCACGGCTTTGTTCGCTCTGCAAATCGTTCGCGATACTGTTCTGGGATATCTTCTCGCTCCTGATAAGCATACGCTACATTTACCACTTTTTCAATTCGATTTCCAATGACTTCTTTAAAATCTTTCTCTAGATCCTTTCTAATCACAAATACGACTTTATCAAAACCTGCCTCCATCGCATCCGCAATCGAATAGTCCATGATAATCTCACCATTTGGTCCGACTGGCTCCAACTGCTTGATTCCGCCACCGAATCTACTTCCAATACCCGCCGCCATAATTACCAATGTCGCTCTGTTCATTTTTCTTCTCCTTTTCTTTTGCAAAAATAGTCGAGCATTTATCTCGACTATTTTTATCTTATTCTCCTAAACCACTTTCGATCATCTCTATAATCTCTCGGGCTGCTGCTTCTTCATCTTCACCTTCAAATATAAATTCTACCTCATCTCCAGATTTCACACAAGCCCCTAAAATACTCAGAACACTCTTTGCATTCCCAGTAGAATTTTTCGCCTGAAATGTGATCTTGCATTCAAATTGCATTGCCGTCTTACACAGAAGTCCGGCGGGACTCAAGTGAAGCCCGGTTGGATTCTTGATTGTCACTACCTGCCTGATCATCTCTGCCTCCTGTTTTTTACTTTTTCTTTTCGACTGTAATATTGATCTTCTCACCCTTATACTGGCAGTCTCCATATCCTTCCACGACTGGAACTACTTGATATTTTCCCGGCGTATTATAATCTTTCATATCAATATAGACATTGATCTTGCTTGCATCAAGTTTCTTCAAATTCTCTTCGGAACCTGTAAATGCCAATTCAATCTGTTCAGAATCAAAGCTGACTTTCAGTCCCTCTTCCAGTTCTCTCGGAATGATCGAAGATACCGGTATATGGATTCTTCTGCTTCCACCTTCGCTGACAGAAATCGTCACTGCAATATTTTTCTGACTCTCATCTACCAGTTTTGTATTTTCCGGAAGATATGGCGTCACATCGATTCCAACTTCCGTACGACTGCTGATCTCTGTATTTTCCAATGCCTCTGCCGGTATTGTGATCTTATCGATTTCCTTTAACACATCCGGTCTTCCTGCAATCTGTACCTCAGCCGGTTCGATCAAAGCTTCCTCTACCACATATCCCTCTGCAACGGCATCATTATATAGTACATCCAGCTTTACGTTTTTCGTATCAAGCAATTCCACATCAACAGATACTCCTTTTTCTCCAAGGTTCGTTTCAAACTGGAACTGATCAATGACTCCTCCGCCGGCATCATAAAGAATCAATTCTGCCGGAACTTCTCCATCGTTTGACATCCCCGACACGTCTGCTTTTGCCACAACTTTGTTAATCTGATTGATAGCGCTGACACCACCTTGGATTGTAATATAAGCCGGATTCGGCGTGACTGGTCCGAGCACATATCCATCTCTCACAGTGCCTCTCGTCTCTGCGACAATAGGAAATCTCTTGGACAGATAATTCTCAATTTCTACTTCCAGATTTCTCGGATTGGTATAGGCCTCCTCATACTCATCCTCATATCCGCTGATACTTACCTCTACTGGAATCAAAGCCCTGTTTTCCAGATTTTGCATATCTGCATATGCGGTTATCTTTTCTGGATGTTCCTTCAGATCACTCAAAATAGATTTTTTTGCCTTAACCGTGACTTCCACAGACTGCTCTCCGACAACCGAATACGTCTTCCCTTTGGATGTGATAATATCATCATTCCGTATTCCAACAGAAATTCCCTTAAAAGTCCGTGTATCAATCGGATCTTCGACATTCATAACAACAAGCCACAAAACTATTGTGAAGAACACTGCGATGAATTTCAGCCCCAAATTATTTGTCAGTCTTTCTTTCATCTTTTCGCCTTCCTTTCCATGGAATCAGACGTTTCCGCTCTACCGTACGATCCTGCACATCAAGCAATCTCTCTGTGAGCCGTTCCGGGCGTACATTACGCTCCAGACGTCCTCCCATCGCAATGGAAACTGCCCCGGTTTCTTCTGATACTGCAATGATCAGCGCATCGCTCACTTCGCTCATTCCCACTGCCGCACGGTGTCTTGTTCCAAGATCCTTGCTTAACTTCATATTGTCTGAAAGAGGAAGATAACAGGTTGCTGAGACGATTCTGTCTCCTCTGATAATGATCGCACCATCATGGAGCGGTGTATTGTGTTCAAAAATATTGATCAGCACCTGACTGGAAACAAGACAATCCAAACGGATCCCTGTGCTTTCATACTCCGTCAGTTTGATCGCTCTCTCTACAACGATCAACGCTCCTGTCTTAACTTTTCCCATCTCAAAGCATGCTCTGACAATACCATCAATAGTCTCTGTGCTAAATCTGACAGACTCTTTCTTCTTATCCAAAGGCACAACCGAAGACAAAATATTTTTCTCTCCGAGTTTTTCAAGTGCCCTTCGAAGCTCTGGCTGAAAGACAACAACTGCCGCCATCGCCAGCACATCGATTGCATGGCTCGCCAAGAACAAAATGGTATTCATCTCAAAAATTGCAGCGACAAGAATGAATGCACAAAGTACAAGCATTCCCTTCAACAGCATCCATGCTTTTGTATTTTTTATCCACACCATAATCTCATAGACCAATACCGAAATAATGATGATCTCAATAATATCGACAACTTTAATCTCTGGTATATACCATGCGGAAATATATTTTTCAAGGAATCTCTCAAACTGTGCCCCCATCTTATCACCTCCTGTACTTATTTTTGAAGACTATTTTTCTAATTCTTTTTCAATCATTCTCTGAAGATCCTGCTGATCCTCCTCTTCATTTCTATCAAACACTTCCCCTGCTCCTCTGATTTCATCCGCCGGAAGTGTTGTTGTCTCTTGTCTCTCATTGATCTTTTTCACTGTCTTTCTTGGAGCCGGCACTGAAATCTTCGGAACTGCCTTGATGTAGTAATAATACTCATCATCTTCAAACTGAATCTGTTCCGTCCGGGAATAGTCCACTGTAAATACAAAAAATTCCAACACAACTGCAATCAGTCCTGCTACTATATTCCCACCGATCATACCACCATATGGAATATGTACATCAAAGACAAGTTCTCCGCTTACAACGAGCACAACATTGGCGATAATCCCAACAGCGATCGCCACTTTCCATGCATAGTCAAAGGAACTTCTGCGGATTGCATACACAATCAGCAGGCACACCGAAAATGCAAGTACAAATATCAACATCTCTTTGTTAGTAAAAATCTGTTTTGTAAATTCTGTCACTGCATTCATCAATCCCTCTGCGCCTGCACTGCCTTTAAATGCAGTCGCTGATGACGATACAAAATGCAACATAAAATAAACAATTGTCCCACATGCAACCGGTACAACATAGACCGGAGTTCCGATCAATCCATAGACAACCGGGATAATATACGGAACTTTTAATACAAATGCCAGAGGTGTCAGCAACAAAATAGTCGCCGTCCCCGGTGCGAATCGAAAATAAAAAATAAACATCATCAAAAACACGGCTGCCGTTACAGCAAACACTGCCATTGACAACGAAAACAAATGCAGCAAAATCAAAACTGCTGCTGCCACCGCCATATACACTGATGGCAAAAATGTAAAGAACACTGTCAGACCTACCGTCACATATTTGGATGCCGCCAGTTCCATATAGCCAAGCTTAGAGTTGATCATCCCAAATACGAGAATTCCAAGAATCAGCTGAAGTACTTTATCGATATATTTTGCATACCGCGCATATAATTTCTGCATCTCTTCTTTCCACACGTATAAACTATTCATCTACATATTCTCCTTTTTATACATCTTACTCAGGCGCGATAAATTCCTGTAATATCTCTTTACTCTCAATTTTGCTTCATTGTGTTTCTTTTTGTAATAACTTCCAGCCATCATCCCATAGATGATCAGCACTGCAATATATCCGATCACAACCAGCACACCAAGCAAAAAAAACTTTGCAAGTGTCAGGTCTTCAAAAATCCTCTCCAAATTCACAAGAAAAAATAATCCGACTGCCAATCCATACCCAATCGTCGTCCAAATCAATGTGACAATTGTACGGAAACTCACATAATCTTTTCTATAATAGCTGTTCACTTTAAAATCTTCTTTTCCCTGTCCTTCTTCATAAGAGGCCAGCTTTATCATCATCTTGACTCGTTCCTCATTTAACATCTCGTCACCTCTGTCTCTGTTTTTCCCCTCAGCCAAACACTATTTTTAGTATAGCATATAATCAGAAACCTTGTCCAACACTTATAGTCAGAAAATATACTTTTTGTACCCCATTTTCTTTCAATATGCGGGCAAGCTCATCCACAGTACTTCCCGTTGTATAGATATCATCGACCAGAAGTACTTTTTTCTTTGGCTTCCAGTCATCCTCCACGGCAAAGGCTCCGGAAAGTGCCCTCCTTCTCTCACTTGGATTCATCTCTTTCAATGCATTTGTTTTTTGAACTCTTCGGACTGCAAATGCCTCCATAGGGACCTCCAACCGTCCGGAAAGCTCTTTTGCCAAAACTTCTGCCTGATTGTATCCTCGTTTTCTCCGCTTACTTTTATGAATTGGTACAGGAATGATTACCTCGATCTGCCATTTTCTTAACAGATCTGCAAACTGTCCTGCCATTTGTTCCGCATAGTACTGTGCAAATACGCGGCGATTTCTATACTTAAACTGATAAATCGATTGCGAAACCGGCATTTTATGGAGCCACAGACTCCTTCCCTGCTCATAGAAATGTATGATTTTCTGACAGTCATAGCAGTATTCCTGCTCCTCATAGCGCACTGGTTTTCCACATTTTTTACAGAGAGGCTCCTGCAGTATCTTTACTTCCTTCCGGCAGCTTTCACAAATCCCCTCAGAAGCTACTGTTCCACAAAACACACAAGTGGTCGGATAAAGTAATTCTAAAATCCTGTGCCATATAAGTTTTGCTCTCCATTTTTCTGCTGTTTTTCTTTCTCTGTTCTTCTGTTTCTCTGTTTTTTTCATTCTTTGTATCACAAGATACTTTCATACCGCTCACGAATCGCTTCCGCCAGACTCGTATACCGTTTTTGCTCACTTTGATTTTCAATCATCTCATAAAAAGTATGCTCATCTCCTACCAGTGTAACACACTTTTTTGCCCTTGTAATCGCTGTATATAATAAATTTCTGTGATACAGCAGTCTTGGTCCCGGCAGAAGCGGAATCACAACCGCCGGATACTCGCTCCCCTGGGATTTATGTATCGTGATCGCATACGCCAACTCCAACTCCTCCAGCATTTTAAAGGAATATTCTACCTGCTTTCCTTCTTCATACTCCACCGTCATGAGTTCCTGGTAATGATCGATTTTCTTGACGATTCCCATATCTCCGTTAAAAATGCCAACTCCTTTGTCCACAGTCAGCCCATATTTCGTTTTGACTTCCCACTCCAGCTGGTAATTATTCTTAATCTGCATGACCTTGTCGCCAACCCGGAATTTCTTATTTCCATATTCTTTTTCTTCTTTCTTTCGATCCGGCGGATTCAGATATTCCTGTAAGATCACATTAAGCCGCTCTACCCCGATCAATCCTTTTTTCATTGGTGTAAGCACCTGGATCTCATGCATCGGAGCATCCACATACTTCGGCATTTTTTCCTTTACAAGCTGGATGACGATGCTGATGATCACGTTTGCATCCTGCCGTTTTAGGAAAAAGAAATCTCTTCCTTTGTTTTTCAGTTCAACCGGCTCTCCATTGTTAATCTTATGCGCATTGACTACAATATCACTTTCCCCCGCCTGGCGGAAAATCTTATTGAGCCGCACAACAGGAAAACATTCTGATTTGATCATATCCTTCAACACACTTCCCGGTCCCACTGATGGAAGCTGATTGACGTCCCCCACAAGGATCAGATGAGTCCCAACCATCACCGCCTTTAAAAGCGCATGAAACAAAGATAGATCCACCATTGACATTTCATCTATGATGATCACATCTGCCTCCAGCGGATTCTCTTCATTTCTTCCAAATCCTCCTGTCTGTTCCCCCTCTGGATTGCCATTGACCTCCAGCAGTCTGTGTAATGTCTGCGCCTCGCAGCCAGTCGCCTCCGTCATTCTCTTTGCCGCACGTCCGGTCGGTGCCGCCAGATAAATATTCAGCCCTTCGCTCTCAAAAAAATGAATCATCGCATTGATTGTCGTTGTCTTTCCAGTTCCTGGCCCTCCAGTCAACACAAGCAGACCATTTTTTACTGCTTCTTTTACTGCTGTCCGCTGCAATTCATCCAAAGATAACTCTGCATACGCCTCAATCTTGCTCAGGCGCTTTTCCAGATAATCTTCTCCCACTTCATTTTTGATATCTAGATCGTACAACATTTTTGCAGTATTTAATTCCAGATAATAGAAATGAGAAGCATACACTCTCTTTCCCTCTGGCTTCTCCTTGACGACGATCTTCTTTTCCATACACAGATCCATCAGATGCCGCTCCATATCTTCAATTTTCACCTGCAAAAGTTGGCTTGTTCGCGCAAGCAGTGTCTGTTCCGGAAGGTACACGTGGCCTTCCCCAACTGCCTGAAGCAACGTGTAAAAGATACCACTCCGGATTCGGAAATCAGAGTCTGTATGGATCCCTACCTTTGCTGCGATCTCATCGGCAGTCTTAAATCCAACCCCCTCTACATGATCTGCCAGCTGATACGGATTCTGTTCGACCACGCGATAAATGCTCTGTCCATAATGCTGATAAATCTTTGCCGCAAGTGTTGTTGAAATACCATATTTCTGCAAATACAACATTGCCTGTCGCATTTCCTTCTTCTCTTCTACCTGCACTGCAATCTCTCTTGCCATTCTCTCGCTGATCCCTTTGATCTCTGCGAGACGTTCCGGCTCTTCTTCGATGATGCGGAAGGTATCCCCTTTGAATTTTCTTACAATTCTGCCTGCCAGCGCACTTCCAAGTCCCTTGATTGCTCCGGAACCAAGATAAACTTCTATAGAATGAAGATCTTCCGGCTCTTTTACCCGATACTCCTGTACTTGAAGCTGTGATCCATACACCGCATGATTCGTATATTCTCCGGATACCTCCAGAAACTCTCCCTCGCTAATATAATGAAACATCCCGACACAAGTCAGATCCCCATCTTCATTGTGCAGATGAAACACCGTATAACCATTGTCTTCATTGCGAAACACAATGTGCTCCACATATCCGATTATTTTCTCCATGTTCCTGCTCTTTTCCTTTTCTGTTAAATCTGTTTTTATCGTACCATGTTCTTAAAAGCATGAAAACTCCTTTGTAGATTGCTTTTCAGAAAATACATATGCTCCTTCTATCACACAAAATATATGAAAAAAACTGCCGTGAACTAAAGCTTTCATCCAAACTTTTTCACAGGATTTCCCTTCCTCTGTCTGTTCTTCCGAATTCCTTACTTCCCGGCAGCTTATGCTCTATTATTTTCAATGTTTTTTGTAAAATCTAAACCTGACTAAGAATTTCTTCTCATCCCAGTAACTTCTGCAAATTGTCCACTTCCCACTGCAACAACTTTCATCGGATCTTCTGCTGCCATCGTCCGGATTCCCGTCTTCTCCTCCATCAGTGTATCCATCCCCCGCAGAAGTGCACCTCCTCCGGTCAGCATAATTCCACGCTCCAAAATATCCGCTGACAATTCCGGTGGTGTCTGCTCCAGTACATGTATCACCGACTCTACAATTTGGTCTGCCACTTCCCTCAGAACAGACTCTGTCTCTGAGGAAGTCACCGTAACCGTTTTCGGCAATCCCGTCACAAGATTCCGTCCTCTGATCTCTATCTCCAGTTCCTCTTCAAGCGGATAAACCGTTCCCACTTTGATCTTAATCTCCTCCGCTGTACGATCACCAACCAGCAGATTCTGCTTTTTTCTCATATAGCGTGCAATTGCCTCATCAAAATCATTCCCCGCCGTCTTCACAGAAGTATGGACCACTGCTGCCCCCAGCGAAATCACCGCCACATCCGTTGTTCCGCCGCCAATATCTACGATCATATTGCCAAATGGTTTCATAATATCCAAACCAGCTCCGATCGCTGCCGCCACCGGTTCTTCCACAAGACAGACTTCTCTTGCTCCTGCTGCATAAGCAGCCTCCTCCACGGCCTTCTGTTCCACTTCTGTGATCTGACACGGAACACAAATGCTGATTCTAGGTTTCTTTAACATCCTTCTTCCGAGCGACTTTTGCACAAAATATTTAATCATCTTCTCTGTGACCGTATAGTCTGATACAACACCTTTTTCCAAAGGTCTGATCGCGATGATATTCCCCGGTGTCCTTCCAAGCATCAGTCTAGCTTCTTCTCCAATGGCTTTTATCTCTTTCGTATCCCGGTCAAGTGCCACGACAGAGGGCTCCTTTAGTACAACCCCTTTGCCTTTTATAAACACGAGTACGCTTGCAGTTCCCAGATCAATTCCGATATCTGCCGACATCTCGATTCCCCTTTCCTCATTTTCGTCTGTCTGATTTTTTGTTTATTCCCCCTGCCGCAACAGCGGTGCAATATACTTTCCGGTGTAAGAGCATTCGGAAGCGGCAACCTGTTCCGGTGTTCCTTTTGCGATCACCGTCCCTCCTTTGTCTCCTCCTTCCGGACCGATATCGATTAGATAATCAGCCGTTTTAATCACATCCAGATTATGCTCAATGACTACCACTGTATTTCCATCTGCAGACAGCTTCTGCAAAATTTCTGTAAGCTTATGCACATCTGCAAAATGCAGTCCAGTTGTCGGCTCATCCAAGATATACACTGTTTTTCCGGTGCTGCGCTTACTCAATTCCGCCGCCAATTTGATCCTCTGCGCTTCTCCTCCCGACAATGTGGTGGATGGCTGTCCAAGACGAATGTAAGACAGTCCGACATCATACAACGTCTCCATTTTCCTGCGTATGCTCGGCACATTTTCAAAGAAATGAAGTGCTTCTTCCACAGTCATATTGAGTACATCATAAATACTTTTTCCTTTATATTTTACCTCCAACGTCTCACGGTTATACCTTTTTCCATGACAAACTTCACATGGTACATAGACATCCGGTAAAAAGTGCATCTCGATTTTCAGAATCCCATCTCCACTGCACGCTTCACATCGTCCTCCCTTGACATTAAAACTGAATCTTCCTTTCTTATACCCTCTGGCCTTTGCGTCTGCTGTTGCCGCAAACAGATCACGGATCAGATCAAAGACTCCCGTATAAGTTGCCGGATTCGATCTCGGCGTCCTTCCGATTGGAGATTGGTCTATATTGATTACTTTATCTACCTGTTCCAGCCCTTCGATCCGCGTATGCTTTCCAGGAATTGTCCGGGCGCGGTTCAGTTCTTTTGCCAGTGCTTTATATAAAATCTCATTCACAAGAGAACTCTTTCCAGATCCCGAGACTCCTGTCACACATGTCATGACCCCCAGTGGAATCTCCACATCAATATTTTTCAAATTGTTTTCTCTTGCTCCAAGAATCTTAAGAAATCCTTTCGGCTCCCTTCTTTCTTCCGGTACCGGAATCTTCTTCCGACCGCTCAGATACGCGCCCGTCACAGATTTTTTATTTTTCATAATCTCTTTTGCCGTGCCTGCCGCTACAACTTCTCCGCCGTGCTCTCCTGCCCCAGGACCGATATCGACAATATAATCCGCTTCCTTCATCGTATCTTCATCATGTTCTACAACAATCAGTGTATTTCCAAGGTCTCTTAAATGCTTCAACGTCTTTAACAACTTGTCATTGTCTCTCTGGTGCAGTCCAATGCTCGGCTCATCAAGGATGTAGGCCACACCTACAAGTCCGGAACCGATCTGGGTCGCCAGTCGGATTCTCTGTGCCTCACCGCCGGAGAGTGTTCCTGTCGCCCGAGAAAGGGTAAGGTAATCCAGCCCAACATCCATCAGAAAATTTGTCCTCGCTTTGATCTCCTTTAGAATCTGTCCGCCGATCAGCTCCTGTGTCTCTGTCAACACGAGTTCTGCAAGAAATTTTTGCAATTTTTCGATTGATAATGCGGTTACCTCCGCAATATTCATTCCGCCGACAGTCACTGCAAGCGCATCCTTCTTCAAACGCTGTCCCCCACAAGTATGACACGGGGTAATCCGCATAAAAGATTCATATTCTGCTTTCATCGTCTCAGAGCCAGTCTCCCGGTATCGGCGCTCTACATTCCTTAGCAGTCCCTCAAACGCGACATCATAAACACCTTCGCCCCGCTGTCCTTTATAGTATACTTTCACTTCCCTTCCATCTGTACCATGAATCAGCACATGCTGCACCGCTTCCGGATAGTCCTCAAACGGCGTATCCATATCAAACCCGTACTCTTTGCAGAGTGCCTCCAGGATTGCTCTTGTAAAACTCCCTTTATCTGTGCAAGACTGCCATCCGATCACCGTAATCGCTCCGTCATTGATACTGAGTGTTTTATCCGGGATCATCAAATCAATATCAAATTCCATCTTATATCCAAGACCATAACAATCCGGACATGCTCCAAAAGGATTATTGAAAGAAAAGCTTCTCGGCTCAATCTCTTCGATACTGATTCCACAATCTGGACAGGAAAAACTCTGGCTGAAATTTAATGTTTCTCCGCCGATCACATCTACCTGAAGCAATCCTTCCGCCAATGTCAGTACACTCTCAATCGAATCTGACAGTCTTTTTTCAATCCCTTCCCGTACGATCAGACGATCTACAACAATTTCAATATTATGCTTGATATTCTTATCCAGTATAATCTCCTCGGTCAGTTCATACATACTTCCATCCACGCGCACACGAACATATCCACTCTTCTTCGCTTTCTCAAACAGTTTTGCGTGAGTTCCCTTGCGCCCTCTGACTACCGGAGCAAGTAGTTGAATCTTCGTTCCTTCCGGCAGTTCCATAATCTGATCTGTCATCTGATCCACTGTCTGCTTTTTAATCTCTTTTCCACACTTTGGACAATGTGGGATACCAATCCTCGCATACAGTAATCGAAAATAATCATAAATCTCCGTCACCGTTCCAACTGTCGACCTCGGATTTCGATTCGTAGATTTCTGATCGATCGAAATCGCCGGGGAAAGGCCTTCGATACTCTCTACATCCGGCTTCTCCATCTGTCCTAGAAACTGTCTCGCGTAGGAGGATAATGACTCCATATACCTTCTCTGTCCCTCTGCATAAATCGTATCAAATGCCAGAGAAGACTTTCCAGAACCACTCAATCCTGTCAATACTACAAGCTCATTTCTCGGAATATCCACATCAATATTTTTCAGATTGTGTTCGTTTGCACCTCTAATCTTAATATACTGCTTCTTTTCTGCTTTGCGTGCCATTTCTTACCTCTTCTTTTCTTTGTCCTTATGATTCCTCTATCTCCAACAGCTTTTTCTTAAATTCTATCAGCTGATCTCTTAGTTCTGCTGCCACCTCAAAATTCAGTTCTGCTGCGGCTTTTTTCATCTTCTTATTAATATCCTTAATTGCAGCCTGTAATTCCTTTTCACTCATAGATTCCGGATCTTTTTCTAGCTTCATCTCCTCGGAAGACACCTTTTTTGAAATACTGATCAGATCCCGTACGGATTTGTGTATTGTCTTCGGCGTAATTCCATGCTTCTCATTGTATTCCATCTGTACCTGACGTCTTCGCTTTGTCTCTTCAATGGCAGCCTTCATAGAATCTGTCATCGTATCCGCGTACATGATCACATGACCCTCTGCATTTCTTGCAGCTCGACCGATCGTCTGGATCAGCGATGTCTCCGAACGAAGGAATCCTTCCTTGTCTGCATCGAGAATCGCAACAAGTGTGATCTCCGGAATATCCAACCCTTCTCGCAAAAGGTTGATTCCCACAAGAACATCGAACACATCCATACGCATATCGCGGATGATCTCTGTCCGCTCCAAGGTATCGATATCCGAATGAAGGTATTTCACCCGGATTCCAAGTTCTCGCATATAATCCGTAAGATCCTCTGCCATACGCTTCGTCAGCGTTGTGATCAGCACCTTATTTTTCTTCGCAATCTCTTTATTCACTTCGCCAACAAGATCGTCTATCTGCCCTTCCACCGGACGTACTTCCACCTCCGGATCAAGAAGTCCTGTCGGACGGATTACCTGCTCTGCCCGCAGAAGTTCATTGCGTTCCTCATACTCTCCCGGCGTAGCAGAGACAAACAGCATTTGATTGACCTTACTTTCAAATTCTTCAAAATTCAGCGGTCGGTTATCCAACGCCGAAGGAAGCCTAAACCCATAGTCCACCAAAGTCTTCTTGCGGGAGCGGTCCCCCGCATACATTCCCCCAATCTGCGGAATTGTCTTATGTGACTCATCGATCATAATGATGAAATCATCCGGAAAATAATCAATCAATGTGTGTGGCGCTTCTCCCGGTTTTAATCCCGTCAGGTGTCTGGAATAATTCTCAATTCCCGAACAGAACCCAGTTTCTCTCATCATCTCGATATCAAAATTCGTCCGTTCTGCGATTCTCTGTGCCTCCAGCAGCTTGTCCTCACTCTTAAAGTACCGAACCTGCTCCTCCAGTTCTTCCTCGATTGCCTTCGTTGCCCGGTCAATGCTCTCCTTCGATACGACGTAGTGTGATGCCGGAAAAATTGCAACATGGCTCAGTTCGCTCTTAATCTCTCCTGTCAGAAGATCAATCTCCGTGATCCGTTCAATCTCATCTCCAAAAAACTCTGCTCGGATTGCATAATCTTCCGAGATTGCCGGAAAGATTTCCAGTACATCGCCTCTTACACGGAAGGTTCCACGCTTAAAATCCATATCATTTCTATCGTATTGAATCTCAATCAACTTTGCAATGACCTCATCTCGGTCCTTGATCATACCTGGCCTCAGCGAGATCACCATCTCCTGATAATCAATCGGTGAACCCAGTCCATAGATGCAAGATACACTCGCCACAATAATCACATCTCTTCGCTCCGACAGTGCAGCTGTCGCAGAGTGTCGAAGCTTATCAATCTCATCATTGATGGCAGAATCCTTTGCAATGTAGGTATCCGAAGATGGGACATAGGCTTCTGGTTGGTAGTAGTCATAGTAGGATACAAAATATTCTACCGCATTATTAGGAAAGAACTCTTTAAATTCGCCGTATAACTGAGCAGCCAAAGTTTTATTGTGGGCGATAATTAATGTTGGTTTGTTTAATTGTTGAATGACATTCGCCATTGTGAATGTCTTCCCCGAACCGGTAACTCCAAGAAGCGTCTGGCATTGGTTTCCTTCCTGAAAACCTTTGACAAGCTGCTCGATGGCTTGTGGCTGGTCACCGGTTGGGGCATATTCTGATACTAATTCAAAATGATCCATTATTTCTCCTTTATGTTCTCACCGTCATTCAAATTTTTCGAATAACCGGATTCTTCGTAATACTATTATCTTCTTTCTTTTACGCTATTATATCAGAATATAAAATAAAAGTACAGAAGAAATCGAATGTTTGTTCTGTTTCTTCTTTTTCCATTGCCATTGACATTTTTCACACTTCACAATATGATAACAATATAATTTTTTCCATTAAACATTTCATTTTTATCAAAAAGTACAAGGAGGTTCTATGTTAGATTTTAATACAATTGCAGGGGTTTCCATCCCATTTGTCGGAACTACCCTCGGCGCAGCTATGGTGTTTTTTATGAAAGACAAAATCCATCCTCTTTTGCAGAAGGCTTTGCTCGGATTTTCTTCCGGGGTGATGATGGCCGCATCCGTCTGGTCTCTGCTGATTCCCGCAATGGATCTGTCTACCGAAAGAGGCATGGGAAAGTTCAGCTTCCTCCCAGCAATATCCGGTCTTCTGATCGGCATCTTGCTCCTGCTTCTCTTTGACCGCCTGATTCCACATCTACACCTCAATCAAACGCAACCGGAAGGACCAAAGAGCAGTCTTCAAAAAACAACTATGATGATTCTTGCAGTCGCAATCCACAATCTGCCGGAAGGGATGGCAGTCGGTGCCGTATTTGCCGGACTGAAAAATGCCGGTACAGAGGTAACTCTTGCCTCTGCTTTTGCTCTCTCTGTCGGGATTGCGATTCAGAATTTCCCAGAAGGGGCAATCATCTCCATGCCACTGAAATCAGAAGGAATCAGCCGCAGAAAATCATTTCTCTACGGTACGCTTTCCGGTCTGGTGGAACCGTTTGGGGCAATCGCAGTAATCCTGCTCTCCGATTTTCTGATTCCACTCCTTCCATACCTGCTAAGTTTTGCGGCAGGAGCTATGATTTATGTAATCGTAGAAGAGATCATCCCTGAGGCAAGTGAAGGAACACATTCCAACATTGCCACAATCGGATTTGCAGTCGGCTTCTGTGTCATGATGATTCTGGATGTAGCACTCGGTTAACTTTTCCCTTTATTTTAGAAACACTCCTATAACAAAAGGACCACACCTATCTGGGTTCCTCATTCCCCCCTGATAGGTCGCAGTCCTTTTCTTTCAAATCGAATATTCTGTTACAGATCCATATCCCAATTTCCTCTACGGTCGCATTTCCTTTCTGCAAACTAGCAGGAAATCTAAACTATCACCGCTTCTATCTTAACAAAATACATGCTCTGCAAATCTGTCAAATGCCTCTTTTACCCGGCTAAATGGAAGTGCCAAATTCATACGAATTGCACATGGACCGTGGAATGCACGCCCATCCTGCCAGACAACACCTACTTCATATCCTTTGGTCTGCACTTCATCGATCGTAGTTCCATGTTCCTTACACCACTCCGTACAATCTAAAAACAGCATATACGTTCCCTGCGGTCTTGACACTTTTACCCCAGGGAAATGTGCTTCAATAAAATCACATGCGTATGTTACATTTTCACCAAGCACCTCGCGAAGCTCATTTGTCCACTCTGCACCCTCTTCACAATAAGCTCCCATCAGCGCATACATCGATAAGAGGTTGATCGAATTGTAATGGCATAAGGAAGATTCTTTTTCCACACGCTCGCGGATATATTTGTTATAGATAATATGGTAACTTCCTACCATTCCCGCAAGATTAAATGTCTTAGACGGAGCATACAGAGCTACTGTACGATTTTTCGCGTCTTCAGATACAGACTGTGTCGGAATATGCTGATTTCCATAGAGAACAAGATCAGACCAGATTTCATCGGAAATCACATAGACGTCATTCTCTTTATAAATCTCCATCGCCTTTTCTAATTCCCATCTTTCCCAGACACGTCCGGTCGGATTGGTTTCCCTTAAGGCTCTCTGAGCTTTTGAATCCCTTTGAGCAATATTTTCACATCATCTAAAATATAATCAAAGGCTCCTGCTTTGTACATATTAATAACGATCATTCCTGCCGGAACTGCCAGTATCATGCCAAATACACTTCCCATCTTGTAACCAACATAAAGCAGAACCAATGTCACAAGCGGCGTCAGTCCCATGCTATCTGCCACAAGCTTAGGCTGAATCAGCTGTCTTACAAGCTGTGTGGTAGCATATAAAATAATCAGACCGATTGCAAGTTTATAGTCCCCTGTCAGAAACTCGAATACAGCCCACGGTATCATTGCTGTCCCGGTTCCAAAAAATGGAAGGAAATCAAGCAGTGCAATCAAAATTGCACAGAGTAACACATACTTGACTTTTAGGAATGCCAGGCCCAAACTCAAGATCAGTGCAACAACGATCATAATCTTAAACTGCGCTTTAAAATATCCCCCCACTGCACATTTAAAATTGTCCACAACCATCGTCATTTTTTTCTGAACTGCACTTGGAGCGATCTTCTTGCTCCACACAATGATCTCGTCACGTTCCGCAATAAAAATGTAAGCAGAAATGACCGTCACGATTACTGCAATCAAAATAGATGGAAGACGCTTTGCAAAGTTTCCTGCTGCAGTCACTGTCGGCTCGCTGATCCCCGTGATCAAATCTGCCATTCCCTGATCCATATTGTTGACCATCTCATCCCAGCCCACCTGCAGTTCTGCTGGCAACAAATGAAAAATCCCCTGGAATTCTCTTCCGATCTGTCGAAAATCTTCCTCGAACTGCTGATACATCTCCGGAAAATTGTCAATAAAAATTTTGATTTCCGTAAACGCCTTGCTGAATCCAAAGTAAAGTCCTGTCACAATCAGACCGAGCACCATTACAATAATAATCGCTGATCCCAGCTTTCTTACGATCTTCAACCGCTTTTCCAGCCATCGCACGACCGGATTGGCAATCATTGCGATTACCCACCCAATCACGAATGGCATAAAATACCTCATCAGTTGAAATCCTACCACCACAAACACGACTGTTCCAATCAGACTGACCAAAAGACTTGCCGCCACTTTCCAGTAAGGTCTTCTGTCTTCCATATGCTCCACCTCTTTTTTATGAATCAGTAAGCTTTCTTTGCTTCTTAGTTTTCAGTTTCCTGTAATCTCTCTTCGTCATTTAGAAATTCTCGCTCGACCAGGTCCCAAATCTCATCTCTTCCCTGTTTTGTCTCCGAAGAGAATGGAATAACTGTCGTTCCCGGCACAAGCTGCAGACCTTCTTTTATCATTTTAACATGTTTTTGCACCTGGCTGCGCTTGATTTTATCTAATTTTGTCGCAATAATAATCGGATTATATCCTTGATCCACGATCCACTGATACATCATCTTATCATTAGCCGATGGTTCATGCCGGATGTCGATCAGAAGAAACACTGCCCGTAACTGTTTTGATGTATGCAGATATTTTTCAATCAATTTTCCCCACTGGATTTTCTCTTTCTCCGACACTTTTGCATATCCATATCCCGGGAGATCCACAAGGTACATCTCTTCATTGATATTATAAAAATTAATTGTCTGCGTCTTTCCTGGTGTGGCTGAAATTCTTGCATAGGATTTGCGGTTCATCAGCGCATTGATCAACGAAGATTTCCCCACATTTGATTTCCCTGCAAACGCAATCTCCGGCTTATCATTTTCCGGCAGCTTACTTGTGATCCCGCAGACAGTCTCTAAATTAATATTTCTGATAATCATAATTTTTCCTTTCCTTCCTATTCCCGAACAAATGCATGTTCTAACACTTCTTCCATTTGTTCTACCGGAATGATTTCCAGTCCTTTTGTAATCTCTGTTGAAAGTTCTTCCACATCTCTTTTGTTCCTTGCTGGGATCAGCACCTTCTTGATCCCGGCATTCTTGGCCGCCAACAATTTTTCTTTCAGTCCTCCAATCGGAAGCACTCTTCCACGCAGTGTGATCTCTCCTGTCATCGCAACATCTGCGCGCACTTTTCGATTCAGAATTGCCGAAAAGATTGCCGTCGCCATCGTGATTCCGGCAGATGGTCCGTCTTTTGGAACAGCCCCCTCCGGAATATGTACATGGAAATCATGTTTTTCAAAATAATCTGCCTCAATTCCATATTTTTCACTGATCGAGCGAATATAGCTGATCCCGGCCATCGCCGACTCTTTCATGACATCCCCAAGCTGTCCGGTTAAAAGTAATTCCCCTTTTCCCGGCATCAGATTCACTTCAATCTGAAGTGTATCCCCTCCGACACTTGTCCATGCCAGCCCGCGCACAATTCCGACTTCGTCTGTTTCATTTGCCATCTCATACGTGAAGATTTCTTTTCCAAGATACTTTTCAATATTCTTCTCCGTCACCCGGATTTTCTTTCTGTCCTTCTCAAGAATCTCTTTTGCAGATTTCCTGCAAATAGCCCCAATCTTTCGCTCCAATTGGCGCACCCCTGCTTCTTTCGTGTAAGAACGGATCATCTTTCCTACGGCATTCTTACTGATCTGAAGTTGTTCCTCGGATAATCCATGACGTTCCAATTGTTTCGGAATCAAGTGTCTGTCTGCAATATGCTCTTTTTCATTTTCTGTGTAACTGCTGATCTCAATGATCTCCATACGGTCTAACAGCGGTCTCGGAATAGTTTGGAGTGAATTTGCAGTTGTGACAAACAATACTTCCGAAAGATCCACTGGAACTTCAAGATAATGATCCCGGAACTTATAATTCTGCTCACTGTCAAGCACTTCCAAAAGTGCTGAGAAAGTATCCCCCTTATAGTCGGAACTTGCTTTGTCTATCTCATCTAACAGCATCAACGGATTTTTGACTCCTGCTGTCTTCAACCCATTTGCAATTCTTCCTGGCATTGCACCGACATACGTCTTCCTATGTCCCCTGATTTCCGCCTCATCTTTGACGCCGCCGAGCGAAATTCTCACATATGGTTTGTGGAGAGCTTTTGCAAGCGACCGTGCAATGGAAGTTTTTCCAGTTCCCGGAGGTCCTATCAGACACAGAATCGGTGTGTTCCCTTTCTGTGTGAGTGTACGGACTGCAAGATATTCCAACACACGCTCTTTGACTTCCTCCAATCCATAATGTTCTTTTTCCAGAACCTCTTTTGCGTAGCTTAAGTCATAACTTTCTTCTTTCTTCTTATCCCACGGCATCTCCAGCATAGTCTCAATATAAGTTCGGATGACCGAGGTCTCTGCCGCACTTCCCATAGAATTTTTAAAACGCTTGATTTCTTTCATCAGCTTCTCTTTGACTTCTTTGGATGCTTCCAGTTTCTTTGTCGCAGCCTCGAATTCTTCAGCATCACTCATTGTCGTATCATCACCGAGTTCTTCCCGGATCAGCTTTAACTGTTCTCTTAAAATATACTCTCTCTGGTGCTTATCGACACGCTCTTTGACTTTGACCTGAAGTTCTTCCTTAATATTCATAATCTGAAGTTCATTGACCAACTTAAAACTAAGCAGCTCGTAAAGTTTCCATGGATCTCCTTCATTCAATAGTTCCTGAAGTTCCCGATAAGGAAGCGGAATATTTGCACAAATCTGTCTGATCAGCTTTTTGGGATCGTCAATATCAAGAATCTGTGCAACGGTCTCTTTGCTGACTTTCGGACTTTTCACCCCTAATTCTGCAAACATTTCTTTCAGATTTCTCACAAGTGCTTCTGTCTGCGGATCCTGTTCCTGGATTCCTTCCTCCTCTGGCAACTCTTTTTTTTCTTCACGCTCTACTTCCACAAGCGCCCTCATGTATGGCTCCCCGCACTCAATATTGCGAAGCATTGCCCGCTCTTCTCCTACTACAAGAATCCTCAAAATCTTTTTCGGAAGCTTGATCACTTGCTTGATTGTACCAATCGTCCCGATCTCAAACAATTCTTTTTGCTGTGGCTCTTCGGTTTCCACTTCCCGCTGTGTCACTAAAAATATTCTCTGATCTCCCACCATCGCTTCCTGCACGGCTTCGATCGATTTTTTCCTGCTGATATCAAAATGTACGACCATCTCTGGAAGGATCGTCATGCCGCGAAGCGGAATCATCGGCAGGCTTTCCAGTATTTTCTCCATATTTCCTCCAAATGTTATCTATTATAAAACAGGACAGGAGAATCCGCTTCCCCCGTCCCTTTCTCTTTTCTATGCACTTTCTGATGCCACTTTCTCCCTCTTTGGAAGAAGTACACGCTCATATCCATATTCTGGATCTTCCAGTCCTTTTACTACATTTTCTGTAATTCTGCATGTCTTGATCTTATCATCTGATGGCACTTTAAACATTGTGTCCATCATGACATTTTCCAGAATTGCACGAAGGCCTCTCGCACCAGTCTTTCTAGAAAGAGAAATCTTCGCAATCTCTTTCAGTGCATCTTCATCAAATTGAAGATCTACACCATCAAGTTCTAGCAACTTCTGATACTGTTTGACGATCGCACTCTTTGGCTCCGTCAAAATGCGGATCAGCGCATCTTCGTCAAGCTGTTCTAAAGTTACCGTCACCGGAACTCGCCCTACAAGTTCTGGAATCAATCCAAATTTCACAAGATCCTGCGGAAGCACCTGACTTAACAGCTTGTCTTTATCATGCTCATTGGCACCTGTCATCTTAGAATTGAACCCGATTGATTTCTTATCCACGCGAGACTCTATGATCTTCTCAATGCCCTCAAAAGCTCCTCCGCAAATAAACAGAATATTTGTCGTATCGATTGGGATCAGTTCTTGGTGAGGATGTTTTCTTCCTCCCTGTGGCGGAACAGAGGCAACCGTTCCCTCAAGGATTTTTAAGAGCGCCTGCTGCACTCCCTCACCTGATACGTCTCTTGTAATCGATGGATTTTCTGATTTTCTCGTGATCTTATCAATCTCATCGATATAGATAATTCCATACTCTGCGCGCTCAATATCTCCATCTGCCGCCTGAATGATCTTCAGAAGAATGTTTTCCACATCTTCTCCTACATATCCTGCTTCTGTCAACGCAGTCGCATCTGCAATCGCAAACGGTACATTCAGAATCTTTGCAAGCGTCTGTGCGAGAAATGTCTTTCCACACCCGGTTGGTCCTAACATCAGAATATTACTCTTCTGCAGCTCCACTCCCAGGTCTTTCTCTGCCATAATTCTTTTGTAATGATTGTACACGGAAACTGCTAACACTTTTTTTGCTTCGTCCTGTCCGATTACATAATCATCTAAAAATGCTTTGATCTCTTCCGGCTTTAACAGATTGATTCCGCTAAATTTACTCTCGTCCTCGTAAGCAAATTCTTCTTCTATAATTTCTGCACATACATCAATACACTCGTCACAGATATATGCCCCGTTCGGGCCTGCAATCAGCTTGCGCACCTGCGCCTGTGTCTTGTTGCAGAACGAACATCTTATCAGATCATCGCTCATTTTTCCTGCCATATGCTCACCTCATTTTTACACGGAAAGGGGATGCCCACCCGGAACAACCCCTCCTTAGTCTAATGCTTAATAATTACTTCGTCAATCAGCCCATATGCCTTTGCTTCCTCAGCAGACATATAGTTATCTCTCTCTGTGTCTACTTCGATCACAGATAAATCCTGACCAGTATTTTCTGCTAAAATTTTATTTAATTTTGTGCGGGTCTTTAAGATATGGTCAGCTACGATCTTAATATCTGTTGCCTGTCCCTGTGCACCGCCTGACGGCTGGTGGATCATGATCTCCGCATTCGGAAGAGCGTATCTTTTTCCTTTTGCTCCTCCGGCTAATAAGAAGGCTCCCATACTTGCCGCCATACCAATACATGTTGTCGATACGTCACATTTGATAAACTGCATTGTATCATAGATTGCCATTCCTGCCGTTACCGAGCCACCCGGACTGTTGATGTAAAGATGGATGTCTTTCTCTGGATCCTCTGCCTCTAAAAATAATAACTGGGCAACGATCACACTTGCAGACACATCGTTTACTTCTTCTCCGAGAAAAATAATTCTGTCTTTTAATAGTCTTGAATAAATGTCGTAAGAGCGTTCTCCACGGCTTGTTTGTTCAATGACATAAGGTACTAAGCTCATGTATATCCCTCCTATTTTTTTTGCAATGCCAAAATGAACTAAGCTTCTACTGCCGATTCTACTAAGAATGTAACAGCTTCCTGAACTGCCATATCAGCTTTCATCTGTTTCTTCTCAGCTTCTCCCATGAATTCTTTCAGTTTTTCTACTTCCATCTTGTAAGCTTCTGCCATTTTAGCTAATTCTTCATCTAATTTTTCATCGCTGATCTCAATGTTCTCAGCTTTTGCGATTGCTTCCAGAACTAATCTTGTCTCAATACGTTTTACAGCCTGTGGACGAAGTTCTTCGAGCATCTTCTCTGCTGTCATTCCTGTGAACTGGAAGTACTGTTCCATAGTAAGTCCTTGCTGCATGATTCTCTGTGAGAAATCATTTGCCATCTGTCTTACCTCAGTGTCGATCATCGCATCCGGAATCTCCATTGTAGCGTTTGCAACTGCTTTTTCTACTGCCTGATCTTCTTTCTTTCTTCTTCCTTCTGTGTTCTTTCTCTCTTTGATCTTTGCTTTCACATCTGCTTTGTAAGCGTCTAATGTATCAAATTCAGAAACCTCTGCTGCGAATTCATCATCTAATTCCGGAAGTTCTTTTGCTTTGATCTCGTGTACTGTACACTTGAACACTGCCGGTTTTCCTGCTAATTCTTCTGCATGATATTCTTCTGGGAATGTCACATTTACTTCTACTTCTTTTTCTTTTTCAGCACCTACTAACTGCTCTTCAAATCCTGGGATGAAAGATCCTGATCCGATTGTTAACGGATAGTTTTCTCCTTTTCCACCTTCAAATGCAACACCATCAACAAATCCTTCGAAGTCTAATACAACTTCATCTCCGTCCTGTACTGCACGGTCTTCTACTTCAATTGTTCTTGCATTCTTTTCCTGTTCTTTTTTGATCTCTTCTTCAACTTCTTTTGCAGTTACTCTGTTAGAAACTTTGTCTACTTCAAGACCTTTGTACTCACCGAGAGTTACTTCCGGTTTTACTGCAACTTCTGCTGTGAAAATAAATGGTTTTCCTTTTTCTAACTGAACTACTTCTACTTTTGGCTGAGAAACGATCTCTAATCCACTTTCATCATAAGCATTGGAATATGCTTCCGGAATGAGTGCGTTTGCAGCATCATCATAGAAAATCTCTGCTCCATACATTTTCTCGATCATCTGACGCGGAACTTTTCCTTTACGGAATCCTGGTACGCTGATTTTATTTTTCTGTTTTAAGTATGCACCCTGGATTGCTTTTTCTAATTCTTCAGCGGACACTTCGATTGTAAGCTTCGCCATGTTCTTTTCTAAATTTTCTACTTGTAAACTCATTTACAGTTTCCTCCTTATATATGGTAACTTTTGTTTTTCACTTCGTATAATTACTCCTACTCAGAGTCACTAAAAAATTATAGCATAAAGTATCTGAAATTACTAGTGTGTATTTCAAATTATTTTGCATTTCCCTGCCAGGTCATTTCACTTCATCAAGTCTGAGTATTGCTGTAAGAAAGTTTGAAAAGCTTTCTTCTTCAACTGCAAATCCCTTTTTCTCCTTATTGCTGATCGTCAACACTACCGTTTCTTTTTTGCCATTTTGCGCTCCCTCGAAACTCTCTTCTAAGAGCGTATAGGAATATTCTAAAAACTCGCTTTGCATTTGGGTCTTGATTTCTTCCTCAGTACCTTTATACTCACCATTTTCTGCCTTCTGGATCATTTCATCTGCAGGATGTTTTAATTTTTCTGAAAAAGTCACAAATATATCCGTCGGATAAATATACACATTCACATCATAAGTATTCTTATCCTTCTTTTCGGCTTTCGCCGTTTCATACTTCAGACTTTTAAAAATTTCGGAACACAATGCCGTATATTTTTCTGTCAATTCTTCTCCCATCGACACATCCTTTGTGATATATCCCGCAACAAACGTCTGCACTTCTTTCTCGTACTGTGCGGTCAGTTCTTCTTCTGACATCTCCTCGGTAAGTCTGGCAATTGCTTTTGTATCCCCCGAAAGCCGCTGCTTTAAAACTGCCTCCGTATAGGCTTCTGCATCAAATCCTTTCAATACTCCACAGCCGACCAAACTCATGCCGAGCAGCAGACAAAAACATATCATGATCCTTTTCTGTTTCCGCATAGATACCTCATTTCCATTTTGTTTTATTCCTGCGCAGAATATACGATAGTCTCTCTGACTTTCTCTTCCTGTTCTCTGCCAAACAATACTTCTGTCAACCTCAACGCAAAATCAATTGCAGTGCCCAGCCCTCTTCCGGTAATGATGTTTCCCGACTGTACTACCTTCTCCTCCCGGCAGACAGCCTTGCACATGTCTTTTTCCATCCCCGGATAGCAGGTTGCCTCTTTTCCTTCCAACAGCCCCATATCCGCAAGCACGGTAGGAGCCGCGCAGATTGCAGCCACAACCTTTTCTTTGGCTGCCCTTTTTACAACACTTCTTACTCCTTCATGTGCTTTCAAATGGAGTGTTCCCGGCATGCCTCCCGGAAGAATCACCACATCTGCCTCCTCATAAGTCTTTTCTCCAAACACTTCATCTGCCTGCACGCAAATTTGATGAGAACCTGCCACATACTTCTTGCCGCTGACTGATACCATACGAACAACGGCTCCCGCCCTGCGCAGTACATCCACAACTGCCAGTGCTTCCACTTCTTCAAATCCTTCTGCAAGAAAGATCACAGCTTCTTTTTTCATATCAACCTTTCCTTTCCCTACGTATTTTTTCCATGACTGCTTTACATTTTCATTTATCTGTACTATGATACCGAAGAGTATTTTGAACTGTTATTTTAAACAACCGACACAAATTTGTCGCTGTATGTAAAAATCACTGGAGGTATTTTTTATGGAAATCGAACGTAAATATCTGATCCACACAATCCCTTTCGATCTATCTTCTTTTCCTTTTCGCACGATTGAACAGGGCTATCTCTGCACAAACCCCGTCGTGCGTATCCGAAAGGATAACGACCGCTATGAACTCACCTACAAATCCCGCGGCATGATGATCCGAGAAGAACACAATCTTCCTCTGACCGCTGAAGGCTACGAACATCTTAAGACAAAGATTGACGGAATCTGCATCGAAAAAACTCGCTATATGATTCCGCTCTCCGACTCGCTTACCATCGAACTGGATATTTTTTCCGGCAAGCTCTCCGGACTCCAAATTGCAGAAGTTGAATTTGCAGATGCAATGTCCGCTGAACATTTCACTCCGCCTGACTGGTTTGGCGAAGATGTAACGTTCTGTCCACAATATCACAACAGCGCTCTGAGTCAGATGAAACTGCTCTGATCTTAGCAAAATCTTTTTGCAAATACACAAGAGAGGGTCCTACTTCACCCTCTCTTTTTTGTTTTCCCTCTCGTTCTTACACATCTCCAAGTCCAAACCCATCATGGACTGCCTGCATTGCCTTGTCAATTTCCTTCTCATCGATCAGAACCGTAATACGTATTTCTGAAGTAGAGATCATGTTGATATTGATTCCATTGTTGTAGAGCGATTCAAATAACTTTGCCGCAACCCCCGGATTGCTCATCATACCCGCTCCCACGATTGATATTTTTGCAACAGTATCCTCCCACTTGATCTCCCGGATTGTCATTGGCTCCTGATATTCCTCCAGGATTGCCAGTGCCGGCTTTAGATCTTCCTGAGAAACAGTAAAAGAAATGTCCTTTGTCCCTTCCCGTCCGACAGACTGAAGGATGATGTCCACATTGATATTATTTTTTGCCAACGTGTGGAAGATCTTAAATGCCACTCCCGGTTGGTCACTGACTCCAAGTACTGAAATTCGTGCTGTATTCTTATCCCCTGCTACCCCACTGATCAACATTTTCTCCATCTTCGCTACCTCCTTCACAGTCGTTCCTTCTTCTAAATTCATGCTAGATCTGACTACCAGCTGTACGCCATATTTTTTTGCCATCTCCACAGAGCGATTATGAAGCACTTTCGCCCCCGAAGTTGCTAATTCCAGCATTTCATCATAGGTAATCTCTTTTAATTTTCTCGCATTTTTTACAACACGCGGATCTGCTGTGTATACTCCATCTACATCTGTATAAATCTCACACGCATCTGCGCGCAATGCCGCTGCAAGCGCCACTGCAGTTGTATCCGAACCACCTCTTCCAAGTGTTGTATAATCATCATATTTATTGACTCCCTGAAAGCCGGTGACAATGACAATCTTCCGAGAATCCAATTCGTGTCTGATCCGTTCTGAATCAATTCGCTTAAATCTTGCATTTCCATATCTAGAGGTGGAATGCATCATAACCTGATACGCATTCAGAGAAACTGCCGGCACTCCGAGTGCGTGCATTGCCATCGCCATCAATGATACAGAAACCTGTTCTCCTGTCGTCAGAAGCATATCCAGCTCTCTCTTTGGTGCATTCGGATTGATGTCAGCAGCTTTTGCAAGCAGTTCATCAGTCGTATCTCCCATTGCGGACAGTACAACTACAACATCATTTCCCTTCTTATATTCTTCTATACATCGCTCTGCGACCCGAAAGATCCGCTCCTTGTTCGCAACGGAACTGCCGCCAAATTTTTTCACTATCAGCATATCACTTTTCTGTCCGCTTTCTATTTTACACGAACAGACTCTCCTTTCTCCTTGTTCTCGTACCAGACATTCCGAAGAATCTTTTACTCTTTGGACCCGCTCTGCTCCTGCATGCGGATCATACGGATAATATTCGGAAATTTTGCCGCACACTCCTCATATGCCCGCTCCGTCATGCGCCCTGTGAGAAATCCAAACTCTTCCTCCACATCCGGAAGCATCACAATCTGAACCGGTCCGAAAATACTCTCGATATAAGTCTTCATCGCCTCCGCATTTCCTGTGATCCGCACAAAAAATCTTCGGATTGTATCGCCTTTATCCTGAAGTTTTAGCTTATCACTCTTCCACATGGTCATAACATTGCGGTTCAGATTCTTTGCTTCCTCCACAACATCTGCCACAACTGCACTCGCGGTCGGAAGTTTTCCCGCGCCACTTCCATAAAACATCGCATCCCCAAGTACATTTCCATGTACAAAAATCGCATTAAATACTCCATTGACTCCAAAAAGAGGATGGGTATTCTCAAGAAGACATGGTGCCACGATCGCGCTTAAGCATTCGCCGCTTCTTCTACTGCTCGCAAGCAGCTTAATCGTCATCTGCATCTGCTTTGCGTACTCCATATCCCTCTCTGTGATTTCTGTGATCCCTTCTGTGTAAATATCCTCAAAATCAACTTGATGTCCCGAGATCAGAGAGGATAGGATTGCAATCTTACGACATGCATCATAACCTTCTACATCTGCTTCCGGATTCTTCTCTGCATATCCGTTTTCCTGCGCCTGCCGGAGCACTTCTTCGTACCCTGCTCCTTCATAGAACATCTTCGTCAGCATATAGTTTGTTGTTCCATTTAAGATCCCTGTAATCTCTTCAATCTCATCTGCGGTCATAGAAGAATTGAGCGGGCGGATAATCGGGATTCCTCCTCCCACACTTGCCTCAAATAAAAAATTGATCTGCTTTTCTTTTGCGATTGATAAAAGTTCTGCTCCGTGCTTTGCTACAAGCGCCTTGTTCGATGTCGCCACACTCTTTCCAGCGAGAAGCGAGCGCTTCACAAAAGTATATGCAGGCTCAATCCCTCCCATAACTTCTACAACGATTTTAACATCCTCATCCCGGATGATTTCCTCAAAATTATGGACCAGTATGTTCTGTACCGGATCTCCCGGAAAGTCTCTGAGATCCAGCACATATTTTACCCGGATTTCTTCTCCGACTCTCTGGCTGATACACTCTCTGTTTGTGTCGAGCACTTCTACTACCCCGGAGCCTACTGTTCCATATCCTAATACTGCAATATTTATCATAGTCTACTCCCTGCCTACAATTTTCAGATAATGGACGCCTTCATTTTCTTCCATCTCGTCCACCATCTCCGATATATTTCCTGTTGTCGATAAAATTTCTATACTAAGTGTCAATGTTGCAATTCCGTTGATCGGAATACTCTGATGAATAGTCAGGATATTCGCACGATACTTTGCCGCCTCTCTGAGAAGTTCTGCTAAAAGTCCCGGTGTATCATCCATCTGAATGACCATCGTCACTGTCTGCCCTTTTTCATTTTCATGAAACGGAAATATATCGTCTTTGTATTTGTAGAAAGAGCTTCTGCTGATTCCGATTCGCTCTGTCGCTTCCTGAATGGTCAGCCCCCGCTCAGCAGCAAGAAGCCTTTTTACTTCTACGACTTTTAAAAGTACTTCCGGAACAGCCTTTTTCTTTAATACATAATACTTTGTCTTATCCATAACGTTCCACTCTCCTTGTCTGGATCACCAGACTTTTATTTTTCTTCCTTTTTTGCATTTCGCATCTTTAGATAAGCATTGATAAACGGATCCAGATTCCCATCCAGCACACTTGTAACGTTTCCGCTTTCCTCATTCGTTCTGTGATCCTTCACAAGCGTATAAGGCTGCATCACATAGGAACGGATCTGGTTTCCAAACCCGATCTCCTTTACTTCACCCCGGATTCCCGATACTTTTTCTGCCTGTTCTTGTTCCTTCAGCAGATAAAGCTTCGCCTTTAACATCTGCATTGCCTTTTCCTTATTGCTGTGCTGGGAACGCTCATTCTGGCATTGTACCACGATCCCGGTTGGCAGGTGTGTCAGACGAATCGCGGATGATGTTTTATTGACATGCTGTCCGCCGGCGCCGCTCGCTCGGTAAGTATCAATTTTCAATTCATCTTCATTAATCTCAATATCAATGTCATCTTCGAGATCCGGCACCACATCACATGAGGCAAACGAAGTCTGTCTTTTATTTGCTGAATTAAACGGAGAAATCCGTACCAGCCTGTGCACTCCTTTTTCTGACTGCAAATATCCATATGCATTCTCTCCATTGACCTCAAAGGTTACTGTCTTGATCCCTGTAATATCCCCGTCAAGATAATCGAGCACTTCTGTTGTAAATCCTTTGCTCTCAATCCAGCGATTGTACATTCGGTACAGCATATTCACCCAGTCACAAGCCTCTGTACCGCCCGCTCCCGCATGTAAGGTAACAATTGCATTATCCTTATCATACTCTTCTGACAGAAGCGTCTCGATCCGCAGTTCTTCATATGTGCTCTCGATCTGCTTTAACTCTGTATCGATCTCTTTGATCATACTCTCATCGTTTTCCTCGTATGCCATATCAATCAAAATCTGAATATCCTCATACTGCCGGTACAGTTCCTCAGTTCTTTTCACCGAATCTTGCAGGCTTTTCAGTTCTTTCATCACTTTTTGAGAATGTTCTGCGTCATCCCAAAAGTCTGCCTCTCCGATTTTTCTTTCTAATTCCTCGATTCTCTGCTTCTTCCCTTCCGGGTCAAAGTGAATCCCTCAGTTCTTTCAGCGGTGCCTCATATGTATTTAAAATACTCTTAATCTCATCCAATGCTACCACCTTGATCACCTCTTTCCAATTTTCAAAATTTTTATCTAAAAATCTGTAAAAAGAAATTTCTCCCGCGAAGGCAGATATCTGCCCGCAGAGAAATTTCCTTTCTTTTATGCTTTACGACCACAGCACTGTTTATACTTTTTGCCGCTTCCACACGGACAAGGATCATTCGGATATACTTTCTTCTCCTCCCGCTTCATCGGCGTATGTGCTGCACTTTCATCTTTATTTGTTCCAGTCACTTTTGCAACCTGTTCACGTTCTACTTTCTGTTCAATTCTTACGTTAAAGAGGAGACGTACTGTATCTTTTGCAATTGCCGCTGTCATCTCTCCAAACATATCGTAACCCATCATCTTATACTCTACAAGTGGATCTCTCTGTCCATACGCCTGAAGCCCGATTCCCTGTCGCAGCTGATCCATATCGTCAATGTGATCCATCCATTTTGCGTCGATAACCTTCAGAAGAATCACACGTTCAATCTCTCTTAAATGCTCCGGCTCCGGAAATTCTGCTTCCTTCTCCTCATAAGCTTTTACGGCACGCTCTTTCAAAAGATGCTTTAATTCTTTCTGGTTCATACCTTTGACATCTTCGATTGTCGGAATCTTGATCGGGAGTGTTGCATGCAGGTTGACATCCAGCTCGGTCAGATCCCATTCTTCGTAATCTACATCCGGAGAAATGCAGGAATCCACAACATTTTCCACGTATTCCGTGATCATATGATAAATAGAATCTCTCATACTTTCTCCGTCAAGTACTCTTCTTCGCTCTTCGTAAATGATCTCTCTTTGTTCATTCATAACTTGATCGTACTCAAGTAAGTTCTTACGGATTCCAAAGTTATTATTCTCAATCTTCTTCTGAGCCTTCTCAATCGCACTGGACAACATCTTATGTTCAATCTGCTCTCCATCCTCCACACCGAGTGTGTTAAAGACATTCATCAGTCGTTCCGAACCAAAGAGTCTCATCAGATCATCTTCCAGCGAAATGTAGAATCTGGATTCTCCCGGATCTCCCTGTCGTCCAGAACGTCCACGCAGCTGATTATCGATACGTCTTGATTCATGCCGCTCTGTACCGATGATCTTCAGTCCTCCTGCTTCTCTCGCCGCATCGTCCAGCTTAATATCAGTACCACGACCGGCCATATTCGTAGCGATAGTTACAGCGCCATGCACACCTGCATCTGCTACGATTTCCGCCTCTTTCTCGTGGAATTTGGCATTTAACACCTTATGTTGGATTCCTCTCTTCTTCAGCATCTTACTGAGAAGTTCTGATGTCTCAATCGTGATCGTACCGACAAGAACTGGCTGACCTTTGGCATGTGCCTCGATAATCTCCTCGATCACCGCTTCAAATTTTTCTTTCTTTGTCTTATATACCGCATCGTTTAAATCAACTCTCTGCACCGGTCTGTTCGTCGGAATCTCAACAACATCCATACCGTAAATATCGCGGAATTCTTTCTCTTCTGTCAACGCAGTACCTGTCATACCGCTCTTTTTCTCAAACTTATTAAACAAGTTCTGGAAGGTGATTGTTGCCAGCGTCTTACTTTCCCGTCTTACTTTTACATGTTCTTTTGCCTCAATGGCCTGATGGAGTCCATCGGAATAACGTCTTCCCGGCATAATACGTCCGGTGAACTCATCAACGATCATTACCTCTCCGTCAGAAGTCACAACATAATCCTGATCTTTAAACATTAAGTTGTGCGCACGCAAAGCAAGAATAATGTTATGCTGAATCTCTAGATTCTCCGCATCTGCAAGGTTCTCAATGTTGAAGAACTTCTCTACCTTCTTCACACCTTCTTCTGTCAGGTTGACATTCTTTTCTTTCTCATTGACGATGAAATCACCTGTCTCCTCGATTTCCTCTCCCATGATCGCGTTGATCTTGGAAAATTCACCGCTTGCCTCTCCTTTTACAAGCTGTCTTGCAAGAATGTCACAGGCATCATAAAGCTTTGTAGACTTTCCGCTCTGTCCGGAAATGATCAACGGTGTTCTCGCCTCATCAATCAATACCGAGTCAACCTCATCGATAACCGCAAAATGCAGTCCTCTCTGCACAAGCTGCTCTTTATAGATGACCATGTTATCTCTCAGATAATCAAATCCCAATTCATTGTTGGTCACATAAGTAATGTCACAGTTATATGCCTCTCTTCGCTCATCATTATCCATCGAGTTAAGTACAACCCCGACTTTCAGTCCTAAAAATTCATGCACCTGCCCCATCCACTCTGCATCACGCTTTGCCAGATAGTCATTGACTGTTACAATATGAACTCCCTTTCCAGTCAAAGCATTCAAATATGCAGGAAGTGTAGAAACCAATGTTTTACCTTCTCCGGTACGCATCTCCGCGATTCTTCCCTGGTGAAGAATGATTCCACCAATCAGCTGTACTCTGTAATGCTTAATATGTAAGGTACGGGAAGCTGCTTCTCTTACGACTGCAAATGCTTCCGGTAAAATATCATCTAATGTCTCGCCCTCTTCCAGACGTTTCTTAAACTCCGCTGTTTTCCCTTTCAGTTCTGTATCGGATAATTGCTGCATTTCTTCATCCATCGCCTCAATTCTGTCAACGATCGGATAAATACGCTTCAATTCATTCTCACTGTGCGTCCCAAATATCTTCTCTAATAAACCCATGACCTACTCCTTAATTTATCCAAATTTACTCTGTTTCTTATTTTAACACTATCCTTTCGCTTCTTCAACAAGTTTATCAACTGTTCATAAACTCTTCCCATCTTCTTTACACCTTTGTTAAATTTTTTCCACAAAGCATTCTGTTCTCCCGCAAAATATCCCCATTCTTTTTTGAGTTTTCATCATTTTTCTGCCATCTCTGCAAGAATGCCCCACGGCATACAGCCGCAGGGCGTCCAAAATCAAAAAAATATACAGTTTCTGCTATCTTGCCGTGTTCGTTTGTCCGGTATTGTCCGTCGCACCGTTCATTGTATCCGCATTTCCGCCATCCTTGTTATCGTCTATACGTTTTTCCGTACGTCCGTCATTCTGGTCTGTTCCGTCAAGGACATCTTCTACTCCGTCTTTGACATCTCTTGCTCCATCTTCCACGGCATCCCCTACATCTTCAAGCACTCCGTCACGCGGCGCCTCTCCATCTGTATTTGTTTCTTCCCGCTTTCTTTCACTGTCATTTTTCTTCTCTTCATTTGTTCCCGTTGCAGTATTATCATCTGCCACATTATCTTTGTTTCCCCTTGCACACGCTGTCATGCACAAAAGAACACTCACACACAAAATACTGAGTATCATTTTCTTTGCTCTCTTCATCTGGCTATCTTCCTTTCCTGAAATGTAGTAAGAATTGCTTCTCGCCAATATTGTCTGCATTCCCTGCCATTCTATACATTCGGAAAGTAATGGTAATTTTTTCTATTGATTTTCAGAAGAAGATTCAATCACATCACTCATGTCATAAAGTCCGGCTTGTTTCCCTGCAAGGTATTTTGCCGCTTCCACAGCACCTTTTCCAAAGACTGCTTTCGAGTATGCCGTATGCTTAAATTCAATCACTTCATCTGCTCCGGCGAAAATCACTTCGTGTTCTCCTACAATCGTTCCGCCGCGCACTGCCGAGATTCCGATTTCTTTCTTTTCTCTTTTTTTGCGTTCTTTGCTTCTGTCGTAAACGTATTCATACGCATTTCCAAGCGCTTCATTTACGCTGTCCGCCAGTGCAAGCGCTGTCCCGCTTGGGGCATCTACTTTCAGATTATGGTGCTTTTCCACCAGTTCAATATCAAATCCTGCCGGAGCAAGAATTTTGGCAGCATCCTGAAGAAGCTTTAACAGCATATTGATTCCCAGCGACATATTTGCCGATTTCAGCACTGCTGTCTTTTCAGAAACACACTGTACCTGTGCAAGCTGCTCTTCAGACAATCCAGTAGTACAAAGTACCACCGGAAGCTTTTTCTCTCCACAGTAAGAAAGCAGTCCGTCCACTGCAAGTGCATTGGAGAAATCAATCACGACATCTGCCTCCACATCACAGTCCGCAATATCCGTAAAAACCGGATATTCATTTTTCACACCTGTATATTTATCAATTCCTGCAACAATCTCAATCCCATCATCTTCCTTTACAAGATTGGAAATTACCTGCCCCATTTTCCCATTACATCCGTGCATAATTGCTTTTACCATCATCTTCTCCTCCATTTTCTTATGTTTTACAGCCCTCACAGCGAATGTGCGAGGTTTTGCGATACAATTGACAAAAGGGGCTGCCACAGAATGACTGTCCGGACAGAATGCAGTTCTTTTCTTCCTACAATACTACATTCTTCCGACAGCTTCCATCCTATGGCAGCTCCTCTATGCTTTCTCTATGCGAGCTGAATTCCAAACGCTCTCATTGCCTGTGCCAATTTCTGTGCATTTGCTTCTTCCATCTCTGTCAGCGGCATCCGCAGTCCACCGGCTTCCATTCCCATCAAAGAAACTGCCTTCTTAACAGGGATCGGGTTAACTTCACTGAACAGTGCATTGATCAGCGGAATCGCTTTTAATTGAAGTTCTCTGCTTCCTGCAATATCTCCTGCAAAGAATTTTGCACAGATCTCATGCGTCTCTCTTGGAGCCACATTGGATAATACAGAGATAACTCCCTTTCCTCCCAGAGCCAAAATCGGAACGATCTGATCATCATTTCCAGAATACAGATCGATATCTCCCTGTGTCAGCTGCATGATCTTTGCCACCTGTGAAATATTACCGGAGGCTTCTTTCACGCCCACAATGTTATCGACTTCTTTTACCAACGCCGCAACTGTCGCCGGTTCAATATTACACCCGGTACGGCTTGCCACACTGTACATGATGATCGGCGCATCTGCTTCTCTTGCGATTGCCTTATAATGTTCGATCAACCCTTTCTGCGTCGCTTTATTGTAATACGGAGTTACAACAAGGAGTCCGTCTGCTCCTGCTTTTGCAGCCTCTCTGGACAGCTCTACCGCTGTTGCAGTACAGTTTGATCCCGTCCCTGCAATCACCGGAATCCTTCCTGCAGTAAAATCAATCGTGCGTTTAATACACTCCAGATGTTCTTCCTCCGTCATTGTCGCAGATTCCCCTGTTGTTCCGCAGATTACGATACTGTCTGTTCCATTCTCACAATGATAATCCACCAGCTTCTTTAACTGATCATAATTAATACTTCCATCTTCATGAAACGGCGTTATGATCGCTACTCCTGCTCCTGTAAAAATTGCCATATTTATCCTCCTAAACATCAGTTTTACTTTGATTTTTTTCATTTCATCAGCGATTTCTTGTCTGAAATTTTATCATCATTTTTTTCTAATGTCAATGGAGCCACAGCTATTCCTACTACTCTTCTTCACTTATTTCAGCACCGATACATTCCAGCTTGCTGACTGACACTTCGTATGCCACACGTTTTTCTGTCTCTGTCTCAGACAATTTTTTCACATATTCTCTGCTTTGGATCCTTCCTAAAATCTGCACATGTTCTCCCACTGCAAATCCGGAAGCATATCTTGCATTTCTTCCCCAACAGATACATGGTATGTAGTCAGATTTCCCATATGGTCTGTTCACTGCAAGCAGAAGATCTGCAATTTCTCTCCCAAGAGGGGTTTTGCGGTAAACAGGTGCTTTACAGATGTATCCATCTAAAAGAATATTATTTGTCTTCGCCCCATCAAGTTCCTCATCCACAAATGCTACCTCCCGAACAAACACGGAAAGTACAAGATGATTCTTATGTTCCTCGTGTCTGTTATACGACCGGAACTGTCCACTTGCCATGATAAATTCCCCTGTATAATCTTTGGTCACATCTATCAGACGCTCGGAAATCATAAGTGGAATCCGATCTTCAGAATTGCTAAGTCTCTTAACGAGGACATCTACCATATAGAATCCTTCTCCAAATACTTCATGACTAAATGTGAATCTGGATGCCACCTCTCCCATAATTGTTACCTGGTTGTTTTCAATAATCTTATCGGACATAATTTATCTCTCTCCTCTTTGCTGTATTTTTTTGTCTTTATTATTTTATTCTATGATAACGGATTTATAACCATCCGATTGGACATTCCCCGGACTTTTCATCGACAGAAATCGACCGCAAGATATGCTTCCCTCAATTTTTCTGTGTTCTTTCCATATTATGTGTTTTTTTAAAAAGGACTTGTAATCTATTGCCAATGTGGTAAACTGTATGAGTTATTAGTGCTTATTCATGGATTTATAATAGAAAGAAGGTTATTTATGAAAACAAAAAGAGAAGATATCCGAAACATCGCAATCATCGCCCATGTTGACCACGGAAAAACAACACTGGTCGACCAGCTTTTAAAACAAAGTGGTGTATTTCGTGCCAACCAGGAAGTGGCAGAACGCGTCATGGATTCTAACGACATTGAAAGAGAACGTGGAATCACGATTCTCTCAAAAAATACTGCCGTATACTATAAGGATACAAAGATCAACATTATCGACACACCAGGACACGCTGATTTCGGCGGTGAAGTAGAACGTGTACTGAAAATGGTAAATGGGGTTGTTCTTGTTGTAGATGCTTTCGAAGGTGCAATGCCACAGACAAAATTCGTTCTGAAAAAAGCGCTCGAGCTTGACCTTCCGGTCATTGTCTGCATCAATAAGATTGACCGCCCGGAAGCACGCCCAGACGAAGTAATCGATGAAATCTTAGAACTTTTCATGGATCTTGACGCATCTGACGAGCAGCTTGACTGTCCATTTGTCTATGCATCTGCCAAGGCTGGTCATGCAATCCTTGATCTGACAGACAATCCTGAAAACATGATCCCGCTCTTTGAGACGATCATCGATTACATTCCTGCACCGGAAGGCGACCCGGATGCAGATACACAGGTACTGATCAGCACGATCGACTACAATGAATATGTTGGACGAATCGGTGTCGGAAAAGTCGACAATGGTACGATTGCCGTCAATCAGGAAGTCATGCTTGTCAATGCCCATGAGCCGGACAAACAGAAACGTGTAAAGATCAGTAAATTGTATGAATTTGACGGACTGAATAAAGTAGAAGTAAAAGAAGCAACGATTGGTTCTATCGTGGCAATTTCCGGAATCGCAGACATCCATATCGGAGACACTTTATGTTCCCCGGAAAATCCGGTTGCAATTCCTTTCCAGAAAATTTCCGAACCGACAATCGCTATGCAGTTTATTGTAAATGACAGCCCGTTTGCAGGACAGGAGGGAAAATATGTTACCTCCCGACATTTGCGAGACCGTCTGTTCCGTGAGCTGAATACCGATGTCAGTCTGCGCGTAGAGGAATCAGAAAATACAGACAGCTTCAAAGTATCTGGCCGCGGTGAACTCCACCTTTCCGTTCTGATTGAAAATATGCGCCGGGAAGGATATGAATTTGCAGTCAGCAAGGCAGAAGTCCTTTACAAAGAAGATGAAAACGGTAAGCTGTTAGAGCCGATTGAAACGGCCTACATCGATGTCCCAGATGAATTTACCGGAACTGTCATCGACAAATTAAGCCAACGAAAAGGAGAACTTCAGAATATGGGTGTGTCTAACGGTGGCTATACTCGGCTCGAATTTTCAATCCCTGCAAGAGGACTGATCGGCTACCGCGGAGAGTTTATGACAGATACAAAAGGAAACGGAATCTTAAATACTGCCTTTGACGGTTATGCACCGTACAAAGGAGATATTCAGTACCGCAAGCAAGGTTCTCTCATTGCTTTTGAGACTGGTGAATCTGTCACTTACGGATTGTATAGCGCACAAGAACGCGGAACGTTATTCATCGGCGCCGGCGAGAAAGTCTACGCCGGAATGGTCATCGGACAGAATGGAAAGGCAGAGGATATCGAGCTGAATGTCTGCAAGACAAAGCATCTTACCAATACCCGTTCTTCAGGAGCAGACGATGCCTTGAAACTGACAACTCCTAGAACACTGAGTCTTGAGGAGGCACTGGACTTCATCGACACAGACGAACTTTTGGAAGTAACTCCAGAGACATTGCGCATCCGCAAAAAAATATTAGATTCAAAGATGAGAAAACGAGGAAATAAATAATGGACTTCTTACACGTTCTGGCAGAACTGCGTACTCCTTTCGGGGAACATTTTTTTCAGTTTGTCACTTATTTGGGGCAGGAAGTCATCATCATAGCGGTTATCTGCACACTCTACTGGTGTGTGGATAAGCGCTTTGCTTATCAGCTGGGATTTACTTACTTTCTTGCCGGTCTGTGTGTACAGGCATTAAAGATCACATTCCGGATCCCACGGCCCTGGATATTAGATCCAAGCTTTTCTCCAGTGGAAAGCGCCGTACCTGCTGCGACCGGCTACTCCTTTCCAAGCGGACATACCCAGGGTGGTACTTGCCTGTTCGCTCCATTCATGTTCAAAAGCAAACGCTGGCTTTCTAAGCTCCTGTTTGCCTTTATGTTTTTACTGATTGGATTTTCCCGCATGTATCTCGGGGTACACACACCGAAAGATGTAGTTGTATCTATGGCAGTTTCACTTTGTACTTCCTTTGCCGTGTATAAAGCAAGCGATTTCCTTCTGGATTCCACGCGATACAGAAGGCTGATTCTTCTGTCACTCCTGCTCCTTTCTTCTGCTGTCAGTATCTATGCCTTATTCCTACTTTCCCGTGGGGATATCTCACTTTACTACGCATCTGACTGTTGCAAAGCATCTGCTGCAGGGATTGGATTCGGTGTCGGCTGGTATCTTGAAAATCGCTATGTGAATTTTTCCGTCAAAGGATCGATCCCGTTTCAGATTGGAAAACTCATTATCGGTCTTCTCGTCGCCGTTTCCTTCAAAATCGGGATAGAATTTCTGTTCGGCGACTCCCTTCCGGCAGATATGTTCGCTTACTTTCTTTTAGTTCTATGGGTAATCTTCCTCTATCCATGGATTCTAAAAAAATTTCATCGATCATCTTCCACTCAAAACTAATTTACTTCAGGTGTCCAAATGGACACCTGATTTCTTTTCTGCGAACACTATCCATAAAACCTTTCTTTTGTCAGTCTTTTATTATTTTTTTATATTTTTATCAAATATTTTATTGCTCTTCGCGGAATTTTGATGTATAATACAAACATACTACAAATAACTCATTTTTATTTCTATTATTTGTAGAATATACCGAAAAGGGGTTGGCAGCATGAACTTTATCATTAGCGGAAAAAACATCGATGTAACACCAGGTTTAAAGAGTTGCATTGAACAAAAGTTAGGGAAACTAGAAAGGTATTTTACTCCTGAAACAGAAATTATCGTAACACTAAGTGTAGAAAAAGAACGTCAGAAGATTGAGGTCACAATTCCTGTCAAGGGACATATCATTCGTTCTGAACAAAGCAGTAATGATATGTATGTATCAATTGATCTCGTAGAAGAGGTGATTGAGCGACAGCTTCGCAAATATAAGAATAAATTAGTTGCCAGAAATCAAGAAGGCAGCAACTTCAAGCAAGAATTTTTTGAATCAGAAGATACTTCTTCAGAGGATGATGAGATTAAGATCATCCGTACAAAACGATTTGGAATCAAGCCAATGTTCCCTGAGGATGCGTGTATCCAGATGGATTTACTTGGACATGATTTCTACGTATTCTTCAACGCAGAGACAGAAGAAGTCAATGTTGTATACAAGAGAAAGAATGGTACTTTCGGTTTGATCGAACCGGAATTTCAGTAGACATTTCCTTCCCTCCCGGCAATGGATATCCCTTTCCATTACCGGGAGGGATTTTTATTCTGTATCAAACACTTTCATCTCACCATCAACTGTTCCAAAATAGCAGCTTTCCTTCTGTGTCATCTTTGCTTGTCCGTTTGTCCCCTCTGTGATCTCTGCTATCACCTCCTGATTCATCTCTTCAGGAATGAGCGCAATCAACATCACATTCTCTGCATAGGCAGAATCCAGAACCGTAATCCCCCTCTGTCCAAGGATATACTGTATTTTGCCAAGTCCGGTATAATCTGTCTGTATTTCCAGTTTAATCCCCCAGTTTTTGGTAATAATCTTACTGGCTTCCAATCCTGCTTTGACTGCTCCGGAATAAGCCCTCACAAGCCCTCCGGTTCCAAGTAACGTACCTCCAAAATATCTTGTCACTACGACTGCTGTATTGTGTATCTCCTCCCCCAGCAACACATCGAGCATCGGTTTTCCTGCTGTCCCCTGCGGTTCTCCGTCATCACTGCATCTTTGTGTCTCAAATCGCTCCCCGATCACATAAGCATAGCAGTTATGAGTGGCATTCCAATATTTTTTCTTCATAGACTCGATAAATTCCAGCGCCTCTTCCTCGCAGGTGACCGGAAGTACTGTCGCAATGAAGCGGGACTTCTTCTCAATGATTTCTGCTTCTCCCCCCTCATAGACTGTATGAAATTTACTTAACATATACTATCACCCTTTTTCTAATTACATTTTATCTGAAACTGTTTATACTATATCAACAGAACTCTGTTTTCACAAGTTTTTCTTAAGTTTTTGCCTTGAAATATGAAGATTTTATTTTATGCTTTATTTCAATACATAAATTTGATATAATTACCTGATAAAGGAGGAAACCATTCATGAATTATGGAAAACGAAATTCTGTCAAAAAACAGAAGAAAATATCTTCAAAATCAAAGATGAAGAAAAAACGAGCAGGTGTCCGGATTTTCAAAGGATTTTTAATTGTTTTTCTCTTGCTCATTATCATCGGTATGATTGGCGGCGGTCTGTTCTTGAAGAAAATTCTTGACAAAGCTCCGAAGATCTCTCCTGCTTCTGTCAAACCGAGTGGATACTTCACAACTGTTTATAACGCAGACGGTTCACAGGAATTAGAAAAGTTTGTTACTTCCGGTTCCAACCGTATTTATAAAACAATCAACGAAATACCGGAAGACCTTCAGGACGCTTTTGTAGCGATCGAAGATGAACGTTTTTACAAGCATAACGGAATCGACCTGCAAGGAATTCTTCGTGCCGGTCTTGTCGGCATCACAAGCGGTGACTTTTCTGAAGGTGCCAGCACGATTACCCAGCAATTGATAAAAAATAATGTCTTTCCGAATTTCTCACAGGAAAAGACATTCTTAGACAGTGTCGAACGTAAAATTCAGGAACAGTTCCTTGCTCTGGAGTTGGAAAAGCAGATGAGCAAAGAAGAGATTCTGGAAAATTATATGAATACGATCAACCTAGGACAGAACACACTCGGAGTTCAATCCGCTGCCAAACGCTACTTCAACAAAGACGTATCGCAGCTGACACTCTCAGAATGTACCGTGATCGCCGGCATTACTCAGAATCCTGGAAGATATGACCCTACAGTCAACCCGGAAGAAAATGCCAAGCGGCGCAAACTTGTTCTCGGCAACATGTTAGAACAGAAATATATTTCCCAGGAAGAGTACGATACTGCCATGGCTGATCCCGTTTATGACCGGATTCAGGTTACAAATGCCGATACATCCACAGACACTCCATACACTTATTTTATCGATGAGCTTTCTAAACAAGTCATTTCCGACTTACAGACAAAGCTGGGATATACGGAGACACAAGCCTATAATGCTCTTTACAGCGGTGGTCTTTCCATCTACGCAACTCAGGATGCAAGAATTCAGCAAATCTGTGATGAAGAGTTTTTAAACCCGAATAACTATCCGTACAATACAGAATTTGGCCTGATCGACTATCAGCTCACGATCACACGCTCTGATGGAACTGTCGAAAACTTCAGCAAAGAGATGCTCGAGCAGTATCTGCGTCAGACAAGAAATGACTCTTATCCGCTCGTCTTCTCTACCCCTGAACTTGCTCAGGCGGCGATTGATGAATACAAATCAACAATCTCCCGCGAAGGAGACACTCAGGTGGAAAAAAAGACGATCGTTCCACAACCACAAGCTTCTTTTGTGATTATGGATCAATACACCGGGGAGGTAAAAGCAATCGTCGGAGGACGCGGCGAGAAGACGGAAAGCCTTTCTCTCAACCGTGCGACGGAATCTGCAAGACAGCCTGGTTCCTGTTTTAAGATTGTATCAACTTATGCCCCTGCACTTGATATTGGTGCAATGGGACTTCACACCTCGATCAAAGACGAACCATACCGCTATAAAAACGGAAAAGAAGTCAATAACTGGGATTTTTCCTACAAAGGTTGGGTGACTGTAAGGAAAGCGATCGAACAGTCTATGAATGTCGTTGCAGTCAAAGCACTCACTGAGATTGGAGAGCAGACTGGATTTGATTACCTGAAGAGCTTTGGATTCTCCACTGTTGTAGATCAGGAAGTAATCAACGGACAGACTTTCAGCGATATCCAGCAGGCAACTGCGCTCGGAGGTATCACGCACGGTGTCTATAACCTCGAGATGACTGCCGCCTATGCGTCCCTTGCAAATAACGGAACTTACACAAAACCGAAGTTCTATACGAAGATTCTCGATCATTCTGGAAATGTACTGATTGATAACACTTCCGAGACGCATCAAGTCGTAAAGGCTTCTACTGCCGGACTGCTGACAAATGCAATGATAGATGTTGTGACAAAAGGAACCGGTACCGGTGCTGCACTCAGCAATATGCCAGTATCCGGTAAGACTGGTACAACTTCCGATAATGTAGATATCTGGTTCTCCGGATATACTCCATACTACACTGCTTCTGTCTGGGGTGGATATGACTCCAACAAGCCTATGGATAATACTTCATGGCACCTGACACTGTGGAACAGCATTATGGAGCGAGTACACGAAGGTCTAGAATACAAAGATTTTGTGATGCCTGACACAGTTGAAAAGACTGCCGTCTGTGCAAGTTCTGGAAAGCTGCCGTTGTCCAGCTGTCCACAAGTGACAGAATATGTTGCAACAGATTCCGGTCAAAGATGTGATGGAAAGCACGAAGGCTACTATATGCCTTCTACTAACACTCACTCAGACAGTTCCGCTGAGGACGAGTCAGAAGACGAATCAACTGACAATGAACCAGTAACACCTGACCCAGAAAATCCAAATTCCGGAAATCCAAATGGAAACAACGGTTCTGGAAATGGAAATAATGGATCTGAGAGTGGAACTGGCAGCGAAAACGGAAATGGCGAAGACCACGGTGGTGGAGAAACCTCCCCACCTGATCAGGGGGATGGCTCTATCACGCCAGAGGAATAGTATTCCCGGATTTCAAAATCAATTTTCTATACACGAATCGGGTAGGAGGTAAATAATTATTTTATTTACCGTCCTCCCACACCACCGTACATACGGTTCCGTATACGGCGGT